>CAMCXT010000013.1 GCA_945883545.1 Chitinophaga pinensis | reverse complement strand
AGCCAAAACGGCTGCAAAAATAGCCTTTTTACGAAGCGTTTGGTAGCAAACTCAACAGCCTTTGAACATCGATTGTTAATGCACAACGAAAATGGCCTTCAGGACACGCTTTTTTACCATGCAAACCACAAGGTCGGCAAGTGAGTTTTTCTTCTGTTTCTATGGTTGAAGATTGATCTGAAAGTGGTCCAAATCCAAATGCAGGCACTGTACTGCAATAGATGGCCGCAACAGGAGCGTTCACTGCCGATGCCAAATGCATAGGAGCTGAATCATTTACATAATTCATTTCTGCATCTTTAATCAAGGATGCAGATTCGAGCAATGTAATTTTCCCACACAAGTTTTCTGCTTTCTCGTTTCCACTTTGTTGGATGATTTCGTCGCAAAGACTTTTGTCGGAAGGGCCACCCAAAAAATAAATAGAATAAATCTTGGGGATTCTTTGGATCAATTCAATCCATTTTTCTTTGGGCCATTGTTTGGTAAACCACACCGAAGCTGGAGAAAGTGTAACATACGGTCGCGTTGGATTTACAGAATTGCCATTTGGATAAAGTACAGGTCGGATTTTGCCCGAAATGTTCAATGGTTTTAGCAAGGATAAATTCCGCTCACATTCGTGCATCCCTGCTCCAATATCATGTTTGATCTTGTGATGAAAGAATATAGAAAAAGGATTTTTATCGAATCCAATTGTCTTTTTTGAACCCGAGAAAATAGTAAGTAATCCAGAAGCAGCAAAGCGCTGGCAATTAACCAAAACCGAATAATGGTTTCGCCTGATTTGCATCAGAATCGAGAATAAATTCTTGTATTTATTTTTCGATTTATCCCAAACCAAAACATTTTTAACGAAAGGATGATTTTTGAAAAGTCCTTCGTTGCCTTTTCTGACCAAATAATCAATTTCGATTGATGGATCGAAATGGTGAATCGCTTCAGCAATGGGAGTCGATAAAATCACATCCCCAGTAAAAGCTGTTTGCAGAATTAAAATCCGCTTCTTTGTTGGCATTTCAAATTAATCGAGTGCAAAATTAACGCGCACTGTAATCGATGCAGTTTTATTTCTTGATGCTGTATTGAAGGTTCCACCCCAAGAATAATCTTCATTGCTATTCTGACCAGTAATTTGAAATATACCCATTTCACCAGTTTCCATATTTTCCAATGAAGCGCCTGCATTTTCTGCAATTTTTTCAGCCCGAATTCTTGCGTCTTTGGCTGCAGCAGCAAGTAAATCGATTTTTAAATCTGCAAGTTTGGTGTAATAATAACGTGGCGCGTCAGAATACAATTCGATTCCTTCATTGATTAATTCAGTCACTTCACGTGAAACCAATTCAACTTGATCCACTTTTTTAGATTCGATATTCACCTTCTGGGTTAATCGATATCCTCCAAAAGAAGAAGTCTCAGACCCATCTGGATATCTTTTGGTTTCAAATTCTTTCCCAATATCAACTGCCGAAAAAACGATTTCATTGGCATTGATGCCTTTGCCTG
This sequence comes from Chitinophaga pinensis, assembly GCA_945883545.1. Lineage (GTDB taxonomy): Bacteria > Bacteroidota > Bacteroidia > M30B66 > M30B66 > CAMCXT01. Next base: position 65,021 of record CAMCXT010000013.1, on the reverse strand, counting down.
TTAGGTAAGATTTAACACGAGCTTGATCTGCTTTTAATGCGTTAAATGCTTCCTGCAAATCAAAAGCACGTCTCGAAAAACCAGCTGACCAAACGATCATGTCGGAGCCAAAATCTCTACTCGCCAACCCTGTTACTGCAATTTTGCTAGGTTCACGTTTCGATTGTAAATAAGAATTCCCAAGAATATAACATCCCAGAATTACCGCCAATGAAATGGCGATGGTTGAAATTTGATTTTTCATCATTTAAACTGCTACATTATATTCTCTCAATGCCTCATTTAATGAGGTTTTTAGATCTGTACTTTGGGTTCTTTTTCCAATAATTAATGCACAAGGAACTTGATAGGTCCCAGCCGCAAATGTTTTAGGAATACTGCCCGGAATTACCACCGATCTTGATGGAACAATCCCTTTGTATTCAACAGGTTCAGGTCCACTTACATCGATGATTTTAGTGCTAGCTGTTAAAACCACATTCGCACCTAAAACGGCTTCTCTTTCAACACGAACGCCTTCTACCACGATGCAACGCGACCCAATAAAACAATCGTCTTCAATCACTACAGGAGCAGCTTGCACAGGCTCCAAAACACCACCAATTCCTACACCTCCGCTGAGGTGAACATTTTTTCCGATTTGCGCGCAACTGCCTACTGTCGCCCAAGTATCGATCATTGTTCCTGAATCAACATACGCACCGATATTCACATACGAAGGCATCATGATTACTCCCGGAGCCAAAAAGCTTCCATATCTCGCAATTGCATGTGGCACAACCCGTACACCAAGTTCTGCATACCCTTTTTTGAGCTCCATTTTATCGTGAAATTCAAAAGGCCCAACTTCAATGGTTTGCATTTTTTGAATTGGAAAATACATGATCACAGCTTTTTTTACCCAATCATTCACCATCCAACCATTAGCAGTTGGTTCGGCAACTCGAATATTCCCTTTGTCCAAATCTTCAATTACCTGTCTGATATTCTCCTGAACAGCCGAATCCTGAAGCATTTCACGGTTCTCCCAAACTTTTTCAATCAATTCTTTCATAAAACTTAGCACACGATTTTAAGGATCGAAAGGTAAGATTAATTCCAAATCATGTGATCCATCAACCAAATGCTATCAATCAATTTCAGCTCAGTTCATGGCTAGTCTCGACGCTATAGGTGTTTTACAAAGAGTTGATTTTTTTGCCGGCTCCCTGCCTCCATCATTTAAGATTTATCTGAACATTTTCTAAGGCAGGGTCGTGTTTTCGCCTCTTATCTGCCCACCCTTCGGGATGTGCAGGATATCCGGCTCAACCACTGCCGGAAGTTTTGTGCCGCAATATTTATTCAAGTGCAATTGTGAGGAATTTCAATACCCTTCAAAATTTTCATTTGCATTTCTAATCTACCTTGCGTCGCATGATTTCATTCGAAAGATTTACGCTCAACAACGGACTAAAAGTCATTGTTCATGAAGATGCTTCCACACCTTTGGCCTGCATCAATATTTTGTACGATGTAGGTGCTCGCGACGAACATCCCAATCAAACCGGATTCGCCCATTTGTTTGAACACTTGATGTTCGGAGGTTCAGTCAATATTCCGAATTACGATACTCCATTGCAAGAAGTTGGAGGCGAAAACAATGCCTTCACCAACAACGATATCACCAATTATTACCTCACATTGCCCGCCGAAAATCTCGAAACAGGCTTTTGGCTCGAATCAGACCGAATGCTTAGTCTTGCATTTTCTGAGAAAAGCCTAGAAGTACAACGCAATGTGGTGATCGAAGAATTTAAACAACGCTATCTCAACCAGCCTTATGGTGATGAATGGTTGCTTATTCGTCCATTGGCTTACCAAGTTCATCCATATCAATGGGCAACCATCGGAAAGGAAATTAGCCATATTTCTGATGCCCAAATGCAAGACGTTCGTGCATTCTTCAATCGTTTTTACAATCCGTCGAATGCCATTCTAGTCGTTGCTGGAAACATCAAAACCGAACAGGTGAAACAACTCGCCGAAAAATGGTTTAAACCTATTCCTTCAGGCACAAAACAACCTCGAAATCTACCAACCGAACCTGTTCAATTAGCACCAAGACACCTTAGCGTTGAACGTGAAGTTCCTTCCGATGCCATTCACAAGGTCTATCATATGGTTGGAAGAAACCACAACGATTACTACAGCCAGGATTTATTGTCGGATATACTCGGCCGCGGAACTTCTTCTCGACTGTATCAATCATTGGTAAAAGGTTCGGAAATGTTTAGTGAAATCAATGCTTTCGTTACAGGCAATTACGATCCAGGTTTGTTTGTAGTTTCTGGTCGAATCAAAGAAGGCTACAACTGCGAACAGGCCGATGAAGCCATTCAGCAAGAAATTTCAAAGATCATCGAACAAGGCATTCCCGAATCCGAACTTTCGAAAGTTAAAAACAAGTCAGAATCGTCGCATGTTTTCGGAGAAATGGGTGTGCTCAACAAAGCCATGAATCTAGCATTTGCAGAACTCATGGGAGATGCGGCATTGGTAAACTCTGAAATTGATAAAATTCTAGCCGTTACTTCTGAGTCTATCCATCTAGCAGCCAAAACCATCTTGCGCCAAGAGAATTGTTCAACACTTTATTACAAAAAGAAACCATGATGCAGCCCGATAGAACAATGGCTCCGATAGCTGTAGCTATTGAAGGAGTGCAATATTCAGCACCAGAGAAAGTCACACTTTCGAATGGTTTGCCAATTTGGGTGCTCAACATGGGCTCACAAGAAGTTATCAGAGCTGAATTCGTTTTTTATGCAGGCTCTGCACAGCATGGAAATCCATTAGTTCCATCGTTCACTTCTGCCATGATGCAAGAAGGAACATCAAAGCATTCTGCTGCTGAAATAGCTGATGCCATCGACAATTATGGAGCATTTCTAGAACTAGATCACGACAAAGATTTTGCATCCATAACGCTGTACACACTCAAGCGTTATTTCGACGAAACGCTCCCTGTAATTCTTGAAATCATCCAAGAGGCCAATCTTCCTGAAAACGAATGGAGGATTATGATTTCAAACCGAATTCAAAAATACCGCATCAATCTTGGTAAGGTATCTTTTGTGGCAGGAAAAGCCTTCCAAGAACTTGTGTTTAAAGGATCTCCGTATGGTGCTTCATTCGATGAACAGACTTACCAAAATGTTCAACTTAACGAATTGGTCGAATTCCGCAAAGTGCATTATCAACTCAACAAATCGTTCATCATGTTTAGCGGATTTGTTGATCAATCTGTTTTAGTATCAACAGAACACATTTTAGGAAAGGTGCAAATTTCTGAACCTTCATTTTTTAGTTCGAATTCAGAATTAACGCCCATTGCAAGCCAAGAAAGAGTGCATTTCATCGAAAAAGATGATGCCATTCAATCGGCAATTCGCATTGGCCGTAGAATGTTCGATCGACGCCATCCTGATTATTTTGGAATGAAAATTCTCACCACCATTTTGGGTGGATATTTTGGATCACGATTAATGAGCAATATCCGCGAAGACAAAGGCTATACTTACGGAATCGGTGCTGGAGTTGTAGCATATGAAAACGATGGTTGGTTCTATATTTCAACCGAAGTGGGCACAGATGTTACCGTTGATGCTTTGAAGGAAATTTACTTCGAATTAGAGGTCCTTCGCAACGAATTAATTCCAGATGAAGAATTAGACCTGGTGAAAAATTACTTGCTAGGAACATTACTGAAGAGTTTTGATGGTCCTTTCGAACGTATCGAACGCTTTAAGGCTTTGTATTTATATCATCTCGAGGATAACTATTACGACCGCTACACCGAAGCAATTCGTTCAGCAACAGCATCTGATCTTCGTGAACTTGCAAACAAATGGCTTAAAGAAGAAGATCTTATTGAGCTCGTTGTGGGTAAAAAATAACGCTGAATATTAAATTTGCCTCCTGCCCATTTCTGGGCGGGAAATCCTCCTATATTTGCGCGCAATTCGGGACAAACCCCGACACCCGGTTGCCATGAATAGCCCATTCCAGATTAGCGAAGGACTTACGTACGATGATGTGCTTCTCGTACCAGATTATTCCGAAGTTTTACCACGCGAAACAGACATCAGTTCTTGGTTTACTAAGAAAATAAAACTGAATGTTCCAATTGTTTCTGCAGCCATGGATACCGTTACGGAATCGGCATTGGCGATAGCAATTGCGCAAGAAGGTGGCATTGGCGTTTTACACAAAAACATGCCGATTGCGCAACAAGCTGCCGAGGTGAAAAAAGTAAAGCGTTCTGAAAGCGGCATGATCATCGATCCGGTAGTTTTATCAGAAACCGCTGTAGTTTCAGATGCACTCGCACTGATGAAGGAATACAAAATTGGTGGAATCCCAGTTGTTGACGAACAAAGAAAATTGGTTGGAATCATCACTAACCGAGATCTTCGTTTCGAGAAACACTTCAATAAACCGGTGAGAGAAGTAATGACTTCCGAACATTTAATCACCACCACAGAAACCAATCTCACCAAGGCAGAGGCAATGCTGCAAGATTATAAAATCGAAAAGCTGCCTGTAGTAGATTCTGAATACCGATTGGTTGGATTGATCACCTACAAAGACATTATTAAAAACAAACTCCGTCCAAATGCCTGCAAAGACGATTTCGGTCGCCTACGTGTTGCTGCTGCAGTTGGTGTTACTGCCGATACGCTCGAGAGGATAGAAGCATTGAAGAATGCAGGTGTTGATGCTATTATTATCGATACTGCTCACGGGCATTCGAAAGGAGTGGTTCAAATGCTGAAAAACGTAAAGAGTAAATGGCCCGATTTGCAGGTTGTTGTTGGTAATATCGCCACTCCAGAGGCAGCTTTGATGTTGGCAGAAGCAGGCGCAGATGCTGTTAAAGTAGGAATTGGACCGGGTTCAATTTGCACAACACGAGTAATCGCTGGTGTTGGTGTTCCTCAGTTTACTGCAGTGGTAGATGTAGCGCATGCTTTGAAAGGATCGGGAGTTCCCGTTATTGCTGATGGTGGCATCCGATTTTCGGGCGATTTAGTAAAAGCTTTGGCTGGCGGTGCTTCAAGTATCATGGCAGGTTCATTGTTCGCTGGAACAGAGGAATCTCCGGGAGAAACGATAATTTACGAAGGACGAAAGTTCAAATCTTATCGCGGTATGGGATCTATCGAAGCCATGCAAACTGGTTCGAAGGATCGTTACTTTCAAGATGCAGAAGATGATATCAAGAAATTGGTACCTGAAGGCATTGTAGGTCAAGTGCCTTTCAAAGGAACCTTGAGCGAAGTGCTTTATCAATTTATCGGTGGTTTACGCGCTGGTATGGGTTACTGTGGTGCCAAAGACATTGCCACTTTGCAAACAAAGAAGTTTATCCGAATCACTTCAGCAGGCGTTCGCGAAAGCCATCCGCACGATGTAACTGTAACCCGAGAAGCACCGAATTATTCTAGCCGATAATTCTAGGAAATACATCCTATCTGAATTAAAATCGAACGCCGTTGTTGAGGAAGATTTTCATCAGAATCAACACTGATGAAAGTATAATGAGAAATTTATTCTCGATCTGGCCTGTTTCAGGCAATCGATAAATCATGATCATCCTGTTTTTCATTCCGTTGATAAACAATGAAATGATCATGATCAACATCGTACTCACACTGGCCAAATTGAGGATAAACGATCCATCGCTGAAATAGATCATCGTGATCCCCGAACAAATCAGATAAGGCAACAATACGGTTTGGAAAAGGTACACAATCCTATTTTCGTTTTTGTTGATATGGTGTGTACTGTTGGTGATTTGAATGAAAGGTTTTGCAGCAATAAAGCCAACATAAATCAGTAACAAAGAAGCGAAAATTGAAAAAATCAACTTCGTGAAGTCCTCAACATACATGTAATCGGCAACAATGCCTAAATAGGATGCATTGATACCCTGTGAATTCGCCTTAATCGGCATCAATACCAACTGAACAGCAAAGAAATTGATGTAATGAATTCCCAACCAAAGCCAGAATAATTTTAACATTCCGGGTCTTTTTCTGTAAAGCTTCTGCACCCCAAAGGCGATCAAACCGGCAACTAAGCAAAAAATTGGCCCAGCTGAAAATGTCTTTAGTACTGGTCCAATTTCCCAGAGCGAATAATCCTGGGTAAATTCAACTTTGAAAAAATAGAGTTTGTAGAACAGGTTATTGCGCTTTGCAAAAAGGGCAGTGACTAGATAAAAAGAAATAAAAACAATTGCGACAGAAGCCATGTAGGCAACCGAAGAATTGATGATTCTATTGTTTCTTTCTTGCTCCGTTGAATTGACTTTCCCAGGTAATTTCTCGGTAAAGTCAATGATTCCATCTCCTGTTTCCATTGCACTTCAAAAGACTGTTTGCGCAAATATATCGTAATTTTTTTCTGAAAAACATCATTTAACAGGTTAAGGATCCATCAAATTGGCTCAGTATTAATCGAAAATTTGTTTTGTTAAATGCGGGTCTTCTGCTAATTTCGCAGGCTCTTAAGAAAAGATATGTATCGTAAATTCAGTATTTTGGGTCTTGGGCTCATCATGGCCTGCTCTACACTTGTAGCCCAGACCGCAGGAAAGAAACCTGCTTCAGGGAAAAAGAACACTGTTCCTACAGTTGTTGCTTCGCCTCCGCCTCAAGTTGAAGTTGTTGATCCCGTTCTCCTTACCGTTGGTGGAGACGAGGTAACCAAAGGCGAATTCGAAAGCATCTACCGAAAAAACAATCCGAAAGACAGTCCAAACGACCGCAAAGCGCTTGAAGATTATCTAGAATTGTTCATCAACTTCAAGTTGAAAGTGAAGGCTGCTAAGGTTGTTGGTAAAGACACCACCAAAGCATTTATCAACGAATTGAAAGGCTACCGTCGTCAGTTGGCTCAACCTTATTTGTCGGATAAAGACGTAAATGAAAAGCTAATTGAAGAAGCATACGAGCGCATGAAAAAAGACGTTCGTGCAAGCCATATCCTCATTAAACTTGGAACCGATCCAACACCGAAAGATACACTTGCAGCCTATAACAAGGCGCTATCAATCCGAAACAGATTGATCAAAGGTGAAAATTTTGCCGACCTAGCACGTCAGAATTCCGACGATCCTTCAGGTCAGCAAAATGGTGGAGATCTTGGTTACTTTACTTCAATGATGATGGTTTACCCATTTGAAAATGCAGCCTACAGCAACTCAATTGGTCAAATCACTTTCCCAGTTCGCACCCGTTTCGGATACCATATCCTTAAAGTAACAGATGTTCGCGATGCTCAAGGTCAGGTAAAGGCAGCGCACATCATGGTTAAAATTGCTGATGGTGCACCCGATTCGGTTGTTGCTTCAAGCAAAAAGAAGATCGAAGAATTACTTGCCAAAGCACGCAATGGTGAAGATTTCGGAGTATTGGCTCAAAATTTCTCCGACGACCGTACTTCAGGTAAAACAGGTGGTCAACTTCCTTGGTTTGGAACAGGTAAAATGGTACCTGAATTCGAGAAAGCAGCATTCGAATTAAAAGAAAACAACCAGATTTCTGAGCCCGTTCGTTCACCTTACGGATGGCACATCATCAAGCGTCTCGATCGAAAAGGTATCCAAACTTTTGACGAGGTGAAAGCCGAATTGAAACAAAAAATCACCAAAGATTCACGTTCACAGGTGAGCCGAAATGCTGTGATTGCACGTGTGAAAACAGAAAACAACTTCACTGAAGATCCTAAGTCTTTAGATGAATTGATTTCTAAAATTGACACTTCGTACATCAACGGAAAATGGTCGAATACCGCAGTTGCTGGTTTAACCAAGAAGCTTTTCTCGATCGGCACTGAAACGTATACTCAAGCCGATTTGGCTAAATTCCTTGCCGATAATCAGTCAAAGCAACCGAAAGAATCAACTGTTGAAGGTTTGATTCGTAAGGCTTATGATGGTTACAAGGTGGATAAAATCATCAATTACGAAGATGCCCGATTGGAACAGAAGTATCCTGATTTTAGATTGTTAATGAACGAATACCGCGATGGTATCCTCCTTTTCGAAATTACAGACGAAAACGTATGGTCGAAAGCCATTCGTGATAGCTCAGGATTGAAAAACTTCCACGATCAAAACCGTGCAAAATACATGTGGGGCGAACGTACTGAAGCGGTGACCTACAAAATGAAGGATGCCAAAATAGCTTCTAAAACACGTAAAATGGTTGAAAAACGTGCCAAGAAAGGCTACACAAACGACGACATAACCAAAGAAATCAATAAAACATCTTTGCTCAATCTTCAAGTTGAAGAAGGCGTTTACTCGAAAGGTGATAACGAACTGATCGATGCACAAGCTTGGAAAGTTGGAGTTACGGAAAATAAGGTAAATGCCGATGGAACTGTAACATTCATCGAATACAAAAAAGTGATGGAGCCAATGCCAAAGTCGCTTTCTGAAGCACGCGGTTTGATCACTGCCGATTACCAAACTTCTTTGGAGCAAGAATGGATTAAAGAACTTCGTGCGAAATACAAGGTGGAAGTAAACAAGGAAATCTTCAATTCCATCAAGTAATTAATATCAAAATACCATGAAAGCCCGGTTGGATTTTTTTCATCCGGGCTTTTTTCTGCCTCCTTGTTTCTTTGTAGTTTCGTTCCCCATGCGATTTTCCTTATTTATTCTTATCAGTATTGCCTTTTTTATCAGCGCTTGTGGAGGAAACGATGCTTCCAAAGATGCTGTGGCGAAGGTGTATGATAAATATTTATACAAGTCGGAGGTTGCTCGCGCGGTTCCTTATGGTTTATTGCCGAAAGACAGCGCACAAATCGCACAGGAATATATCGACCAATGGATTCGCAGGAATCTAGTGCTTAAAAGGGCTGAGAATAATCTAACGGATGAACAGAAGGACGTTAACCAACAAATCGAAGACTATCGTGCTTCATTGTTGATTTATGCCTACGAACGCGAGTTGGTGCGCCAAAAGCTTGATACCATTGTTGCAGAAACGGAGATCGAAGCCTATTACAAAAGCAATCCAGCAAATTTTGAATTGAAAAGTAACATTATAAGGCTTCGTTACATCAAGTTGCCTGTGACCTCTCCAAATGGCGATAAGGCAGGAAAATGGTTTAATAGCAAAGTTGCGTCCGATCGCAACAAACTCGAACAATACTGCAAGATGTATGCTGTCAATTACTTGCTCGATGATGCCAATTGGCTGCTGTTCGATGATGTACTCAAAGAAATACCGATTACCGACTACTCCATTGAAAAATTCAATCGAAATCAGAGATCCCTCGACATAAAAGATAAAGATTACCGTTACTTTGTTTCGGTTACCGGATTCTTAGTGAAAGAGAGCAGCGCGCCACTCAGTTACGAAAAGGGAAATATCCGGAATATCATCCTTAATAAGCGTAAAATCAAGCTTGTAGAACAAATGCAGCGAGATGTTTACAATGATGCACTTAATGAAAAAGACTTTGAAATTCTACAAACTACACGTTAATATTTTTACCATCTCAGCACTGATCATGCTGTTTGCTGGGCAATTGAATGCTCAGCCTACGAATGGAATGATTGATAAAATAATTGCTGTGGTTGGCGAAAAACCAATCCTATATTCCGAATTACAAGCCCAAGTTCAACAAATTCAAGCGCAAAACGGTGTAGTTGACACCAACTTGAAGTGCGCGGTTCTCGAAGATATCATCCTCCAAAAACTTCTGCTCAACCAAGCAGAAAAAGACAGTATCGAAGTTACGGATGCTCAGGTTGACCAAGAATTGGATAAGAAAATTAGATTCTTTGTAAACCAAATTGGCTCCGTTGAAGAATTGGAAAAATACCTTGGAAAGTCTATCACTCAAATCAAAGACGACTTCAAAGACCGAATCAGAGAGCAATTGCTCGTACAACAAATGCAATCAAAACTTGCTGGTGAAATCAAAGTGTCTCCAGCCGAAGTGAAGGAATTCTACAACAAAATCCCAAAAGACAGCCTCCCATTTGTTGAAAGCGAAATTCAAGTCGCTCAAATCCTTAGAAAACCACCAATCAATATTGCCGAAAAGGAACGAGTTCGAAAGGAACTATCTGATATCCGCCAGAAGATTCTTGACGGTAAAAGCTTTGCTTCCATGGCAGCTTTCTACTCAGAAGATGTAGGTTCTGCTGCTAAGGGCGGTGAATTAGGCTTCGTTGGAAGAGGCGATTTAGTACCTGAATTCGAAGCAGCAGCTTTCGAACTTAAAGGCAAGGAGATTTCCCCAGTGATCGAATCAACGTACGGTTTTCATATCATCCAATTGATCGAAAGAAGAGGGGAGACGATCAATGTTCGCCATATCCTCCTGTCACCAAAACCATCAGCTACTGATCTCGATAAAGCCCGAATTCAACTAGATAGCGTGTTGCGCGAAGTTCGTCTCGGTACTATCAGTTTCGAAGAGGCTGCCAACAAATTTTCCGATGATGCTGAATCCAAAAACAATGGAGGTGTAATGGTAAATGCAGCTTCAGGTTCAACATTTTTCGAGATTTCTCAAATGGACCAAAGCCTTTTCTTTGTAGTGGATAAACTCAAAGAAGGTGAAATTTCTGATCCAGTTCTCGTACGCGCTGGAGAGAAAAAGGAAGCGTATCGAATCGTGATGCTCCGCTCAAGAACAAAGCCCCATGTTGCCAACCTGGACGATGATTACCAGAAAATTATGGCAGCTGCAGAAAACGAAAAACGTGAAAAAAGAGTCCAGGATTGGATCGAAAGGAAACGTAAATCATTCTATGTTCGTATCGACCCGATATTTAACGCATGCGATTTCGCTAACGACTGGAAAACCCAGTAAATTCAATATCACCTAAAGATATGCAACAGAAATTCGCTTCCGATGTGGAAGCTATAAACGGATTAAAGGATGCTTACAGCCGACTCAATGCTGAAATCGGTAAAGTGGTTATCGGTCAGGATGATGTGGTAAAGGATGTAATTATCTCAATCTTCAGCAGAGGCCATTGTCTACTTGTTGGTGTGCCTGGTTTGGCTAAAACTTTATTGGTAACCACCATTTCTAAAGTGCTCGGTTTAGATTACAACCGCATCCAGTTTACGCCCGATTTGATGCCTTCGGATATTGTAGGAACCGAAATTTTAGATGAAAATCGACAATTCAAATTCATCAAAGGTCCTCTGTTCGCCAACATCATTTTGGCAGATGAGATCAACCGTACACCGCCAAAAACACAGGCTGCGCTACTTGAAGCGATGCAAGAAAAGGCAGTAACAGCAGCTGGAAAGCGTTACGAACTTGGAAAGCCTTTCTTCGTTTTGGCAACGCAAAACCCAATCGAACAAGAAGGTACATATCCGCTCCCTGAAGCCCAACTCGACCGTTTTATGTTCAATATTTGGGTTGATTACCCATCTTTAGAAGATGAAATTCGTGTAGTAAAAAGCACAACATCAGATGAGCAGATTGAGCTAAATTCAATTCTCAGTGCCGAGGAAATCTTGTTTTACCAAGACCTTGTGCGCAGAATTCCTGTATCCGACAATGTGCTAGAATATGCCGTGAAACTTGCCGTGAAAACACGCGCCAACTCTGGTCATGCACCAGAAATGGTGAAGAAGTATCTCGCGTGGGGAGCCGGTCCACGTGCATCACAATTCTTGGTGCTTGGCGCAAAATGCCATGCTGCCATTCGTGGGAAATATTCGCCCGATATTGAAGATGTGAACGCAGTTGCAACAGCCATTCTTCGTCACCGCATCATCAGAAATTACAAAGCTGAAGCCGAAGGAATTTCAGTAGAGAAAATCATTGCTTCATTGCTAGATTAAATCTTCTTAATATTCAAAGAAAAAGGGCTGCTCTAAAACATTCAAAGCAGCCCTTTTTCTTTTATCGATGACCGATTAATAGTAAGTTAAACGAATTACTTCAGCCAAGTATTTCGCAAAACGAACAACCTGACGAGTATATCCATATTCATTGTCGTACCATACATACAACACAATCGATTTGTTGTCGTCTGAAACGATCGTTGCAGGACTATCTACAATTGATGCACAAGAATTTCCAACAAGGTCAGAAGAAACCAATTCTTGCGACATCGAAAATTGAATCTGTTCAACCAATTCGCCTTTCAATGCGGCATTGCGAAGTAGGCTGTTGAGGTCATCTTTCGATGTTGCTGATTCAATTTTAAGATTCAAAATTGCCAAAGAAACATTCGGCACAGGAACACGAACTGCATTGGAAGTTAATTTTCCAGCTAGTTCAGGAATAACTTTAGAAACGGCACTTCCTGCACCTGTTTCTGTGATCACCATGTTCAATGCCGCTGCACGACCACGACGGTATTTCTTGTGGTAATTGTCCAACAAGTTTTGGTCATTGGTATAAGCATGAATAGTCTCGATGTGCCCACTAACAATGCCTAAATTCTTTTGAATCACTTTCAATACTGGCACAATTGCATTTGTTGTGCAAGATGCTGCAGAGAAAATCGTTTCATTGTCTTTATCGGCTGATGATTGGTTAACTCCATAAACGATGTTAGGAATATCACCTTTGCCTGGAGCTGTTAACAAAACCTTCGAAATGCCTTGTGATTTAAGATGCTCCGATAATCCTTTTCTGTCGCGTGTTACACCTGTGTTGTCGATCAACAAAGCATTCTCAATTCCATAGGCATGATAATCAACAGCTGCAGGATCTGAAGCAGCAATCATTTTAACAGTATGCCCGTTGATGATCAATGCCTTATTCTCAAGATCTTCGATGATAGTTCCAGGGAATGGACCGTGCACAGAGTCCGTTCTAAGCAATGCTGCACGTTTTGTGATGTCTTCATCAGAATTGCTGCGGGTTACAATCGCACGCAAACGAAGTTGTTCTCCTTTTCCTGCTTGTGCGATGATTTCGCGAGCAGCAATTCGACCAATTCGACCAAATCCATAAAGCACAACATCTTTAGGCGTTAATACGCGCTTGTCGTTACCCAAAAATGCTGCAAGTTTATCATTGATAAATTCAACAGATGAAGGATAAAGTGCCTTTTCGTTAAGCCATTCTGTCGCCAAGCGACCGATATCAATTCTTGATGGAGCAATCTCTTTATTGAAGATTTCACGCGCCAAAATGATTGTATCTTGAATCGCAATCGGTCGGCCAACAATTGTTCTTGCGTAGTTGTGAAGGTTTAGGATTTCACTTGCACTTCTATCTACCAACTGATTACGAAAAATCACCAATTCGATACTTTTTTCGAACCATAACTGACCAACAATGTGAATCAGTTCAATGGCAGCTTTTTCGTCTTGAATCCACTCTTGTAACTCAGTTTCGTAATTGTTTGGAAGTACTCCCGAACCGTTTTGTGACATATGAAAGGGCTTTAATTTTTGCGTTGCGAAATTAGCAATTTACACTCCCGATCAGACACAAAAAAAAGGTCTTTCTGGATATTTTTCAGAAAGACCTTTGTGCTTTTGTTGATTACTTACTAAATCCCGAGACCGTAATAAGCCCTTGTTCCATTTGGATAAATCCCTTCAATCAACATTCCTCTGCGCTCCGATTTTAACGCGTTGGTTAAATCTTCAATTGAATCTACAGGTTTATCGCCAATGTGAGTGATGATAAAGCCTTCACGAATTCCAATTCGCTTGAGTTTGCCTTCTTTGAGTTTCGCCACTTTCAAACCTTTTTCGAATCGAAGCGTGCTTTTCTCTTTATCACTCGGTGCCATGAATTCTGCTCCAAGTTCATTGGCAATTGATTCTGAGTATCGAATCAAGCGTGTATCTCCGTTTTTATTTTTCAAAACAACAGGAATCACTTTCACATCTCCTTCGCGATTCACAGTGAGTTCTACTTTATCACCAGGACGATAACGGCCAATCTGCTCCTGCAATTCAGGTAGATTGTTCACGATTGCGTCTTGAATTTTCAAAATCACATCGCCCTGTTTAATGCCCGCCTCTTCTGCAGCTCCTCCAGCATTTAAGCCAGCAACATAAACACCTTTGATGTTTTCAATGCCTTTTTTGGATGCGAGTTTTGCATCAAGATCTTCAAGCACAACCCCAATAAATGCACGCTGAACATCACCATATTCTAACAAATCGGCAACTACTTTTCTAACGATATTCACTGGAATCGCAAAGGAATAACCCGAGTAAGATCCTGTATTGGACGCGATGGCTGAATTTATTCCAATCAATTCACCTTTCGCATTTACCAAAGCTCCTCCGCTGTTTCCAGGATTTACCGCAGCATCAGTTTGAATAAATGATTCAATGGCGAATTTCTCATTCAGTATGTTAATGTTTCGTCCTTTAGCGCTGATAATCCCAGCCGTAACTGTTGAGGTTAAACTAAACGGATTGCCCACGGCAAGTGCCCATTCTCCAACTTTAACATCATCCGAATTTCCATAATAAATAAATGGAAGCCCTTTCGCATCTACTTTCAACAACGCCAAATCAGTATTTGGATCACGACCAATTACGGTAGCTTGATATTCTCTTTTATCGTTTAATACAACTTCAACTTTTTCTGCATTGGCGATCACGTGATTGTTAGTAACGATATAGCCATCTTCAGATATAATTACTCCCGAACCAGAAGCTGTTGGTTGATTCGGCGAATTGCGGTATGGATTTCCAAAGAAATAATCGAAAAATGGATCGTAGTTCCGATTTCCAGAAACAAGCGTTTTTACGTGAACTACACCATTCACCGACATTTCAGCCGATTGTGTGAAGTCTGGTGCTGAAGCCAATTGTGAACCATTTCCGGCTGTCAATTTTACAGGAATTCTCTCCTGAATAAGTCGGCTTTTTTCTGAAGTGTTGTTTTGATAAACAAAGTGGTTTAAACTCAAAGCTGCAAAACCGCCTAGGCATGCAATGAGCAATGAAGACAGGATTTTTTTCATAAAAGTTGGATAATTGACTAAAGTTTTGGGTTCTCAAAAATTATGCCCTGCCATTTTTGCAGTTCTTCATGAACACTCAAGTGTTAACTGAGTTCTTTTAACAGGAACAACTGCAACTTAAAATGACTTAGGTTTGTACCCGAAACGGATCGCCTCAATATCTGTTGTTGAAGCTCCTGATTTTTAACAATTTTTATGGATTCATGAGGACTCCTGGTTCTTTTTTAAGCGGAATTCTGTTCGGCATGCTCGCCGCAATTGGAATTGTGTTTTTAATTATGAACGATTTCAGTCCTTCTCGACTGTTTGGTTCTAATGAGAACAATTCTTCCATAGATACCATTGTTGATTTAACCACGGAGTTTGAATCCAAATCTCGCAAAGTCAATAAATCGACACCTTTAACTCCTAGTCCATCCAATTACCAAGAAGGAACTTTTGCCGATTCAAGTTTCATAGCTCCGAGTAGTACAGATTCATTACCATCAACTTCAAATACTAATGAAGAAATTGTCGTACGACGCGATGAGCTTTTGAAAAGTATTCTGATTGAAGCCTCTATCATCGGGAAGCCCAGTCAATCCATTAAAACAGACTCTTTGCTAAATGTCTTTCAAGGTGGGCAAAATACCAACGAAAATACTTTTCGCCTCGAATTCTGGCAATCGCCTGTAAATTTCAAAGGATTCAAACTCATCCGAAACGGAATCATCAGCTTTGGTTTAAATCCTGAAGATATCACCAAGCTTTTCGACCTCAATGGAACTCTGATCCTTAGAAGCGGCAACTTTTTTTATAGAATCTATCCAACCGACCGGTTTATGCCTTACCAAAGGATTACCGACGAAAACACGATCAAACAATTACGTTCATGACATTGCAGTTTTTCAAGTTTCAGGCAACAGGAAATGATTTCATTATTGTCGACGACCGACAGAAACAATTCGATAGCCAAAACAGTGCATTAATTCAGAAACTCTGCAATCGTCGTTTTGGAATCGGTGGCGACGGTCTGATCCTGTTTAGAAACGAATCTGAATTTGATTTCCGAATGATTTATTTCAATGCCGATGGATATGAAGGCTCAATGTGCGGGAACGGCGGTAGATGCGCTGCAGCTTTTGCACACAAACTAAATCCAGGCAAATACAACTTCAGCTTCCAAGCATTCGATGGTCTTCACGAAGCTTCTATCGAAGAAATTGGAGAACATCAAGTTTGGGTTCGACTATCAATGCAACCCGTTCAAACACCAGAAACGATCGATAACGACCTGTTTCTCAATACTGGCTCTCCTCACTTCGTTAGATTTGTTGATGATGCAGCATCCATCGATGTGAATGCCGAAGGGCGAAAGGTGAGAAATTCCGAAAGATTCCTTCGCGACGGAGTAAATGTAAATTTTGCGGAAATTCACACAGATTCCATCACAGTTCGCACCTACGAGCGTGGAGTTGAAGAGGAAACGCTGTCATGCGGAACCGGAGTTACTGCATCTGCAATCGCCAGCCATTTCTCAGGAATGATCAATGAAAATCCAATCCGTGTTTATACCCGTGGAGGAGAATTGAAGGTGCACTTTTCCACCGGCGACGATAATTACAGCAACGTTACGCTCTCAGGCCCTGCGGCTGAAGTATTTACAGGCACAATCGAAATCTGATGCGCCCCTTGGTGCTCAAAAATTTATTGCCGATCGAGTTGCCACTTTCAAGTGGAAGATACCTCGTTATTGTTGGTCTGCATAAAATTCCACCGCATGTGGCACTCATCGATTCGGGAAATTATTTTGCCTTCACAGTAAAAGGTTCAGAACACCACACAGATGCTAACCGACTCATCAATCGCTTGATAAAAAAAGGCACTTCAGTGCTTTTGGTGAAGATCAAGTCAACCCAAAACCCGATTTATCCAGCGCCGTTTTTCATGCAATTGGGCATTCTTAACGAAGGCAATTCATGCCTTGATCCAATTCTTGAATTGCTAAGACAGGAGCAGGATATTCTCCCCGAACAGCCATTTTTACACGGTCTGCTGGAGGAGCTTCAAAAACGAAATCTCATCGATTCAATTTTCATTCACGAGGTTTCCCTGTCGGGGGAATTTGAACTGAAACCTTACGATCGAGCTGCAATCAATCACCGAATCCGCGAACTACGCAAAGATTGATCAGCGCATAAACTGCTTCACGATCCAAGTCCATTTACCAAAAGGCGCATACCGGAATGGAATATCTGGCCAAAAACTATTGAACATCATAGCTTTCTGGTGACTGAAAGTATCGAAACCGAATTTACCGTGGTAGTTTCCAAAACCACTGCGGCCAACACCTCCAAATGGAAGCTTGGGGTTCGCTAAGTGAATCAATCCACCATTGATCACACCTCCACCAAAACTGAGATTTTCTTCAATCCGTTGGATGTTTTGCTTCGACTTGCTGTAAATATAAAGCGACAATGGATCGGGCATTTTGCGTACAATTTCCATTGCCTCATCTAAATTTTTAAAGGTTAGAATCGGAAGGATCGGTCCGAAAATTTCCTCTTTCATCACCGATGATTCTAAACTCGTATTTACCAATAAAGTAGGCTCAATCCAAAGTGATGATTCGACAATACGGCCTCCAAATTCAATTTTTTCTTGGTGTATGAGCTGTTTCAATCGCTCAAAATGGCGGAGAGATACAATCCGCGACAACGAATCACTTTGCTGAGAATCTTTCCCGAAAAACTCCTCAATAAATCGTTTCATTTGTGCAACCAATGCAACCATTACACTTTCATGAACCAACAAATAATCTGTTGCAACGCATGTTTGACCAGCATTCCAGAATTTCGACCACACTATTCGCTTGGCCGAAATCTCAACATCTGCTGTCTCATCAACAATACATGGACTTTTTCCTCCCAACTCTAAAGTTACTGGAGTAAGTTTCTCAGCTGCAAGTTTATAGATGATTTTTCCTGTTCTTTCCGAGCCAGTAAAGAACACGTAATCAAAGCGATAATTTTCCATTATGGCAGGCAATACAACATGCCCATCACCTTCGATTACAGTAAACAAACCGGCATCAAAAAAATCAGCAACCAACTTCTTAATCAATGCCGAACAGTTGGGGGTGAGCTCAGATGGTTTCAACACGATACAATTTCCTGCCGCAATCGCACTGATAACCGGAGTAAAGGCAAGCATAATTGGGTAATTCCAAGGACTAATCACCAACACTTGGCCAAGCGGTTGAGTAACAATATAACTGCTAGCAGGAAAATGCACCAATGGAGTCGAAACTCTCTTCCTTGCTGCCCAACGCTGAACATTTTTAAGCGCCTCGTTAATTTCAAGTTTCAAAAAACCAATTTCACTGCTGAAGGCTTCGAACGGATGTTTTTTCAGGTCTTTTTTAAGCGCTTCAAGGATATCCGCTTCATGGCGATCTAACAGTTTGAGCAGTCTCCTCAATTGGGTTTTGCGAAAATCAATCGATCTGGTTACGCCCGATTCGAAAAATGACCGTTGCGATCTGATGACTTCCCAAGGAATTTCATTGGTGTAGCTCATGGTTTTTCAGATAAATATCGAAATGCGGCCTCGGCACACTTTTGACCATCCATCGCCGCTGATACAATTCCTCCAGCATATCCAGCACCCTCTCCGCAAGGAAATAAGCCAGCTATCTCTGTATGCATCAAGGTGTCTTGGTCGCGTGGAATGCGCACTGGCGTTGATGTTCTTGATTCTACTGCATGCAGAACAGCTTCGTTGGTATAATAACCTCTCATCTTATCGCCAAAGGAAACAAAGGCTTTAGCCAATCTTCCAGCAACAGATTTCGGCAATACCTCGTGAAGATTCGCCGAATTGATTCCTGGCTGATACGAACTTTCAGGCAAGCTGGATGATATTTTGCGCTGCACAAAATCGACCATTCTCTGTGCTGGTGCAACTTGGGTTTTTCCACCCGCTAACCAAGCAGTTTGCTCAATCGATCGTTGGAAATCCATGCCAGCCAAAGGGCCTCTGTGCTCAAATGTCTTGAGGTCTTCTGGTTTAATCTCAACCACAATGCCCGAATTAGCAAAAGGATTGTTACGTTTTGATGGCGACCATCCATTTGTCACAATCTCACCCGGTGAAGTTGCACACGGTGCCACAATCCCACCTGGGCACATACAGAACGAATAAACACCACGACTATCCACCTGATTTACGAGCGAGTAGGAGGCAGGTGGAAGATAGATTCCTCTGCTATCGCAATGATATTGTATCTGATCGATCAGTTGTTGTGGATGTTCAGCACGAACGCCCAAGGCATAAGGCTTAAACTCCAGCAAGATTTGTTTACGATACAACAACTCGTAAATATCTCTTGCCGAATGACCTGTTGCAAGTATTGCAGATGTACATTTTATGTTAATGCCTCCTGCTATTTTTACTCCGCAAAGCTTTCCCGATTGAATATCGAAATCCTCAACCCGAGAATTAAAATGAACTTCTCCACCGCATCTCAAGATGGTTTCACGCATACTTACAATGATCCCAGGAAGTTTATTGGTGCCAATGTGAGGATGTGTATCCACAAGAATTTCTTCTACTGCTCCATGAGCAAAAAAGGTGTTCAAAACACCCGCAATATCTCCACGTTTATTAGATCTGGTGTAGAGTTTTCCATCAGAATAAGTACCCGCACCACCTTCTCCAAAACAATAATTACTGTCTGGATTCACAACATGTTCGCGGTTGATTGCCGCTAAATCTCTTCTCCTTGCACGAACATCTTTTCCTCGTTCGAGGATGATAGGTTTCAAACCCTTTTCAATCAGCCTTAAAGCAGCAAACAATCCTGCCGGGCCAGCACCAATCACCACAACTTCTGGCTTGCCTTGAACATCAGGATATTCTGGATGCTCTGGAATTACCGCTTGTGCCGTTTCATCAATCCAAACTGTAGCAGTAATATTTACTTTCAACTGTCGCCCACGGGCATCGATGCTTCTGCGACGAAGTACCACTTGCAGTTTCTGGTCTTCACCGATCGATAAGTACTTTCTAAGATATCTCTGAAGATTATCCGAATCAAATCCCGCTTCAGGAGGAACTGCCAATTGAAGTTCTCTCTGCATTGTGGTTTATTCGAATGTAAATGATAGGTAAATAGCTCTTGATGTGAGCTTTTCCACACCTGAAGTGTAAATATTGCCTTCTGGAATCATTAAATTCCGCATGCCAAATGCCAACTTTATTTCAGGTGAAAACTTGAAGTATTGAGAATAGAAATCGAATCCCATTCCAATTTCATAGTGATAATCGTTTCTTTTCAACTTCAATAGTTTCTCTCCCCTTGAATCTACTTTGTCTTGCGAAGCCAAATCGATGGTTGGTTTAAAGCCTCCCAAAACGTAAGCTCGGTAATTACCATGTCGCTGAGATTTGAATTTTAGTTGCAACGGAAATTCTAAAAGGGTCGATTCAACTGGCTTTGTTCTTTCATAGATAGAATCAGCTGCCAAGTTCTTGATTTGGTAAACAAGCGATCTCTCGCCAAATGAAAGTGTTGGGAGAAATCTAAAATCCAAATTGTCACCCAAATGCAGGTTCGAAACTATGCCAAGCGAAAATCCACTTGCTCTTTGAGGAGTTACCGACATCAAGCTGTCTAAAATTCGAATATCCTCAATGGGCTTGGCAGTGAAATTAAAGGTGTTTACGCCCAATATAAACCCAAAGTGGACGATCTGCCTATCGTAGTTAGGCAAGTTTAATATCTGGCGTTTTTGTTGTGCACCAAGGTTTGTTGTGCTCAAAATGACGAGCATAAACAGAAAAACAAAAATATGTGGAACTCGTTTCACTAGTTTGATAAATGTCTGTTTCAACGTGCTTTTTATGAAAATTATTTCACTCCGGTGTACAAACTCACGATACCAAAGGTTACGCGTTCTGCTTTTATTTCTCTAAAACCAGCCTGCTTAGCAACTTCTATAAAGCTCTCACCCTCTGGAAATGCATTCACAGATTCATACAAATATCGATAAGCAGAATCGTCTTTAGAAATCATTCTTCCCCACCAAGGGCAAAAATACCGGAAATAAAAATCATACAGCTGCTTAACTGGAAATATCCTTGGCCTTGAAAATTCAAGTATTACCACTTTGCCTCCAGGCTTAAGTACACGGTTCATTTCTGAAAGGCCTTTGAGCAAGTTTTCAAAATTCCGAACACCAAATGCCACTGTAACTGCTTCAAAGGCATTTTCCGAATATGGCAAATGCTCTGAATCACCTTTTACCAATTGGATTAAATTACCTAAACCTTTCTTGCTTACTTTTTCACGACCAATTTCTAGCATGCCTTCAGAGAGATCAAGCCCGACTATTTTATCAGGCCCAATTTTTCTCATTGCAATGGCCACATCAGCGGTTCCAGTTGCGATATCTAAAATGGTTTTCGGTTTTATTGCTTTCAAACGATTAACCATCAATTTTCTCCAATAAATATCTATTCCAAGCGACAAAAATCGATTCAGGAAATCGTAACGTGCAGATATTGAATCGAACATCTTTTCGATTTGCTCTTTCTTTCCGGTTTCTTCCTGATAAGGTTTAACTTCCATGCGTTCTGAAACAGCGTTTGTCCTAATTTGTTGCGTCTTGGATGATTATGACAAACGAAGTATTTCTTCCAATAGTTGTGCTTTATCTACTGGAACAACACCTACTTTTTCGCAGGCCAATCCGCCTGCAAGGTTCGAAAATGCAGCCAATGCATCTTTCGAAATTCCAGCAGCCATGCAAAGCGTTGCAACACTAATCACCGTATCACCGGCCCCACTTACATCTGTTATATTTCTTAAATGAGCAGCAATTTTATTGTCAGCTATTGAATCCGATACATAGACACCTTCTTCCGATAGTGTAATCAAAGAAATATTATGTCCCAATACTTTTCGCAATTCAATGTCTGCATTGCGCAACGATTCTTTTTCTTTGGGATTCACAGATATTTTCAATCCTTCTTTGATTTCCTTCAAGTTCGGCTTAAACAAATCAACCCGCTTGTAATGCGCGAAATTTCTCTTCTTTGGATCAACCGCCACTGGGATTTTCTTCCCAATACATTGTTCCGTTATTTCGGCAATCAGTTCTTCTGTAAGCAAACCTTTGTCATAATCTTCAAAGATAACCGCATCGAACTTTTCTTGGTTGATCAGTCTTACAAACTGCATCAACACTTGTTTACTATCCGACGTATTGAGTTCCGTATCGTCTTCCTCATCCACACGCAACAAATGATGCGCATTTCCCAAGATTCTTGTTTTAACCGTAGTGCTTCGGTTTAGAGATACAATACCATCAGCTCGAAGCTGTTGCTCTTTCAACAAATCGAAAAAATCAATTGCCGATCGATCGCTTCCAACACAAGCCAAAAGCACAGGTTCTGCACCCATGGCTTTTAAATTTAACGCCACATTTGCAGCGCCACCCAAGCGTTTCTCCAACTTCCTCACACTCACTACAGGAACTGGCGCTTCAGGCGAAATGCGATCCACTTTGCCCCAAACGTAACTATCCACCATTACATCGCCAATTACAAGGATTTTCATCCCATTGAAGCGCTCAAAAAGCTGGATAATTTCTTCCCGTTTCATGCACCAATAGCTTCCAATCCGGCTTTAAACCGCTTAGCAGATTCAATGATAAGATCTTCCGAGGTGGCATACGACAAACGAATCGAATTGCTGCATCCAAATGCTTCTCCACTTACAGTGGCCAACAAATGCGTATTAAGCAGATACATCGTAAGGTCTTGTGTATTTCCAATGTGATGACCATCAACGGTTTTTCCAAGAAAAGCACTCACGTCAGGGAAAAAGTAAAATGCCCCTTGTGGAAGGTTTACTTTTAATCCTTTGATGTCTTGCAATAAGCTGTACATCAAGTCTCTACGTTTATGGAAGCCTTCAACCATTGTTTGCACAACTTCTGGATCAGCCATCAAAGCATCAATTGCTACACGCTGAGAAATTGAACATGTTCCAGACGTAATCTGCCCTTGGAATTTATCGCAAGCATCAGCAATCCATTTCGGAGCTCCGATGTAGCCCAAACGCCAACCAGTCATTGCGAAACACTTCGAAAGTCCGTTTACGGTAATTGTACGGTCGTAAACTTCTGGAAATGAAGCAATAGATGTATGTTTTTCGCCGAAGCGGATGTGTTCGTAAATCTCATCCGAAATGATCAACAATTCAGGATATTGAGCGAAAAAAGCAGCCAAATTTTTCAATTCATCATAGCTGTAAACCGAACCTGTCGGGTTGCATGGCGAACTGAAAACGATCATTCGAGTTTTCTCTGTAATGTGTTCCTTCAGCATTTCAGGATTGATCTTAAAATCGTGATCTATCCCAGCGTAAACGACTTTCGGAATTCCACCAGCCAAGCGAATCATTTCAATGTAACTCACCCAATACGGCGCAGGCAGAAGCACTTCATCACCCACATCAACCAAACTTAAAATCGCATTGGCGATCGATTGCTTAGCACCAGTAGATACTACAATCTGTTCTGGTTTATAGTCGATCCCATTGTCGCGCTTAAATTTTACCGCAGCAGCTTCACGCAATTCTGCAAAGCCTGCAACGGGCGTATAATGGGTGTAATTTTCTTTAATGGCGCGGTATGCCGACTCCTTCAAGAAATCTGGAGTGTCATAATCCGGCTCACCGATACTTAAACTGATTACATCCTTACCTTGAGCCTTCAATTCCCTGCTGCGACGAGCCATAGCAAGGGTTTCCGACTCACTGAGGACCATCAGCCTTTTCGCAACACGGTTCATTCAGTTTAATTTGAATTTGGGTTGCAAACCTAGCTGAATTTTTTCAATCAGCCTAAATGGTCTAATTTTGCCGCCCAGCGCAACTCAGCGATGCCCAATTTTTCTTCATGCGCATTACCGCTTCCGTAGCTTCAGTTCAATCAGATTCCCTGCCGGGGATAGTAAAGCAGCTCGATCATGCTGGTGTAAACGCATACCACCTCGACAGTATCGAAAGCGAAGAGATCTTCCATTTTGCATCCCACCTTCGTCAGTTTACTGATAAACCGTTTGATCTTCATCTAATCACCGAAACACCCGAAAAATACTGGGATTTGATTCGACAATCTGGGATTCCAGAAATCCATCTTCAACTCGAAAATCTCAAAAAACCACTCTTTATCCCTGACGATTTGAAAGGAAAAGTGGGATTGGCTGTTTTGGCTTCCACGAATCCAAAATTGTTTTCAGTTTACAGAAAAGAAGCAGCATCAATCCTTATAATGCTCACAACACCAGGAAAAAGCGGCGGAAAATTCAAGCCTGAACATTTTGCGAACATCATCCGCTACCGCGAGATGTATCCAGAAATCCCAATGACAGTGGATGGCGGCGTTAACCATGAAGTAGCTTCCGTCTTAAGGCTAATGGGAATTCGTACCATCGTTTCTGGCTCATACCTTTTCAGCAACGAAACGATTCAACAATCGGTAAATTTACTTCACCATCACGAAGAAACCAATTGGACGATCCAAGACGTGATGGCGCATGGAACCGAGATTTTCAGCGTTTCAGGAAAATCGTTTGGCGTGAATGCGCTTTCTTGGTGGATCAATTCTACAGGTCAAGTCATCGAAATTAGCCGTTTGCCTGAATGGCAATTTAACCTCGAACAGATCAGTACATTTGCTGAACTCAGTGGTGATGCTCTTTTTGTAGATGAATTACTCAAAATCAGCACCTTGAAAACAACAATTGCTTCCATGAATCAAGTGCCTCGCTATGTTTTCGCAGTGAATGAACATTTGAAAATCACCGGAAGTTTCTTCATTCAAATTCCAGAACATGATCTTACATCTTCAAAATAACCTTTCTGACGACCAAATTCAACAGCTTGCAGCAGCCCACAAAGCAGCATGGTTCAAGCAATTCGATGAATTGGTTTTCGTTTTACCAGCATCGGTGAAACAAGTGCCGGATTCGATCAGTCAATACGTTACAGGTTCTTGGGCTACCGATACCGATATTCAACTTGCTTCTCGAACCTACCGCAATGAAGTACGTGAAGTGTCTTGGGGTTCAACTGTGATCGGTGGAAAATCCGGAAATACTGTTCTCATTGCAGGTCCATGTTCGGCAGAATCAACTGAGCAACTCGATCAATCAGCAAAGCTTCTCACTGAACTCGGAATTAAAAATATCCGTGCAGGCGCCTTCAAACCCCGTACTTCGCCTTACACTTTTCAAGGTTTAGGCCTCGATGGTTTGAAAATGCTTGCTGATGTTCGTTCTAAATACGGTCTCACTGTAGTTACTGAAGTGCGCGACGCTACGCATGTTGAAGATGTTATCGAGTATGCCGATGTAATCCAAATTGGTGCAAAATCGATGTACGACCATGGCCTATTAAAACGCTGCGGAAAAACGCAGAAACCTGTGCTTCTTAAACGTGGTTTCGGCTCGACGCTTCAAGAATTTGTGCAGTGTGCCGAATTCATCCTTTCTGGTGGAAACCCAAACGTGATCTTATGTGAACGCGGAATCCGCACATTCGAGACTAAAACACGCTTCACACTTGATCTTTGTGGCGCAGCCTACCTGAAAGAATACACCAACTTGCCTGTAATTCTCGATCCTAGTCATGCCATGGGCTATGCTTACGGTGTGCCTGATTTGGCGCGTGCTTGCACTGCAATGGGCGTTGATGGTTTACTCGTTGAGGTTCATCCAACGCCTGTGAAAGCATTATCTGATGCTTCTCAGCAACTTGATCACGACCAATTCCGCGCTTTAGTGAAAACTTTGCATCCAATTGCCGCCGCAGTAGGTCGCCAAATCATTTAATAACATGCATTTCTACGAGAATCTAAGGTTTTTAGTGAACGATCTGGCAAGTTTTCCAGATCAGGATCACTTGATTTCGATCGTGAAAGGTGGCCCATTTACAGCCGAAGATCTCGCTGCAATATCTAGAATCTCAGGCATCCCTATCGGGAAACTTTTTGATTCCAAGTTGGATGATCTGCACAAACGACCACAAAATCTGAAGTTGATCATTTTCGACGTCGATGGCGTGATGACCGATGCTGGAATGTACTACACCGAAAGTGGTGATGAAATGAAAAAGTTCAATGCCCGCGACGGACTAGCAATTCGAGCCCTTAGAAATGCAGGTTACGAAACTGGCATCATTAGCCACGGAATCAATATTAACCTTATCCAAAAACGCGCTACTTTACTCAATATAGCGCGTGTTTACGCTGGAAATCGTCCTAAAAATGAAGTCCTCGCAGAATGGTGCACCGAACTGGGTATTACATTCGATCAAACAGCCTTCATTGGCGATGATGTAAACGATTTGCCTATCATTCGCATTGTTGGTTTTAGCGCCTGTCCGGCGGATGCGCTGGATGCTGTTAAAGCTGAAGCGGATGTAATTCTGTCGAAATCCGGAGGCCAAGGCTGCATCCGCGAATGGGCCGACAGATTCTTACTTGATCGTCCATTGGGCGAAGATTAACCAACCATGATGAAACTACAAAACGATATCGTATTGCGCGCCGCTAAAGGCGAAATTACAGAAAGAAGTCCAATTTGGCTGATGCGTCAAGCCGGAAGAATTCTTCCAGAATACCGAGAAGTACGTTCGAAACTATCTGGCTTTATTGAACTGGTCGAAACACCAGAATTTGCAGCTGAAGTAACCATTCAGCCTGTTGATTTATTGGACGTGGATGCTGCCATTATCTTTTCCGACATTTTGGTTATTCCACAAGCAATGGGATGCGCCTACCAAATGATTGAAAGTAAGGGCCCATTTTTTCCTCAAACTGTGCGCAATGAAGCAGAATTGAAAGGGATTCACGTAGCCGATCCGCATACCGATCTCAAGTTTGTTACTGATGCTATTCGACTCACCAAGAAGAACTTAAATGGTCGTGTTCCTTTGATTGGTTTTGCAGGTGCTCCATGGACCATCTTCGCTTACATGACCGAAGGTTCTGGATCCAAAACTTTCTCTGTTGCTAGGAAAATTCTTTACACTGATCCAGCTTTTTCACACAAGCTGCTCGACATGATTGCAGACTCGACCATTGCTTATCTAAAAGCACAAATCGAAGCTGGTGCAGACATGGTACAATTGTTCGATTCATGGGCTGGAATACTCGGTCCAGATCAATACCGTGAGTTCTCGTTACGCTACATTAGGAAGATTTGTAAAGCAATCACCGAAGTCCCCGTAACCGTTTTTGCAAAAGGTGCATTCTATGCAATTCCTGAAATGGCCGATCTTCCTTGCAGAACGATTGGTTTAGATTGGCATACCGATATCCGTCAGGCACGTGCTCAGGTTGGATCAACCAAAACACTTCAAGGAAACGCAGATCCATGTTTGTTGTATGCCGATGAGGAAACAATTTCAGCAGGAGTTAAATCGATGTTGTCTGCGTTTTCAGGAACTCCTCACATTGCCAACCTAGGTCATGGCTTGTATCCAGACACTGACCCTAACAAGGTGCGCCATTTTATCAAACAAGTGAAAGCCTTCAAGCACAATCAGTAAGGCGTCAATATCGTTGATTGATTCATTGATATTTCAATTATTTTTGTGATCCCAAAAGCTACAGATTTGTCCGACAGTTTAGTTATAATTCCTACTTACAACGAAAAGGAGAACATCGAAAAGATGATCCGCAAGGTGTTTTCTTTGTCTAAACTCTTTCATGTTTTAATCATTGATGATGGCTCTCCTGATGGCACCGCTGCTATTGTGAAATCGCTGATGCCAGAATATTCAGGTAAGCTGCACATGGAGGAGAGAAAGGGTAAACTAGGGTTGGGAACAGCTTACATCCATGGTTTTAAGTGGGCGTTGCAGCGCGATTATGAATTCATTTTTGAAATGGATTGCGACTTTTCACACAATCCCGATGATCTGGAAAGGCTTTACAATGCATGCAAAAGCGATGGAGCAGATGTAGCAATAGGTTCCAGATACATAACCGGAGTGAATGTGGTAAACTGGCCAATGAAGCGCGTGTTGATGTCTTATTATGCATCTGCTTATGTGAGGAAAATTACTGGTATGAGCATTCGTGATACCACCGCAGGGTTTAAATGTTACCGCCGAAACGTGCTTGAAACCATTGAGCTAGACAAAATAAAGTTCATGGGCTATGCATTTCAGATTGAAATGAAGTTCACAGCGTGGAAATGCGGTTATAAAATCGTAGAAGTTCCAATAATTTTCTACGATCGTACAGATGGACATTCTAAGATGTCCGGAAAGATATTTAGAGAAGCCGTTATTGGTGTTATTGAGATGAAAATCAAGAGTTGGTTTAGAAAGTATCCACAGGTTAAAGACAAGCGTGCAGCCTGATTACGAACTTCTCAACATTCCAAGATTAACTAAAAATTAAAATTATTCCTGTTTAAAGAAATTGAAGGCAAACAAAAGCCTTGATTTTTCTTAACTTTGGCAAACTTTTCAGGACAATCATGCCATCTCCCGCCAAATACATTTTCGTAACCGGTGGGGTAGCCTCCTCTCTCGGTAAGGGTATCATCTCTGCATCACTGGCTAAACTTTTACAAGCCAGAGGCTACTCGGTTACAATCCAGAAATTCGATCCGTATATCAACGTCGATCCAGGAACGCTCAACCCTTATGAGCACGGTGAATGTTACGTCACAGAAGACGGAGCAGAAACCGACCTCGACCTTGGTCATTATGAGCGTTTTCTGAATGTTCCCACTTCTCAGGCTAACAATGTTACCACAGGCCGCATTTATAAGCAGGTGATCGAGAAAGAACGCCGAGGGGATTATCTCGGAAAAACCGTTCAGATTATTCCGCATATTACCGATGAAATCAAGCGACGAATGAAACTCCTCGGAGAATCAGGGCGCTATGAATTTGTCCTCACAGAAATCGGTGGAACTGTTGGCGATATTGAATCACTTCCTTATATCGAGGCAATTCGACAATTAAAGTTGGAACTCGGTTCTCAAGATTGCCTAGTAATTCATCTTACGCTTATTCCATTCCTGTCTGCTGCAGGTGAGCTTAAAACCAAGCCTACTCAACACAGTGTAAAAATGTTTCTTGAGCAAGGCGTGCAACCCGACATTTTAGTTTGCCGCACAGAACATGAATTAAGCAAGGACATAAAACGTAAAATCGGTTTGTTCTGCAATGTCAGCGAAGATTCAGTAATTGAATCAATGGATGCAGCTTCTATATATGATGTGCCCTTGCTGATGGAAAAGGAAGCATTGGATATCGTGGTGCTGAAAAAGCTATCCATGCCGGTTCAGTCTGCTCCCGATTTAGTAACCTGGAAAGATTTTCTTTTCCGCCTTCGTCATCCTAAAAATCAAATCGAAATCGGAATCATCGGAAAGTACATTGAACTAAAGGATGCCTATAAGTCTATTGCTGAAGCCTTTATTCACGCAGGTGCCGCACACGAATGTCAAGTTCAAATTCGCTGGATTCATTCTGAAGAAGTCGATAATAGCAACGTAGCCGAGCATTTTAATGGTTTGGCAGGTGTGCTTGTAGCTCCAGGATTTGGAGAGCGCGGCATCGAAGGAAAAATCACCGCAATCCGCTTCGCAAGAGAGAATAAGATCCCATTTTTTGGTATTTGTTTAGGAATGCAGTGCGCAGTTATTGAGTTTGCAAGAAACGTTTTAGGTTTCTCAGATGCACATTCAACAGAAATGGCTCCTGAAACAAAATATCCGGTGATCCATCTACAAGAAGGTCAAAAGACCATTACCAATAAAGGAGGCACCATGCGTTTAGGTGCTTATTCTTGTGAGGTTGTGGATGGAAGTCTTGCAAAGAGTATTTATGGTAAAACACAAATTTCTGAGCGTCACAGACATCGCTACGAATTCAATAACATTTATTTGAAGGATTTTGAAGCAGCTGGTATGAAAGCTTCTGGTATTAATCCAGACAATAAACTTGTTGAAATTGTAGAAATACCAGAGCATCCATGGTTCTTAGGTGTTCAATTTCACCCAGAGTACAAAAGCACAGTAGATAATCCTCATCCATTGTTTTTGTCATTTATTAAGGCTGGAATCAAGCACTTAGAATCAAACATCAAATCAGACTTTCAAGTAGCCTAAAGAGGCCAATAGACCAAAAAATAAAGCCCCGGTGAATATTAATTTCACCGGGGCTTTATTTTTTTATGTCGATTGATTAAACCTGAGCAGCAACAACTTTTGGAGAAGCGGCTTTGATTTCATCACTAGCAAAATCAGCGTATTGTTCAAAATTCTTCACGAATTTCTCTGCCAACTCTGAGGCTTTTTGATCAAACATATCCTTATTCGGCCAAGCATTTCTAGGGTATAACAGTTCAGACGGTACATCCGGACAACTCACTGGAGTATTCAATCCAAAGAATGGTGTTTGAATGTAATCCACATGATCAAGTTCTCCCGTTAAAGCTGCAGTAATCAAAGATCTTGTGTATTTCAATTTGATACGGCTACCAATTCCGTATGGTCCACCGCACCATCCTGTGTTTACCAACCAAACATTTACATTGTTTTCTTTGAGCTTTTTACCCAACAACTCTGCATAACGTGTTGGGTGGAGTGGAAGAAATGCCTTCCCAAAACATGCAGAAAAAGTAACCTGAGGCTCGGTAATACCAACTTCAGTTCCAGCAACTTTAGCAGTATACCCTGAAATGAAATGATACATTGCTTGTTCTGGTGTTAAACGCGAAATCGGAGGTAAAACGCCAAACGCATCAGCAGTTAAAAAGAAAATATTCTTAGGAACATCACCAACAGATGGCTCCATAATATTGTCGATCAGATAAATCGGATAGGCAACACGGGTATTCTCTGTTTTTGAAATATTTGTATAATCAACATTTCTTGTACCCTCGAAATAATTGGTGTTCTCTAGCAAAGCACCAAAACGAATTGCATTGAAAATTTGTGGTTCCTTTTCTTGAGAAAGATCAATGCACTTTGCATAGCAACCACCCTCAAAGTTAAATACTGAATTGGCCGACCAACCGTGCTCATCGTCACCAATTAATCGGCGATCAGGATCTGCAGAAAGGGTTGTTTTTCCAGTCCCACTTAATCCAAAAAACACTGCAGTATCATTGTTTTTTCCAACATTGGCAGAGCAATGCATTGATAAAACGCCCTTCTCATGAGGAAGTACATAATTCAATACAGAGAAGATACCTTTTTTAATCTCTCCTGTGTAACCACTTCCACCAATTAATATGATTTTCTTGGTGAAATTGATGATGGAAAAATTATGCTGACGAGTTCCATCAATTGCTGGATCTGCTTTAAATCCTGGAGCATTAACAATATGCCATTCTGGTCTGAAATCTGTTATTTCTTCCGCAGTTGGGCGGAGAAATAAATTGTGTGCAAAAAGATTTGACCAAGAATATTCAGTTATTACACGAATATTAAGTCTGTATTCTGGATCAGCGCAGGCAAAACTGTCTCTAACGTATACCTCGCTGCCATTTAGATAAGCACAAACTCTGTTGTAAAGTTTGTCGAATGCTTCCGATTCAAACCGATTATTCACATCACCCCACCAAACAGAATCCTTAGTAGTTTCATCGTAAACCACGAATTTATCTTTGGGTGAACGACCAGTAAACTCACCTGTGTCGATTGCTAAAGCCCCCGTGTCAGTAAGAGTTCCTTCTCCGTCAAGGAGAGTTTCTTCGACCAACTCAGCTGGGCTTAAATTCCAGTGAGCAACGCCGATTTCGGCAAGTCCGATAGCAGCTAACGTATCATGATTGCCTTTTATGCCTGTAAATTGCATAGAGAAGATTGATTAGGGAATGTTGATTTTTGGAGCTACAAAATTAACATAACCCATCAAACTGACGGTCATTTCTGAACAGAATATTACTAAGAATGTAACTAAATTTTATCAACTGTAAGAAATCCAGTTTTTATCTCTTTCGTTTGCACTCTGCATCAAGTTTGAAATGAACCATTTTACAATCTGAGATCTTCGCCTTTGCCGATACTATGAATTCATTTATATCAGATGTGCTCATACCATCAAACACTATACAGTAATCTAATTCTCCTTCACGACCCCAAGGTACCCGTTCATAAGTAATTGATTTCCCATTGCTTGACTTATATGCTACCATGAAATTATCAAATAATTGTGCATTTTTCAAATCAATCCCACCACCAATACTATAGAACGATACAAGCAACCGCTTTGGGAGATCTTCGATAGCTTTATCATCATCATTTACCTTTTTACTTTCTTCTTTTATCTTATTTTCATTAGATGGGATTTTTGTTTCCTCAACATCGGATTTTTTTTCAACTACTTCGGTAGGCTTTAAATCTACTTTTTCTTGAGGCGCATTGGATACAGATTTGGCTGGTTGCTTTTTGCAAGCGAAGAAAAGTGTAATTAAAAGGAATACACTTAACACGGCAATTGCAGAGAATTTGATCCGAAGTTTCATAATTGGTTAAAATTGGTAAACTGATTGGTATTTCTTGTTGAGGTAACTCATGAAGATGTTTGGATTTAATCCTGATCCTGTTGCCATTGTACAGATTTCTTCAGAATTATAAAGCCGCCCTTTTTCATAGATGTTCTTTTTTAGCCATTGCAGCAATTGTGCCGTATTGCCTTCCTCCAATTGGTTCTCTAGATTTGGTATTTGTTCTACTGCTGAATTATAAAATTGAGCTGCGTACAAACTCCCTAAACTATATGTTGGGAAATAGCCAAAACTTCCATGCGCCCAATGAACATCTTGCAGAATCCCATCTAAACAATTCTTTGGTGTTAAACCTAAAAATTCTTGATACATTGTGTTCCAGGCGTCTTCCAGGTCTGAAACTTGAAGCTTATCTTCTATCAATAAGCATTCAATCTTAAACCGAATGTACACATGGAAATGGTAGGTCAATTCATCTGCATTGGTTCGAATAAACCCGGGTTCAACGAGATTGATTGCACGGTAAAAGTCGCTTAACTCTACCGAACCAAAAGCTTTTGAAAAGGTTTGCTGAATAGTTGAATAATGGGCCTTCCAAAAGGGGAACTCTCGACCAATCTGATTCTCCCAAAGCCTTGATTGCGATTCATGGATCCCCAATGAAGCAGCCTCGGATCCAGGTAACCCGTAACTGTTTGCCGATAAACCCTGTTCATACATCGCATGGCCAGCTTCGTGTAAGCAAGACCAGAGCATTTCCTGAATATTGTTTTCAGAAATTCTTGTAGTAATGCGCACATCATCAGGGCTTGTTGTTATTGTAAATGGATGTGTTGAAATGTCTTGCCTACCACGGTTGAAGTCATAACCAATTCCACTGAGTATCTCTATACCCATTTCCCATTGGGCTTTTGAATCAAATTGCCCGCGTAAGAACTCATCATTAGGCTGATGTGGTGCGTTTTTAATTCGATCGAGCAATTCACGTAGTTGTGGCAATAGAGTAGAGAAAATTTCGTCTAATCTAATTTTCTTCATTCCTGGTTCATACTCATCCAACAAAACATCGTAAGGGTTGGCTTCATATCCTATGAATTCACACTCTTCCTTCTTAAGTTTAACAATGGTATTCAAATGAGAAGAAAACAAATTGAAGTCGTTCGATTGTCTTGCCTTTTCCCAAAATTGATAAGCAGTTGAAATTGATTGAGAAAGTTTTTCAACGAAGTTGCGGTTCAATTTCTCTTTTCGATCTAAGTCTTTTCTAATTCTCAACAAGGATCTTTGATACAATGGATCGATAGTGTTGAATTCCAGTAAACCATTTACAAGATCAGAGATTTCGCCGGAAACAAATTTCTCATGTGCTATTCCAGATAGCGTTGCGATTTGTCGTGATCTGAAATTCGCCGAACCATTTGGCATATATGTTTCCTGATCCCATTGCAACAAGGATGATGCTGATTGTATGTCAGCAATTTCCTTCATCAGGAATTCAAGACGATTGGCAGCCTTAATTTGATTTCCCAAGGTTTCTGCTTTGAACGAAAATCATTAACCATGATGAAATTATTACAACACCTCCAATTGGAGTTATTGGCCAAATAAATCTAAGAAATTCTAAGCCTGCAATGTTCTTAAACATGATTATGTAAATTGAAAAAGAGAAGAGGCATGTTCCAATCAACATACATCGGATTGCATTTTTCAATTGACCCAATAGTTTTTCAGATGATCCGCCAATTGCAAGCAGCGCCACTGCATGGATTAACTGAATGTTTCCAGCTGTTTTTATAGCGTTTAACTGTGCGGCATCCAATTTTTTTTCAAGCGCATGAGCCGCTAAAGCAAGAACTATAACCGATATAGCTCCTAAAATTCCAGCCCAGCTTAATGCCTTTTTCGCATCCATTTTAAACTATAACCGCAATAACAGATATTTCGACATTTACTCCAAGCGGCAAGCCTGCAACTTGAACGGTTTCGCGTGCAGGAGGATTTTCTGAAAAGTAACGACCATAGATCGCATTTACATCTTTAAAAAATTTCATATCCGACAAGAAAATTGTTGACTTCAATACACCTGAAAAGTCTGTTCCAGCAGCGTTTAATATTGCTTTTAGGTTCTGCATAACTTGTTCTGTTTCTTGGTCAAGTGTTGCCATATTCAACGAGCCGGATTGCGGGTCTATTGCAATTTGACCGCTCACATAAAGTGTGTTCCCAAAGAGAATGGCTTGGCTATATGGGCCAATTGGCGCAGGAGCTTGGTCGGTAAGAATGATTTTTTTCATTTCAATTATTGATTGAGCAAAAATACACGCATCCTTGAATAATTATACATTGGTTTAAGTTTTCCTTGAATCAGCGGTTTCATTAATATTGCCGAATGTTAGTTGTAGGAGCAGTACCAGAGGTAATATATGATATAAGTATAATCTTTGGATTGGCTATCATAGTTTTACTTGTTTGTAGCAAATTCAAAATCCCATCAGTACTTGGCTTTCTTCTCACAGGAGTGCTTGCGGGACCTGATGCATTGCATCTCACCCAAAGCAAGGATGATCTTTCAATGTTTGCAGAAATAGGAATCATTTTTCTGTTGTTTAGCATTGGGATTGAATTTTCTCTGAAGGACTTAATCAGAATCCGTAGGCAGGTTTTTTTTGGTGGATTAATCCAAGTTTTAGGTACCACCTTGATTGCGGGGCTTCTTACCTGGCTTAGTGGTATTGGAGGAATGGAAGCGATTATGTTAGGTCTGTTGTTCTCTTTTAGCTCAACTGCCATTGTACTTAAAGTGTTGCAAGATATGGGCAGGGTACATAGCCCTCAAGGAAGGTCTACTATGGCCATTCTTATTTTTCAAGATATGGCAGTTATTCCTGTCATGTTGCTTATCCCTTATTTTGCGCCTGATTCAGGTGGAATAGATCTGAAATTCTTCCTAACAATATTAAAAGCACTTTTAACAGTCGTTATAGTACTTTATCTAGCAAGAGTAATCATGCCAAAGTTGCTTTTTGCTGTAGCCAAAAGTAAATCAACCGAACTTTTTTTAATGACTGTTTTGGTGGTTTGTTTATCTGTTGCTTGGCTAACAGCCGAAATGGGCTTGTCACTTTCCTTAGGAGCTTTTTTAGCAGGCTTGGTTATTTCAGAATCAGAATACAGCCACGAGGCTTTTTCAACTATCCTGCCTTTTAGGGAAGTTTTTACAAGTTTCTTTTTCATTTCTATTGGCTTATTGGTAGACCTTGATTATATTTTTGCTAACCCTGTAGTTATTGTATTTGGAACAATTTTGATTCTTTGTATCAAGTTGTTAGTTGGAGGTTTGGCAGTCTTTCTGACGGGGAACAATGCCCGTGTTGCATTTTTATCAGGATTGTTTATCTGCCAAGTAGGGGAGTTTTCATTCATTTTGGCTGGAAGTGTTATCGAGTTGAATTTGCTAAGCAATCGAAACTATCAATTGTTTCTGTCTATTTCGGTTTTATCTATGGGTTTAACTCCATACTTTATCGAGAAATCAGATCGTTTATCCTATTGGCTAAATAAGTTGTTTATGAGTGAAAGTCTTAGGAAAAAATTTCCGGGTCTCATTCATTCAAGTATTAAGCCAAATATTCATGAACAAAAGCTTAAGGATCATTTAGTAATCGTAGGTTACAATGAAATTGGAAAAAATATAAGTAAGGTTATTAAGATGGCTAAAATTCCATTTATAGCATTAGAATCTGATCCTGAAATTGTACTTTCTTCAAAGAATAAAAGAGGAACCCAAGTAGTTTATGGTAATGCTACAAATTCTCAAATTTTAAAGCATGTCGGGATAGGTCAGGCTAGAATGGTCGTTATAACTATAAGCAACCCTTTGGAAGTTCAGGCAATTGTTATGGCGATTCGAAAGTTAGCACCTAAATGCCATGTGATTGCAACATCTAGAAAAACTGCCGATTTTGTAAAATTGTTTGATGCGGGAGCCAATGAAATCATAAGTGAACAATTTGAGATTTCAGTTGAAGTTGTAACAAGAGTTTTAAGCAGATATTTAGTGACCAGAAATGAGATTGATGATTTTATTGTGAGGTTGAGGCAGTTGAATTACGATATGGAAAGAACCATTCGCTATGAACAACAAGGGCTCCAAGATTATCGATTAGAAATCTCAGATACAGAAATCATAACTGTACGAATTAGAGCTAACTCTCCCTTTGTAAATCAGAGAATATCAGAACTGAACATGAGATCTGTTTATAATATATCAGTTTTAGCGGTGAAACGAGGAGCCAACATTATGGCAAATCCCACTGATGAACTGGAGTTAATTGAAAACGATCTTTTGGTTATTTTTGGCAGTCACGAATCTATCGACAAGGTGTCGAGAATGTAAACAACTATTTTTTACCTGGTTGTTGATAGCCTCTTTTGCGAGCCATTTCTTCAAGCTTTTGCTGAAACGATGATTGTTTTTTAGCGTTAGGCTTAATTTTATTGGCTTGAATTTTAGCATGTATCTTTTTCTCATCAACAAATCTTGTGAAAGCAAACTGCTGTCCGAATGTAATTACGTTGGCAAGGAAATAGTAATAATTCAAGCCAGAAGCATAGCTATTCAGAACGAATAAGAAAATAACAGGCATTAGATACATCATCCATTTCAACTGCGGCATCTGTGCATTTGCACCAGAAAGTTGATTGTTCATCATGGTATAAATGATGGTTGAAATTGTCATCAACAAGGCGAACAAACTTACATGATCGCCATATACAGGAATACTGAATGGCAAAGTGAAGATTGAATCGTAAGTAGATAAATCATCTGCCCATAAAAATGATTGTTGACGAAGTTCAATAGCATTTGGGAAAAAATTGAACAACGCAAGCAAAATTGGAAGTTGCAATAACAATGGAAGACATCCTCCCAATGGATTTACTCCAGCCTCTTTGTAAAGCCCCATTAGCGCCTGCTGTTTCTTCATTGGGTCATCATTTTCAAATTTCTTATTCAGCTCATCAATTTCTGGCTTTAAAACCCTCATTTTAGCTTGAGACAAATATGATTTGTATTGAAAAGGAAAAAGAATTGATTTAATAATTAAGGTTAGTAAAAGGATAATAATTCCATAGTTTAAGTTATATCCATCTAGCCAATTGAATACAGGAATAACCAAGAATTTATTTACCCAACCAAAAATTCCCCAGCCCAATGGAATCTGTTTTTGCAAATCATGACCAGCTTCTTTCAGCGCTTGAAACTGATTTGGGCCAAAATAAAATTGAAATTCAGCAGCTTGACCAGCGCCAGGATCAAAAGCAAGATTCATATTTGCGTTGAATCTTTTATAATCTTCTTTTTCGTTTGGCGTGCGCGTTGAAATCATTGAACCCGGTTTGATTTCAGATTTAGGGATCATAACACTAGTGAAAAACTGCTGCTTAAAGCCAATCCATTTAACTCCCTCTTCAAATGCAAGGCTATCGAAGCCAATTGGATTCAACTTGTCAACTTCGTCTTCGGCCGAAAGCTGATAATAAACTGTTGAATTATCACTTTCATTACTTCTGTTCTTTTCTTTACCTGGTGCCGATTGAGTCCACTCAACATGCAGGTTCTTTTGATTCGTATTTAGAAGACTTGGCTGAAGACTGAATTTGGTTTGTAAGTCTACCAAATATGAGTTTGACTTAAGATTCCAATTCATTTCTATAAGACTCCCGTCTGTACCTTTAGCTTGCAGGATTAGATTGTTAGTGTTTGATGCAGTAGATTTTTCAAAAACTAAATCTTGATTGGTAATATCAAGACCTTTGGCTGGAATATTAAAAACTAGGATGTTGTTTCTAAATAACTCTAGCTCTTTTTTATCCCAAGTAGTGTAGTTCTTTAATATTACTGAAGTAGGGGAACCTCCTACAGCATTGAAAGTAGCCTTAAGGACTTCATTTTCAAGTGTGAATGTCTGGTTGGCTTTTTCTTCTGTAGAAACGAAAACACCAATTTTCGAATTTGATGTTTCAATTGCGGTGGAAGGTTGGTTGGCATTAGGTTCAGCTTTTTTAGTTTCTGGAACAACCTTTTCTGTTTTTACCTGTTTCGGCGCTTTTGCCGGTTCATCCGATTTAAAAATGTAAGTAGAACCGACCATAATTAAACCGATCAGAAGCAAACCAATGACTGAATTCCTGTCCATGTTAATGTAATCTCATATTAGAGGGCCGCAAAGATAATGGTATTCGGTTAATTTGGTTATTTCTGTTTTGGGAACAAATCGATTTGTGCTCAATCACAAATTTTCAGTTCGAGGCAACTTAGGAGGATAAATTCCCTCTTATGTAATCATTAACGAAGATTTGTTCATACTTTGTGAATAGCATATTGAGTAATTGTTACATTATCAACAACTTAACACTTTTATCTTTTTTCTGTAAAGATTTTTTTATGCGAAAGAAATCAATATTTTTGCTCGGATGCATAATTACTATGCCCGTCAATTGTCATTTCTAACATCCTTACATCTCTATGAAACAGCGTTTACGCATTCAGCTTGTACTGGTTTTCAGCCTTTTGCTGATGGTTCCTGTGCTGAGTTTTGCCCAAAGCAAGACAGCTTCAGGATCACAACCTGCTCCTTATCCTAACCTAAAATCCACAGGAAACCCTGAGGCTGACATTAAACAGCATCAAAAAGATGTGCAGAAATGGCAGCAAAAGGAGCAACAGAGAAATTCGACTTTTCAGAAGTCAACCAATGTAACTTCTAAACCTTCATTAACTTCAAAACAAAAAATTGAAGGAAAGAAAGCAGGAGTTGCACCAGTGATTCAAAAACAAAAGCCGGTTATAGGTCAGCGCGAAATTACAATTGTTGATTTGCCTCGCTACCCAAAATTTATTGCAACCGGCAATTCAGCTTTAGATGAAAAAAATTACCAATTGGCAAAAGCTAAGTGGATGGATGAAAATCCAGATCTATATCAAAAACATCTCAAAGAGGGCCAATTGAAAAATGGCAATTTGAAGAGACCTAACACTTCTAACCGGTAAGTTGATATACATATATATATGTACAAACCACAAGACGACACGATGAAAAAGATTTTACAACTGTTCACACTGACGCTACTTGCCGTTTTTTCATTTGGGAATAGAGCTCAAGCTCAATGCGCAAATGATAACGTGCTCTTTTTTGATTACAGTGCTCCAACTACAATTGGCGCTTCTGTAGGTTCTGAAGTATGTATTTATGCTGGTGAGTATTACCTCATAAACAACATGCAAGCAGGAAGTACTTACCGAATTTCTTCATGCGGAAGTACAGATATCGTAGACACTCGCCTAACTGTTTTTTCGAACAGTGGTGGTGCTGCGTTAGGATTTAACGATGATTTCTGTGGCACCAGAGCTCAACTAGATTTTACTCCTGCAACAACGGGTAATTACAGAATTTTGTTGGATAAAACTGGTCCTGGTAACACCTGCGTTTCAACCATTAGTTCTAACGAATGTGGTGAAATCGTAGTAACGCTAATTTCTGCTGGCTCAGGAAGCGAATATTGCATTCCAAGTTATTCATCAGGTACGGTTAATGGAGATTTCATTAACAGTTTTACCCTAGGATCAATTTCGAATCCAAATACAGGGGCTTCTGGTGGAGCCTCATATAACGACTACACAAACCTTTCTACGCAGCTTTCTGCTTCAACTTCATATACTATTTCTGTTCAGAATAATCCTGATTTTGCAGAAAATATTGCTGCTTGGATTGACTACGATCAAAATCTTGAATTCTCTGAAACAGAATTGCTCGGTCAAATTCAAGTTGTTGCGGGAGCTACTGGTCAGATTACATTTACAACCCCAGCTATTGTCACAGCAGGTGAAACTAGACTAAGAATTAGATCAGCTTTTACTATTCCTGTATCTGGTGCAGACATGGATCCATGTGCAACATATCAATTTGGGGAAGCTGAAGATTATGCTATTGAATTTCCTTCTGATCCTCCAGGCCCACCTGCAGATTTAAGCTTCTCTACAGCTTGCGGAATTTCAACTTCTATACAAGACAACGCTTGTCCTAACAATACACTTGCTTCTGTTACTGTTTCAGGTTTAGGTATATTAGGAACAAATCACTTGATTCAATCTGTTGATATCATCATTGACCATGCAATGGCTGCTGATTTGGATATCTTTCTTCAAGGTCCCGATGGTCAAGTTGTAGAACTTTCAACGGATAACGGTGGAGACGGTGCTGACTTTGGTTTTTACCAACTCGACAACTGTACACAATTCGCAAGATTTACGATGACAGCCACTACGCCAGTTAATGGTGGAACGGCTCCCTTCATTGGCTCGTTTATTCCTGAAGGCAATCTTGCAGATTTCAATGATGGTGGCTCAGCCAATGGAATTTGGAGATTACGTGTATGTGATGATTTTGCAGGAGATGTTGGAACCATTCGATATTTCAGAGTTAATTTCGAAGCAGTTCAATCTGAAGTACCTGCTTGTGCTGAATCATATAATCTTTCAGACGATGCACAAAATATCTCTTTAGATCAACAGATTACTTGGGTTGCTGGTTTAGGTCAGCCATCTTCATATGATGTTTATTTTGGAACCAATGCCACGCCAAGTTTGGCATCTGACGACCAAACTTCAACAACTTATAATCCAGGAGCTCTTCTTCCTAGCACGGAATACTTCTACCAAGTAATTCCTTCCAATTCAGCAGGAAGTGCAACAGGTTGTCCGGTTCGTTCATTTACTACTACAGATAATAGCGATGTTATCTTGATGGCCAATGGCGTAATCAATACTTGCAGCGGAACATTTACAGATGCTGGTGGTGTTAATGGAAATTACTTTAATAATGATACGCTTCTTTTAACCATCTTCCCAGATCAATTGAATTCTGCAGTTCAAGTTGTGTTCAACAGCTTTGAACTTGAAGCAGGTTTCGATGCTTTGGTGGTTCTAGATGGTATCGATGAAAATGGAACTATCGTTGGTGTTTATTTAGGAACGGATTCCCCAGGAACAATTACAGCAACAAACCCACAAGGAGCGTTGACTTTTGCGTTCTTGTCGGATGACATTCTAAACACAGCGGGTTGGTCAGCTACACTAAGTTGCGTTCCTTCGGGATCTGCTCCAGGATGTGCCACAGCTCTGTCCCCTGCAGATGCCGCAACCAATGTTTCAGTTGAAGCTAATCTTTCTTGGACAGCAGGAACTGGAAACGCTTCAGCATACGATGTTTATTTTGGAACAACAGCTACACCAGCTCTTCTTCAAGCGGATGTTGTAGGAACATCGTTTGATTTACCAACGCTTCTCAATGCAACTACATACTACTATCAAGTTGTACCTAAGAACGCAAATGGTTCTGCAACTGATTGTGCAATCTTAAGTTTCACAACAGAAGATGCTCCGCAGAATGTTATTCTCATGCAGAATG
The DNA here is from genome assembly GCA_945883545.1 of Chitinophaga pinensis. GTDB lineage: Bacteria > Bacteroidota > Bacteroidia > M30B66 > M30B66 > CAMCXT01. Next base: position 23,040 of record CAMCXT010000013.1, on the reverse strand, counting down.
GAACTGTTACAGCTTGCGACGCAACCTTCTATGATTCAGGAGCAGCTGACAACGACTACAGCAATGGTGAGACTTTAACATTGACCATTTTACCTGAAACTCTAGGTAGTTTGGTGAGTGTTACATTCAATCAATTTAGTACAGATCCTGGATTCGATCTTCTAACCATTTATAATGGTACAAGTAACTTAGGAACTCCAGTAAGTTCTTTGGGTGGAAATTCAATAGCTGTTCCATTTACTATTACATCTGATTCACCGGATGGTGCTTTGACTTTCACATTTGTGTCGGATTTCCAAGTTACTAACTCAGGTTGGTCTGCTCAAGTAACTTGTGTGGATAATAATGTAGCACCAAATTGCGCTGTTGATTTTTCTCCTGCCGACAATTCAACTGGTGTTACCTCAAATCCGACAATTTCTTGGTCATCAGGTGGTGGAGCTCCGCTTAACTATGATGTATACTTTGGTTCTGACGCACAGAACTTAACATTGGTTGAAGATAACTTTTTAGGTACTTCATACCAACCAGCTACTCTTGCATTAAACACGACTTACTACTGGCAAATTGTACCTGCAAATAATTCAGGAAGTGCTACTGATTGTGCTATTCTTCAGTTCTCAACGACTCCAAACCAGGAGATTCTTATGACCACTGACACAATTTCTGCTTGTGGTTCAACTTTCTACGATGATGGCGGATTGAATGGTGATTATGCACCAAACACATTGAACAATCTTACTTTTGTTCCTGAAAACGCAGGTGACTTAGTAAGTGTTGAATTCACTTCTTTTGATGTTGAATTTGGATTTGATGCTCTTGTTGTAATCAACGGTTCTGATCCAGACAACGTAGACAACGTTATCGGTTTCTACTCTGGTACTGAGCTTCCTGGTCCATTCACTTCTTCTGCAGCAGATGGAGCATTGACTTTTGTGTTTGTTTCTGATGAGACAGATAACTTCTCTGGAGGTTGGGCTGCTAACATCACTTGTATTACACAAGCTGTTGCTCCGGGATGCGCTATTAATACATTACCAGCAAATGATGCGACTGATGTAGCAGATGATGTAACACTTACATGGGAAGCAGGTACCGGCATTCCAACAGGATATCAAGTATTCTTTGGAACTGATCCATTAAACTTGGCATTAGTTAGTACTCAAACAACGACGTCTTATTCTCCAGCTGGTTTGGAGGCAGGTACTACCTACTTCTGGCAGATTATCCCGACAAATGAAGTTGGATCAGCAACAGGATGTGCTATCAGCAGTTTTGCTGTCACTCCTGAGGTTGTTACAGATATTTTAATGCAGAACGGTGCGCTATCAGTATGCCAAGGAGCATTCTTTGATGCTGGTGGTTCATCTGCCAATTACAGCGCTAATGAATTATTTACGCTTGTGTTAACACCAACAACGCCTAACTCTTTACTTCAAATTGATTTCTCAGTTTTCGATACTGAAGAAGATTTTGACTCATTAATGATTTATGACGGAAACTCAGTTGCCGCCCCTTTGATTGGAAACTATCAAGGTGAATTAGCTCCATTTACTGTTGTTTCATCTGCTATTGATGGTTCTTTAACACTTGTTTTTGAATCTGATGGATCATTCCAGTTTGAAGGTTGGGAAGCTGCTATTTCTTGCGTAGATGCAGATGCAGCTCCTGAATGTGCTGAAAACCTTTCCCCTGCTAACAATGCTACAGAGGTTTCTGTCTCAACTAGTTTGACTTGGACAACAGGTGGCGGAGCAACTAATGGTTTTGATGTTTATTTCGGTTCTGATCCACTAGATTTAATATTGGTAGCTGCAAATACTCAAGCAACGACTTACACTCCTGAATCACTTGAACTTAATACAACTTATTACTGGCAAGTGGTTCCTAGAAACAATGATCTACTTGCAGAAAACTGTCCAGTAAATGCATTCACCACAGAGGCAACTCAAAATATCGTGATGCAAAATGGTACTTTCACACTTTGTGCTGCTGATTTCTTTGATTCTGGAGATGCTGCAAGTAACTATTCAAACAATGAGGATTTAACACTCACATTTATTCCTGAAATTGCTGGAAATGTTATTCAGGTTTCTTTCACTGAGTTTGAAACAGAATTTGAGTTTGATACATTAAGAATATTCAACGGTAACTCAACCGCTTCTCCGATTCTTGCAGAATTGGATGGAACTGCTGGTGCTGGTCAATCATTTGTTTCAACAGCGGCCGACGGTTCACTTACATTTAACTTTACTTCAGATATCTCAGTTACTGAACTAGGATGGGTTGCTTCAGTTGTTTGTATTGATCCTACTGTTGCTCCTGAGTGTGCTAGCAATCCAGTTCCTGCAAATCTTGCAACTGGTATTGATAATTCAGGTACAACTATTTCGTGGACAGCTTCTACTGGTGTTGTTACAGGTTACGATGTATTCTTTGGTACTGATCCACTTGCTTTAACGCAAGTTGCAACCAACCAAGCGGGTACCTCATACAATGCAGGTGACCTAACATTGAACACAACCTATTTCTGGCAAGTAATCGCTCAAAGTGCGAATGGTCCAGCTGTTGATTGTCCTGTTTACTCATTCACAACTACTGCAGTTGAGAATGTTTTGATGAGCAATGCTACTGTTACTACTTGCGGTGCTAACTTCTTCGATGCAGGAGGAGCTGATGCTATTTACTTAAATAATGAAGATTATACTTTGACGTTCCTTCCTGCAACAGCGGGTAACGTTATTGAAGTTACTTTCAGTGAGTTTGATGTTGAAGTTGATCCTTTTGATGGTACTATTTACGATACATTATATGTATACAATGGTTCTTCTGTAAACGCCCCGTTAATTGGTTTCTATTCTGGAACAACCATCCCTGGACCATTTACATCTTCTGATATTACAGGAGCATTGACTTTCCGTTTCGTTTCTGACTTCATCTTTGGAGAACCAGGTTGGGCTGCTGAAGTTGCTTGTGTTGAAGTTGCTGGAGCACCTGATTGTGCTACGAATTTCTTCCCTGCCAACGCTGCAACAGATGTTACTTTTGTTCCAACGTTGAACTGGCAGTCTGGTGGTGGTATTGTTACTGGTTATGATGTGTATTTTGGTACAGATCCATTAGCCCTTGCTTTGGTTTCTGATAATCAAATTGGAACAACATATACTCCAGCTGCTCTAGAACTCAATACCGTTTACTACTGGCAAGTTATTCCATCTAATGCTGATGGTTCTGCTCTTGATTGTGCTGTTAATAGCTTTACAACTGCAGCTACAAGCGATTTAGTGATCTTTAATGGTGAAATCACAGTTTGTGATGCTACATTGTTTGATACAGGTGGATCTACTGGCGATTACGAAAACAATGAAGATTTTGAATTAACCATTTATCCTTCTACTCCTGGATCATTTGTACAACTTGATTTCACATCATTTGCTACTGAACTAGGTTTTGATTTCGTAAATGTTTATGATGGTAATTCAACCAGTGCAACAGAAGTATTAGATGTATCAGGTGCTGTTTTACCTGGTACAATTGTTTCTACTGCTGCTGATGGAAGTCTAACAATCGTATTCTCTTCTGATGGAAGTGCAACTGATGCTGGTTTTGAAATCGCTATCAGCTGTTTCACACCTTCTGAAGCTCCTGGATGTGCTACTAACTACGCTCCAGTTGATCTTTCAGTAGACGCATCATTGAACGCAATTCTTTCATGGTCGAATGGAACTGGATTAGCTACTGGTTATGACGTTTATTTCGGAACAGATCCATTAGCGCTTACTCTTGTTTCTAATGATCAAGTAGAAACTGTTTTCACTCCAACTGGTTTAACTGCTAATACTACTTACTACTGGCAAGTGATTCCATTCAATTCGATTGGTTCTGCAACTGGTTGCCCTGTTCAGTCGTTTACCACAGGTGGTGCTGTTGATATCATTATGACTAATGGCACAAGCACTACTTGTAATGCTAATTTCTATGACTCGGGTGGACTTGATGGTCAATACCAAAACAACGAGAACTTCACTTATACAATATTCCCAAGTGCACCAAATAGTGTTGTTCAAGTAACCTTTACTGCCTTTGGAGGAGAAGCTTGTTGTGATGATATGTTCATCTTTAACGGTAATTCAATTGCAGCTCCTCAAATTGGTAATCTCTTTGGTGCTCCAACAATGCCGCAAACGTTTATTTCAACCGCTGCTGATGGTTCATTAACATTCAGATTTGCTTCTGACATTTCAATTGCAGGTTTAGGGTTTGTTGCATCTGTTACTTGTCTTGACACAACTGTTGTTCCTGGTTGTGCAACTATTACAAGTCCTGCTGATGGTGCTACTGAAGTAAGTTCTACAACTACAGTTTTATCATGGACTGCTGGTACTGGATATGTAACTGGTTATGATGTTTATTTCGGTGATGATTGTGCTAGCATGGTATTGGTTTCTGATAACCAACCTGGTACTACATTCGATCCAGGTCAATTGGCAACAAGCTCTTCATACGCTTGGATGGTTGTTCCTGTTAATGGTGTTGGCGAAGCAACTGGTTGTGTTTGTAATACATTCACTACTAGTGGAAACATCGACATCTTGATGCAGAATGGTTCATTTACTACTTGTGCTGCTAACTTCTACGATTCGGGTGGGTTAACTGGCAACTATTCTAACAACGAAGGTTCTGAGTTAACAATCTGTCCTGATCAACCGAATAGTGCAGTTCAAGTTATCTTCACTTCATTCGATGTTGAAGAGCGTTTCAATACTCCTGACAATCCTTGGGATTGGATGACTGTTTACAATGGAACGGGTACAGCTGGAACTGCTTATATCAGTCCAACTTCGGGTAACGAGAAATTCTCAAACAATGTTATCCCTGGACCATTTACCTCTGCTGCTACTGATGGCTGTTTAACTTTTACATTCTCTTCTGATGCTTCAGTTACTAACCCAGGTTGGGCAGCAACAGTAACTTGTGTTTCTACAACTGATGCACCTTCATGTGCAGTAATTACTTCTGGTCCAGCTGATGGAGCAACTGATGTTTGTTTGAACGAAGCAATCTTCACATGGACTGCTGGAGCTGGTTCACCTGCAACTGGATACGATGTATACTTTGATTTTGATGGAAGTGGATATGTTCTTCTTGCTGATGATCAAACTGCAACAACATTTGACCCTGGAACGTTGGCTCCAAACACTTCATATGGAGTTATCATTATTCCAAGCAATGCCAATGGAGAAGCTGTTGGTTGTGATACAATCAATTTCACTACAGGTACTTGTTTGATTTATTGCGAAGCAGGCTCAACTATATGTGATGAATTCATAGCAAATGTTGAAATGGGTAACATTAACAACGCTACGGATTGTACAACTGACGGTTATGCTGATTTTACCAATCTTTCAACTGATGTTTACATTGGGACAACTACAAATATCGCAGTAACCAATGGTATTCTTGATTATCCAACTGATCAAGCTGGCATTTGGATCGACTGGAATCAAGATGGTGATTTTGACGATGCTGATGAAACCATTACAGTGAACGGTACTCCAGGTGTAGGTCCATATACTGCAGGAATTACTCCTCCGGCTGGTGCTGTTGAAGGACCAACAACAATGCGTATTCGAATCACATTTACTGGAATTTTGGATCCTTGTGGAATTACAACATTCGGTGAAGTTGAAGATTACACGATTATTGTGAATCCTGCTTTGGCTTGTCCATTCCCTAACAACATAACTACAAGTGAAACGACAACTACAGCAACTATCATTACTTGGGATACAGCTTTGGATGCAGGTGAATATTTGATTCGCTACCGAGCTGCTGATGCTCCTGTTACTGATCTTACTTGGGCTAACCCTCAAGTTGTTGCGGCGCCTGATAACTTTACATTCTTTACGGATTTACTTCCATGTACTGAATACGTTCTTCAAATCGCTTCAATTTGCCCAGGAGAAACTGATACTACTTTCTCACCGAATGTTTCATTCCTTACTCGTTGTATCGAATGTACTGCTGATATGACTGCTGAAGCAGAACCATGTGGTGATGACGCTAATGGTGGTTGTAACTCAACTCCTCCAGCTTATCAGCCTATTGCTTGTGGCGAAACAGTTTGTGGAACTAGTTTCATGAACCCAACTACACGTGATACAGATTGGTATTCAATTACTGTAGATAACCTTGGTGTTTACACAGTGAATGTGCTTGCTGAATTCGATGGTATATTGTTGTTCGTTGATGTTGCTGATTGTGCTAACCTAGTAATACCGTCACAAGGTAACTTCACTGCAAACACTCCTTATACAATCGCTACTTCATTGAATCCTGGTTCATATGCAGTTGTTTTGGTTCCAGTATTTGAACAATCTCCGTTTGATTGTACTGGCTACAATGCTTACACAATTGAATTGTCTGGTGGTGTTACTCAAATTGCTCCAGTAGCTGACGTATGTGAAACTACTGCTCCATTTACATTGTTCGCTATTCCTTCTGGTGGAACTTGGTCTGGTTCTGGTATCTCTGATGCTAATGCTGGAACATTCGATCCTTCAACTGCTGGTATTGGAAGTTATGTAATCACTTACAACGCTTCAGCTAATGGATGTGCTTCTGAAGACACAGTTACAATCAATGTTGTTGCTGCTCCTTTGGCTGACTTCGTAGGATTAGCTGCTTCATATTGCCCTGCTGATGCAAGTGCTGAGCTTTCAGGTATTCCTGCTGGTGGTGTATTCAGTATCAATAACACAAACAATGTTGGTATCGATGGCAACACTTTCAATCCTTCGCTTGTAACTCCAGGCTCTTATGACATTACCTACACAGTTAATACTGGTGGTGTTTGTGCTTCCTCAATTACACAAAGCACTTTAGTTAATGGTGCTCCAACAGCTAGTTTTGTACTTGCAGATTCAACTTGCAGTCAAGAAGCTCCAATTGCCTTGACTGGTACACCTGCTGGTGGTATCTTTAGTGGTTCTGGTGTATTTGCCGGCACTTTCGATCCTGCATTGTCAGGAACTGGTTCAATCGCCATTACCTACACTATTTCAGTTCCTGATTCTGTGTGTCCTGGTGTAGTAACTGAAACTATTCAAGTGAATCCTGCTCCAGTGGTTACTCTTGCTGGTCTTGCTAGTACTTACTGCTTGAATTCTGATGTAGTTACTTTGGCTGGTACTCCTGCTCTTGGAACTTATTCTGGTCCTGGTGTAACTGGTGGAACATTTGATCCTGCTGCTGCTGGTGTTGGTACGCATACAATTCGTTACGAATTCAACAACGGAACTTGTATTGGATTTGATGAAGTTGAAGTAACAGTTACTGATAACTTAACACTTACTTTCTCTGTTCCTGCTTCAGTTTGTTCAGATGCTGATCCATTCTTGTTGACTTCTTCTCCTAGCGGAGCGGTGTTTACAGGCCCTGGCGTAAATGGTCAAACATTCAGTCCACAGGTTGCTGGTTTAGGTACTCATACTATCACTGCTACTTACTCAAATGGAACTTGTTCTGCAACTGCAACACAAACCATTACTGTGAACCCTGCACCAGTTGCATCTTTCAACTACAGTGCTAATGGATCTACAGTAGTATTTAGCAATGCTTCAGTAAATGCATCTTCATACAGCTGGGATTTCGGTGATGCTCAAACATCAACTGCAGTGAATCCAAGCCACACTTATGGAGCGAATGGTTCTTACGACATCACTTTGATCGCATCAAGTGCTGGTTGTGGGGCCGATACCTTCACTGTGGCACTTGAGCTTTCAGTTGGTATTGGAAGTATTGACGGTGTTGATATGATTCAATTGTATCCAAACCCTACTCAGGGTGATGTTATGTTGACATTCAACTCACTTGCTTCTCAATCATTTGAAGTACGTATTACTGATGAAATCGGTAGATTGATTCAAGTTGAAAACGTGAACAATTACATGGGTAAATTCAGCAAGGTTTATGACCTAAGCGATCTTGCTCGTGGTGTTTACACATTCAGTGTATCTTCTGATAAAGGTGCAATCAACTTCAGAGTTGTAAAGCACTAATAATTAGATAATCATTTTAAAGCCCGGTGGATTCGTTTCACCGGGCTTTTTTATTGCTGTGAACTCGTTTCGTTTGAAAGCGTTTCTGGATTTTTCGATTCTGACATCATTCGTTGGCAGACCTTCTTATCTATCATTCAGCATTAATTACCTTTCAGCTTTATAGATCGGATAATAAAAAAGGCTATCACCAGTTAAGGGATAGCCTTTTCAATAGGTTGTAGTTTCTAATTACAATGCTGCGATAGCCTCATTTAATGCTGATGTGATCTCTTCAATTTTACCAACACCTTTTATTGCTTTGTACTTACCTTGATTGGTATAAAAGTCGGCTAGAGGAGCTGTTTTCGCATTGTATTCTTGGATGCGATTTCTGATGATATTTTCATCTTGGTCGTCGCTTCTTCCAGAATCCTTGCCTCTGTTTAAAAGTCTTGCAACCAACTCTTCTTCCTCCACTACCAAAGCCAACATACCAGAAATCGATGTATTTGAACTTGCTAGAAGTAGGTCTAATGCTTCTGCTTGTGCAACAGTGCGTGGGAAACCATCAAAAATGAATCCTCCAGCATTTGGATTTTGTTTCAATTTTGAACCAATCATTCCGATTACAACTGCATCTGGAACTAAAATTCCTTGGTCCATTAGCTTCTTAGCTTCTAATCCGAGTTCAGTTCCGGCTGCAATTTCCCCTCGAAGTAAATCGCCAGTTGAAAGATGAATTAGCTTGTATTTTTCGACGAGCATCGCGGATTGAGTTCCTTTTCCTGCTCCCGGAGGTCCGAACAGTACTAGATTAAGCATGTTTTCAATTGTTTTTGAGTTGATAAATGTGAGGTAAATTACGGCCAAGTCCGTCTAAATCCAATCCGTAACCTACAACAAAACGATCAGGAATTACAAAACCTGAAAAAGTAATATTTACTTCTTTTTCGTGTCGATCGGGTTTTACTAGCAGCGAGCAAACAGACAAGCTTTCAGGATTGGTTGCGCTAATTTGTTCCACTAGAGCACTTATGGTGTGTCCTGTATCTACAATGTCTTCAACAAGAATTACATGCCTGCCTTTGGGATCTTCACTTAAACCGATGAGTTGTTTTAGTTTCCCAGTACTTTCAACTCCTTGGTAAGAAGAAACTCGAATAAAGCTGAGTTCACACTGGAAATCAAGCAATTTCATCAAGTCACTGGTAAACATAAAGGATCCATTTAATACACTTATAATGAGTGGAGTTTGGCCTTTGTATTTTACATTCATTTCGGCAGCAATTGCCGCGACTCTAATTTGAATTTCACTCTCCGGTATATAAATACTGAAGATTTTATCGTGAATGTTGATTTCCTTTTTCATCTGGGTTCGCAAAAATATGAATTTCTAAAGGTAGGATGGTATATTTGGCAAATGAAGCAAACGAATCCTATTCCAACTATTGGAATACTAGGTGGTGGTCAATTGGGACGCATGTTTATTCAGAATGCCATTCGATATGATGCGGAAATTTTTGTGATGGATCCAGATCTTTCAGCTCCTTGCACACAGATCGCATCTAAGTTTGTGCAGGGCGATTTCAATGACTATGACTCTGTTCTTGATTTTGGAAGAACTGTAGATGTTTTAACGGTTGAAATCGAGCATGTAAATACTTCCGCATTGCAACAATTAGAAAAAGAAGGGGTTTCAGTTTATCCTCAATCATCTGTATTGTCGCTTATTCAACACAAAGGCAAGCAAAAGGACTTCTATCATGAATTTGCGATACCCACATCTCCCTATGTATTTGTTAATAGCAAATCTGAAATAGAATCATTAGAGGATTCATGGTTTCCATGTTTTCAGAAGCTTTTTACTTCAGGTTATGATGGGAAAGGAGTAAAAAGACTGAATTCAAAAGCTGATCTTTCAGAGGCATTCGATGCTCCGTCATTGTTAGAGAAATCTGTGGATCTTAAAATGGAGTTTGCTGTGATTGTTTCTGGTCATGCGAACGGCATTTATAGCACTTTTCCTGCAGTGGATATGGTTTTTCATCCTGAAGCCAACTTGGTAGAATTTCTTTCTGCACCATCTGCTTTGCCAACATCAATCACGGATCGTGCTGAGAAAATTGCCAAAGAAATAGCGCTTAGATTAAACATTAGAGGGATTCTGGCAATAGAGTTTTTTCTCGATCAAAACAACGAAGTGATTGTAAATGAGATGGCGCCTCGTCCTCACAATTCGGGTCATCATACCATTCAAGGCAATGTTGTTAGTCAGTTCGAACAGCACTTTCGGAGCATTGTTGGATGGGCACCAGGAGATACTTCCACTGTTAAACCTGCTGTCATGTTAAATGTACTTGGAGAACCAGGATATTCTGGTGCTGTGAAATATGTTGGACTAGATGAAATATCAGCCATTCCTGGCGTGAATGTTCATTTGTATGGAAAGAAGATCACTAAGCCATTCAGAAAAATGGGTCACATCACTGTTACTGCCAATTCTACCAAAGAGGCTATGGAAATTGCACATCGAGTGAAAAGTATCATCAAAGTAATTGCATAAAAAATGGAAAAGGCAAGAATAGCGATCATCATGGGAAGCAGCAGCGACCTTACAGTAATGAAGCCTGCAGCGGAAATTTGTGAGAAATTCGAAATCCCATTCGAAGTCACGATCGTATCAGCGCATCGGACGCCAGAACGTATGTTCGAGTATGCAAAATCTGCAAGAAGCAGAGGCATCGAAGTGATTATTGCAGGAGCAGGAGGTGCTGCACACTTGCCTGGAATGGTCGCTTCATTAACAACTTTGCCTGTGATTGGTGTTCCAGTTAAATCATCTAACTCTATTGATGGATGGGACTCAATACTCTCTATCCTTCAAATGCCTTCTGGAATTCCAGTTGCAACTGTAGCGCTGAATGGTGCAGCAAACGCCGGATTACTTGCCGTTCGAATTTTAGGTGCTACAGATGCCAGAGTTGCAAACGAATTGGAATTGTATCAAGCTCAACTATCAAACAAAGTTTTGGGTACTCTTTCAGAGGCAGAGAGCCTTGGGCTTAGCTTTCAGAAGAAATCCACAATCTAGGTTAACATTTTTACAACCTATGGAATGCTTCAGGTTAAAACAAACAATGTAAATTGAGGCATTTATGAGGAAGTCGTTATTCACCGTTTTTACTGCGCTTTTTGTTTTTGCTTTTCAAACTCCGTCGATTGGAGGGAATGAAAACCAACCAATAGGGGCAAGGTCTGCAGGCTTGGCTAATGCTAGTCTCACATTAAGCGATGTTTGGAGTGTTCATCACAACCAAGCAGGTTTAGGGCATATCAGGAAAGTTTCTGCCGGTGTTTATTATGAAAGTCGATTCCTTATGCCAGAGCTGGGATTGAGTGCAGCTGCACTGGCCGTTCCAATTGGGAAAGGTACATTCGGACTAAGCTTTAACTCCTTTGGTTACCAACTTTATAAAGAAAACAAAATTGGACTGGCTTACGGTCGTTCGTTTGGAGATTTCTTGAGTATTGGTGTTCAATTGAACTACCATTCTGCAGTATTTTCAGAAATGTATGGTAATTCTTCAGCTTTCACAGCAGAGGTAGGTGCCATATACAAAGCAGGTAAGAAGGTGGTTTTGGCGGCTCATTTATTCAACCCTAATCAATCAAGAATCGCAGAATACAACGATGAGCGAATTCCTTCTGTGATTCGATTTGGAGCTCGATATAGCTTCTCAGACCGAGTGTTTCTAGCCGCAGAGGTAGAAAATGGACTTTACCAAAAGCCAAGTCTCCGCGCAGGTTTGGAATATCATCCTGTTGATGTACTTTATGTTCGTGCGGGGATTTCGGGCAATCCTTTCAATAGCAATTTTGGATTTGGGCTTCAAATGAAGAAACTTCAATTGGATTTTGCAGGTACATTTCACCAGGTTTTAGGTTTCACACCAAAGATTTCCCTGACTTTCAATCCATCGGCGAGCAATGAAAAGTAAGATTTACATTTTCTTACTGCTGATTGGAATACAGGTTTCTGCACAGCAACAACTTACAGATCCCAAAACCGACAATTTTATTGAACGGAAAATTGAGACCATTGCAGAGAATTCCTCTGAAGATATCGATTTTACTACCGTTTTCGAAGCGCTTAATTACTACAGAGAGCGCCCTTTAGAATTGAATATAGCAACTGCCGAAGATTTACAACAATTGTATATCGTTTCGGATTTTCAAATTGCGGCTTTAATCACCTATCGAGAAAAGTACGGTAAGTTGTTGTCGATCTATGAATTACAGGCAGTTCCGGGCTTCGATCTTCAGACGATTTACCAACTTTTGCCTTTTGTGAAGGTTTCAAGAGACTTAAACAGACTCAATATTTCTTTTCGAGATATTTTGAAGTATGCGAATCAGGAGGTTGTTTTCCGTTCAGCGCAAGTGCTTCAAGAACAAGTTGGATATAGTGAGATTGATTCCGCATCGTTGGCTGAAAATCCAAATGCTCGTTATTTGGGAAGCCCTCAACGCTTGTTTGCAAGATATCGGTTCAAGTATGGAACTTTTATCAGTGCAGGGATAACTGCTGAAAAGGATGCCGGGGAAGAGTTTTTCAGGGGTTCTCAAAAGCAAGGTTTCGATTTTTATTCTGCGCACTTTGCTCTTAAAAACATAGGGCGTTTAAAAGCATTGACAATAGGTGATTTTCAGGCGCAATTCGGACAGGGCTTGGCCTTTTGGACTGGATTCGGATTTGGAAAAACCGCCGATGCCATGAATGTGAAACGGTCAGCTATTGGTCTGAAGCCCTACACATCGATCAATGAGAACTTGTTTCTCCGTGGTGCAGGTGCCACTTGGGCTTTTGGATCTTTAGAAGTTACTGCATTTGGTTCGATGAAAAAGGTGAATACAAATGCTTCAGCGATCGATTCATTAAGTCAGGATATTCAAGCATTTTCCAATTTTAACCTCAGTGGTTTCCATAGAACCCCGAATGAATTACTCGACAAAGCCAATATCAATGAGCAAGTTGTAGGTGGGCATTTGGCTTGGAAAAAACGGAATCTGAATATCGGATTTACATTTGCTGATTTTCAATACAGTGCGGCTTTAACTCGGTCAGGAGCTCCATACAATGCCTTTGAATTCAATGGAATTCGGAATCAAAATGTAGGTTTCGATTTCAATTGGGTGTTTAGAAATATCAACTTGTTTGGGGAAGTTGCAAGAAGTCAGAATGGTGGAGTTTCAGCTACAGCTGGGCTGATCGCTAGTTTAGATCCTAAACTTTCATTTTCACTATTGCACCGACGATTCGGGCGCGATTACCAAGCGATTTATACAGCCGCAATTGCAGAAGGTTCAAGAGCGATCAATGAATACGGAACCTATATGGGTGTTAATATTCGTCCATCGAGAACCGTTAGTATTTCTGCCTATTATGATTTTTGGACCTATCCTTGGCTTCGATATTTAGTTGATGCACCATCAAATGGATATGATGCCCTCGCTCAAATAAATTATACCCCATCGAAATCGATGGATATGTACTTCCGTTACCGGGAAAGGATTAGAGCCCGAAACACTACTGCCGATTTTGATGAGCTGATCGATTATCCACTTGAACAACTTCAGCAAAATTTTAGGTACGATATCATCTATAAGATATCTCCATCCTTTAAACTGAGAAACCGAATTGAATACGTTCGTTTTAACGCGATCGACCGTAAAATTGAAGAAGGGTTTGCAGTGATGCAAGATGTGATTTACAAACCGATGATGAAGCCCTTGTCGTTCTCATTTCGATATGCCTTGTTCCGAACAGATGGATTCAATCCGAGGATCTATGCATATGAAAACGATATGTTGTATTCATTCTCGATTCCTGCCTATTTCAACAAAGGCTCTAGAATGTATCTGAATGTGGAATATAGCTTGTCTCGTAGCATCGATTTGTGGTTCAGATACGCACAGTTTTTCTATACAGATCTTGACCAAACCGGATCTGGATTAACAGAAGTTGGAGGCCCTGTTCGTTCCGATTTTAGGATTCAAATGCGGATTAAATTTTAATTAGCTTAACTGGTCCAATTCATTTTTTACAAATGCGGCTAATTCTTGAATATAGTCGCTTGAAAAATCGAATCGAATGCCTGCCATTTCATATAATTCAGGCAAAGTGAAAGTGTATCCAGCCGTTAATGCAGCTTCATACTGCAACAAGGTTTTCTCAGGATTTTCTTTGTAGTTTTTCCAAATTCCGATTGAAGCCAATTGTGCAATACCATATTCGATGTAGTAAAATGGTACTTCGAATATGTGCAACTGTCGGTGCCAACCAAAAGGCTCGTAGCTTGCCGTTTCACTTCTATCGATTACATCCCCACTGAATTTTCTGAACAATTTGATCCACTCAGATTTTCGTTCTTCTGGCGAATGTTCAGGATGGAGGTAAATCCAATGCTGAAAGGCATCTACAGTGGCGATCCAAGGAAGGATCGAAAGGATCTTTTCGAGTTGGTATTTTCTTGCCCTTCGAAGGGTGGATTCATCTTCGAAAAACACATCCCAATGTTCCATTGAAATCAATTCCATGGCCATTGATGCAACTTCTGCGATTTCGGATGGAGTACTTTTATATGCTGTTAGATTTAAATCCTTGCTTAACCACGAATGAACGGCGTGGCCTCCTTCGTGCATCATTGTTACCATATCGCGCATGGTTCCAGCAGAATTCATAAAGATGAACGGCAATGAAGATTGATAAAGCGGATAATTGTATCCACCTGGGGCTTTGCCAATTCTTGAATCTAAATCGAGGTGTCCTTTTTCTTTCATCAATCGAATAACCTCACCGAAATCAGGACGAATGCGCTTGAAAACTTCGATTGTTTTTTCAATTAGTTCATCAGAGTTTTTGTAAGGCTCAAGTGGTGATTGAAGCAAAGGATCAACTTCTAAATCCCAAGGCATAAGTTGAACGTAGCCTAGGAGATCTTTTCTTTCTTTTTCGAATGATGAAATGATCGGAACGATATGCTGAGCAACACTTTCATGGAAGTCGAAACAGTGTTTAGGCGTGTAATCGAATCTTCCTAAAGCATCAAACATGTAATCTCTGTAATTCGAACAATCAGCTTTTATAGAAACTTGATTTCGAAGCTTAAGGAGTTTATCGAAAAGTGTGTTTAATTCATCTGAAGATTGAAGTCTTCGCTCATTGATCTTTATATAAACTTCACGCCTTTTGCTTCGATCCGAAGATTTCAGCTCCACAGCAGCTTGTTGAAATGTGACAGTTTTACCATCCATTTCAACTGTCATAGCTCCAGAAAGCTGCCCGTATTCATTGCTTAATGTTTGGATTTCAGTAAGCAATGGGATGTTTTCCTCTCTAAACAGCTCTACTTCTTTCTGAACGTTTCTCAAATAAACAGAAAAACCTGTTTCAGTAATTTCTGGCAGAAAGGGATTGCTCAACATTTTTCTATTGAGCAGATCCGCAAACTTTGCTAGATGGGGTTCAATTTCTTGAATGAAAAAATTGAGTAACTGATGTTTTTCAGCATTTGCCGTATCGCAAGTATGATGGATGTATCTCCATCCTAGATCTTCTTGCAAAAAAGCATCAAGAGCACTGCGTTCTTTGAGCCAGGTTTGTAACTCCGCTAAGGAATTCAGTGGCCTATTGATCAGCTCTTCGAAAAGTGCAGAAACGTCTTCCCAGCTTTGAACCGGAATTTCCGGTAATTTCATTCAGTGAAAAATTATAGTGAATTAGAACGACTATCCTCCTGTTTTACGAACAGTTTGTGTTTTGGCCATTCCTTTAGAAGATGCTTTCGGCGCGGATGTTTTTGGAGCTTCCTTCACCTTTGATACTGCTTTGGATGCTGAAACAGTTTTTTCAACTGGCTTTTCCCCTTCAGCAGCTTCTGGTTCTGCATCCAGTAAGCCTTTTGCATCTAATAATGCATACCAAGTAAATACCTTTTTCATGTCGGAAGTATACACTCTATCCTCGGCATATTCAGGAACACAGCTTGCAAAAACGGAACGCATTTCTTTAGGGTCTGCTTTTGAACCTGGAACTTCTGCACCAGCAAGGTTATCCTTAATCATTTTCAATACGTCCTTCAAAGGAATATCTTCCGAATTACCGTAGATACTGATATCTTCTAGTGAACTTACCTTATCGGTTGAGTACACTGGTAAACGCTTCCCATCTGAAAGCGACTCTGCTAGCAAACCATTGCGGGTTTGAGCAACAACTTTGTATAATCCGGGCGATCCCGAAACAGCAATAATTCCTGTTAAATTCATATTTGATTCTTGAATTCTGCAAACCTAAACTAAATCCACCTTACAGCAAATTTCTCAGTGTTTTCTATGGATGTATTATCAACAACCGTTGATGCACAATGCGGCTTTTATCTAGAATTGTTAATGTGTAAATTCCTGATAAAAAGTCTTTTGTGGAAATGGAATTTGCTGAAGATGTGTATCCTGAAGACATTTCCATTCCGGATGAATTTATCAACCGATAGAAAACTTTTTCATTGCTTTCTAGTCCCTTGATAAAAATCTCATCATTTGCAGGATTAGGGTAAATGATCGGTTGCTTGGATAATATGTTTTTGGCTGACAAAGGAATGCCTTGATTAAGATAAAATGCTTCTGCGTTTTCGCCTGTTGAAACCATCTCATTTACTGAATTTCCAGCAAGCAATGCAAATGCTACTGTTTGAGTATCTGCAACTGCAAGATCGAATGCTGGCGTCGACAACACCATAATCACATCTGTACCGTTGTTGCCAGTTCCAGTAGTCAACCGAACGTTGCGCATGATTTGATTTTTTTCAGCAGATGAAAATCCATCATAAAGGTTTATTCCTCCATTTCCACCTGGTACGTTATCAACTGCGTAAAAATTCGCAGAACCGAAGTTCAGCAGTTGAACTCCACCAAGCAAGGTATCGGGTAGTGTGTTTACGTAACCAACTCTTGAAGTTTGATCATAACCACAACTGTTCTGACCTGCATTTATTAAATCCCAATCGGCGAATATCCCAGCCACCATCCCATTGTATGGCTCAATCCCGGTATTGATAATGTTATACTCTAGGATAACAAACTTTCTGTTTTGCGCGCTGCTGTCGGCGATTACACGCTGATTAACTCGAACAGAAAGCGCAGGAATATTGCTTTCAAATTTACCTGAATATTGAACCGCATTTCCTTCGTAGGGAGGCATTTGAGTTATTCTCTCAACCGTGCTGAAATCACTGTCTGTTCCAGTAGTGCTTCTTACATTGTCTGCAACATATGTATCGTTCAGTCCAACCATTAATCCACATTCATACAATAGATCTTCGTTACCATTGTATTGAAATCCCATTCCTTTCAAGTAGCCATTTCCAGTAACAGCTGAAAGGCTTTTTGAACCTATCGAAGTGGAAATATCGTTCCAACTAACATTCACGAAGTCGGCATGCAGACTTACTGTGATGTATTGGTTTCTCAATTGGCCATCAGATTCAAATTCGAAACGAATAACCGATTGTTGATTCAACGGGCAGTTTTCGGCGATTACAAATCTTAGCAAGCCCGATGAAGCGGTAAATGTTTGCAAGGTGTTGAGGCTTCCCAAAGGAAGATCATTTTGCAAGGGTTGTAAATAATTGTCAAGAGAGAAATTTCTCAGAATGACAGAATTGGCAGGATAAAGATAATTGGTAATAAATCCAGAAATGTTGATCGTGTCGCCTGGTAAAAATTGCCCATAACCGCTATCTGTGATGTTGATATCGTGCATCACAGGTGCTGGAACTCCCGTTTCTGTAAGCGATTTAAATAAGTTCAAACGGCCTTCTCCCAAACGCGTTTCCCAAGGAGCGTTAAATGGAAGCTGATCTACAGTATCGCTGAAAAGTTTGATTCGTTCTGCAATTTGGCGTGAGTTTAAGGTTGGAAATGCGCTGTGAACAATTCCTGCACAACCTGCAACGATTGGAGATGACATTGAAGTGCCTCCACTCACAAGGTAACTGTTGCCCGACCAAGTGGAAAGTACATAATCGCCCGGTGCAACAAGATCGATCGTGTAACCAAAATTCGAAAAGTCGGCCTTGAAATCGGAGGCATTTGTGGATCCAACTGAAAAGGCGTATTCGTATGCAGCTGGATAAAAAGGTAAATCGTTGTTGTTGTTTCCAGCGCCGCATGTAACCAAACAATTCTGGTTGATCGCCGCATATCGAACAATCTCAGCATTGATTTCACTGAATTGAAGTCCACCCCATGAGCAGTTTACGATTTTGCATCCATGGTCGGCAGCGTAAACTAAACCTTCATACGCACCCGATAGCGATCCTCCTGAATTGGCAATTTTTACATGAATAAACCGGCAATTAAATCCAGTTCCTGCAATTCCTAGATCGTTGTCGGCTTGTGCAGATGAAAGTCCTGTAACATGTTGCCCGTGAAAATTGCCATCAGAAGTAGGGTCGTTATCGTTATTGCCTGTGTCCCATCCAATGAAATTGTCAACATATCCGTCGTTGTCGTCATCTACACCATTTATTGGATCAGACCAATTACGTGCAATATTCCCAGAAATATCAGGGTGCAATGGATCGCAACCTGTGTCGGTGATTCCAATTACAGTGTTGGTGTCTCCCCTGTGAACATCCCAGCCAGCAAAGGCTTGAATCTTTTGTAAAGCATATTGAACACCAACACTATCGTCGTTCGGTACATAGGTTAATTGTGGCAATAACTGCGGTTCAATAATGTTTGAAATACCTGTTTTTCTTAGGGCATCAATGTACTTTATTGGGTCTGTTTCAGGGTCGAACGTAAGGCTATAAATCAATGATAAATCGGCTAATCTTTCGCCCGATTCGGTATGAGATTTTGCTGGCTTTTCCTTGCCAGGAAACCTTTTTTTAAGTTGAATGTCTGGATGCGTTGTTAAAAATGTCTCAAAAGCATCGTGAGATATAGTCGATTCATTTGTTTGTGCACGAAGAGATTCCTTCACTTTAAAATGGAGGATTCCTCCAAGATAAGCATCTGCAAATCGGCTATTGGTGAAGACTGTTTGCGCCTCAGCCCAAAATCCAACGAATAAAATAATGGTCGTTAAAAGTATTTTCCAAGTCCGCATTTCACTAGTTTATTTGATACCACAAGGTAAAACATTCTCATTTTGAAATGGTTGATGAAAATTCTCAAATAATTTTTGACAGGTATTCTGACATTCGTTTATATTTGACAAAAAATCAGTCATGATTTCAGCCAATCTAAAATATCTACGAAAATCAAAAGCGAAATCTCAAGAGGAAGTAGCTAACGATATTTCGATCAAGCGAACCACATTAAGTGGATATGAAAATGGATCAGCCGAGCCCAATACTGATTACTTGCTGCGGCTTTCAGATTATTATGGAATTACTGTAGATGTATTGCTACGTCAAGACCTTTCGAAAACGGGTATACCAGCGGCCGATTTTATATCGCAGGTTTCTGGAGCATCACTTCGAATCATTGCAACAACTGTTGATCGTGATAACAACGACAACATCGAGCTTGTTCCGCTTAAAGCCAGGGCTGGATATACTAGCGGCTATGCAGATCCTGAGTACATCAGAGTTTTGCCTGCGTTCAATATGCCATTTTTGTCGCCTGGTAAAAAATACAGGACCTTCCCAATCATTGGTGATTCAATGCCGCCGGTAGCTGATGGTTCATGGGTAACTGGTGAATATCTAGAAAATTGGAATTTCATTAAAAACGGCAACCCGTACATTATTGTCACCAAAGATGATGGCATCGTTTTCAAATCCGTTTACAATCAAATTGACGACGACGGCACTTTATTACTTTGTTCTACCAATCCAGCCTATGAGCCGTATGAAATCGCCATTCATCAAGTGCTGGAAGTTTGGAAATTCACACACTACATTTCTTCCGAACTGCCCGAGCCAAACCTCGATAGATCTGAAATTGCTTCCACTGTGATGCATCTTCAAAGGGAAGTCAATAAGTTAAAGAACACTATGCGCAAAGCATAAAAAAAAACGCCTCGATCACATGGACCGAGGCGTTTTTTGTTTTGTATGTGGATCAGCCTAGTGAGCCACCATCATTTTTCTTACTTGCATAGAATTTCCAGCTTCGATTTTAACGGTATAAGCACCATTTGAAAAGTCTACAGTTGGAATTTCCACTTGATTCAATCCAGAAAGTCCTTTTGCATTTGAACGTAAAACTACGCGTCCAGATAAGTCAGAAACTTCCAATGAATAAGCGATAGATTGTTGCATTCCGAAAGTCAACAAAGCAGATGCATTGCTTGGATTAGGGAAGATGTTCACATTCATTACTGCATCATCAACATTGGTAGCACTTAATGTCCAGCATGGACTTGGAGGTGTTGCAATATGTGTTAATGTATTGAAGTCGATGTAGCAAGCCAAATCTGGTTGATCAACAAATGGATTTCTGTTGGTTTGTACCGAATCTAAGAAGTCGTTACGTGAAATGTCGAATCCATCTGGAGGATAATCAAAATGCCATTTTTTAACCAAGTTCTGATCTTGTGGATAGCTGATGATATTTTGCAAGCATTGTTGTCCTACAGGATTGGTGAACGTAAACGGATTTGCTTGAGAGTTATAAGTTACAGCCATGTACATCAAGGCACGTGCAGCGCGACCCTTGTGCTGGTCTCTCGGTTCGTAAACGGTTTTTCCATTTGCATCTAAACCTAATTTGCCATCAAGGAATTCAACAGTTGGTGTTCCAACTACTTCGCCTAATGGGTAATTGCAACGAACATCATTTACATTGGTTTGACGAGCAGGGTAGAGGTTATGGTAATCGTTGTATTCAGGTTTCTCTGGATTGTCGGCAGGGAACGAAGGCATCCAACTGTGTGGAAAAGTGTGCTCGCGGCTATAACCAGTTCCTGTCCAATCGAATGGATCGTTGAAAAGCTTCGTTTCTCCGCTGTAAGCGCAATTGATTACACGGGTGAAAGTGTTTGCTCCAACGGTTGCAAAGGTATCGCGGGCTTGGAACAAATTGATCACTATTGGCGCGTAATTGCTGTAGAAGATCGAAAAGTGATCGGCAGTTAAGGCTTGAAGGTCGGTTGGTAAAGTTGCGTTTGCAGAACTGATTCCAGTGTATTCGTTCGCAGAAACCATTGTAGCTGGAGCAATTACAGTAGTTTCAGAAATGGTATTGATGTAATTGGTGAAAGCTCCAGCACCAGAATATGGGAACACTGCGAAGTAATAAGTCTTTCCAGCGATTACATAACGCGCATTTAGACTAACACTTGCCGCATCTGGGCGACCAGCATAAATCACTTTGGCGTTTCCAATAGATTGTCCACGAGAGTAATTCGATCCATCAACCGGCGCAGTTGAAATTGGTGAACCTTCGCTACGAAGTACAACATAACCACCAAGGATGTCTTCATTAAGTATGTTTCCATTGAAACTGATTACAGTACGGAAGGTTTTGTTGATTGGATTGGCGATATTGCTAACACTTGAAGCGGGCTCAGTGGCAAAGTTTCCATTCACACCATAAAGAGTAAAGGCGAAAGTTGCGTCATCCACATCGTTGTTAATCAATTCTATTCCTGCTACGTTGGTGCCTGATGCAGTTGGCGTGAAGCCTATCACCAAATCAGTACTTTCTCCAGCTGCAACTGTAAAAGGGAGTGTTGGACTAACAAGTGAATACAATCCAGCATTGGGTCCAGTAAAGTTCACTTCAGTTACCACTAGGTCTTCTGTTGTGCCGATGTTGTTTACTTCAAAAGTTACAGTTGCATCGTTAAATGGATCTGCAATGCCGCCATTTAAAATTGAAGAAGTTCCTTGCTTTACATCGATACTAGCTGTTGTGATAACAGGTGTTGCAATGTTGATTTCATCCACTTTAACATTCGATCCAGATACTTTATTTTGAAAGAAAAAGCGAATGTAACGGCTCAGTGGATTTGCTGGAGTAACTGTTGCATCTTGGCAATTTAAAACGCTTAGGTCGGCATCAGTATAGGAAGCCATGTTTGTATATGTAGTTCCATCTACAGACTCCTGAACAACGAAAGTTCCTTCGAAAGGACTGCCACTTGTTGATCCTCCAATTTGATAGCTAACTGCACCTGGCTGTTGGCCAAGGAAAATCACCAATGCTTCATTTGCTGCATCTAGTCTTAGCGATGAAGCTCCATCGCAAGCGGCACTTCCAGTATAATTGGTGTTGCCATTTCCTCCAGTTGGTACAAAAGTCCAACCTATTGGAGTTGCAGCCCCTGTGCAATCCCAAGATGTTGGAACCGGGCTTTGTGCTTCTGCAACAATTGTTGAAAATGCAGCAGCAAGAATTAAGAAAAGTTTTTTCATATCGCGTGTTTATTGTTTTTGTGCGCGGATGTAGCCTTCCGTGCTATCGGCAAATGTTCTGAATCTTTTAAGTGCTAATTCTGAATCGGTAAGTTGTTCAATTTCGTAGCGCTGACGAAGTATTTTGTTCACAAAGGTATTTGAAGCCACAGAACTCTTGACTGCAGTGATTGATAACTCGCTGCCTTTGATGTCGAACTGAAAAGTATCGCGAAGGTCTATTCGGGCTGTATCAGCATAATCGAGTGTGTAAACGCCTTTGCAAGTTGCTGTATAAGCATCGGTGCAAGGAAAAAACTCCATCTTGTGAATGTCGTTTGTGGTTTCAACTTCTTTGCCGTTTGCCCATTTTAGCAAGCTAATTTTCCAAATACCAGCATTTAGTTGGTCGGCTGCATTTTGCTCCTTACTGCAGGAAATGAATCCTACGCAAAGCAATGCGATGATGGCTAGTTTTTTCATGTTCCTTAAAAAGTTAGCGTTAAAGATGTTTGCCAACGACGGCCAAGTAAAAAGTTTACACTTGAACTGGCTGCATTAAATGAGGAAGTATTTCCAAATTGATTGCTTTG
>CAMCXT010000012.1 GCA_945883545.1 Chitinophaga pinensis | reverse complement strand
GACCAAGCATTGAAAGACACCCACGAAGGTGTTGCGTCTTATTTGGCTAGTCACTAAGATTTTATTTTCATTTGAAATCCCTGCCCTTGTGGCGGGGATTTTTCGTTTTTTTGCGTTCGAATTCAAACTACTATGGCCGATTCCAATTTTGTTGATTATGTGAAAGTCTGCTGCCGCTCAGGTAAAGGCGGAGGAGGATCTACACACTTTCACCGCGACAAGTTAACAGCCAAAGGAGGTCCTGATGGTGGTGACGGAGGAAGAGGCGGACATATCATCGTTCGGGGTAACTCGCAACTTTGGACCTTAATCCACTTGAAATACCGTAAACATGTGATCGCCGAACCCGGCGGAAGTGGCTCAAGTGCCCTGAAACATGGAAAAGACGGAAAAGATGAAATCCTAGAGGTTCCTCTTGGCACAGTGGCAAAGGATGTTGAAACAGGTGAGATCCTGTTCGAAATTTCTGAAGACGGAGAAGAGCGAGTGCTAACAGCTGGTGGGCGCGGAGGAAAAGGAAATGCCTTCTTTAAATCATCCACCATGCAAACGCCTCGATTTTCTCAACCGGGAGAAACCGGACTTGAAGAATGGCGTATTTTAGAATTGAAAATCCTTGCCGATGTCGGCTTGGTTGGCTTCCCAAATGCAGGGAAATCTACACTTCTATCGAAGATTTCGGCTGCAAAACCTGAAATTGCAGACTATCCTTTTACCACCTTGGTGCCCAATTTAGGCATCGTACCTTACCGCGACTTTAGATCGTTCGTAGTTGCCGATATTCCCGGAATCATTGAAGGTGCGCACGAAGGCAGAGGGCTAGGATTGAGATTCCTTCGACACATCGAAAGAAATTCGCTTCTCTTGTTCTTGGTTCCGTCGGATGCCAACGACATCAAAGAAGAATATGAAATCCTTCTCAACGAATTGAGACAATATAACCCTGAGCTGCTTGATAAACAAAGAGTTCTTGCCATATCGAAATCCGATTTACTCGACGAAGAGCTCAAGGATGAACTTTCAAAAAATCTCCCAGAGTTGCCTTATGTTTTCATTTCATCGCACAACGAAAATGGATTGATGGAGTTGAAAGATATGCTTTGGAATGCGCTCAATCCAACGAAACCGTAAACAATGCAGTGGGATTCTGAACTGTTTCTTTGGCTAAACTGCGACCTTGGTGAAACCACCGATTGGTTGATGGTTCAGATTTCCTCTAAAGTTTTAGCAATTCCTCTGTACATTTTCCTAGCCTGGAAGATTTATCAAAAAACCGGGAAGCAATTCTGGAAATTCCTCTTGGGCGTTATACTCATGATTTTCGTTTCCGATCAAACTTCCGTTGCGGTAAAAAACTTGGTTCAGCGACCAAGGCCCTGCCATGAAATTTCGCTTGAAGGGCAAGTGCATCAAGTGAATGGCAAATGTGGAGGCTCCTACGGATTTTACTCATCCCACGCAAGCAATACCATGGCAATCAGCATTTTGTGCATCTTAACACTTGGCACTGGATGGATTTCAGCATTACTGCTTTTGTGGGTTGCGCTGGTTGGTTACAGCAGAATTTATTTAGGTGTGCACTACCCCGGAGATGTGCTCACAGGTTGGGCCGCAGGAATGTTGATTGCATTAACAACCTACAGATTTATACTCCCGACCATTCTGTTAAAAACCAAGCAAGCATAAGCCCATGAAGGCACTGATTTGGGTTTTTATAGGCGGTGGATCTGGAAGTGTTTTACGCTATATGATTGGCAATTTTCAAACGTCGGTTCTTTCAACAAGTCGACCCATTGGAACCTTTGTTTCGAATATGATTGCATGCTTGGTTATGGCTGCATGGATCAGATTTCAGCCCATTGGATTTACCCAAGACCAGCATAAACTCCTTCTTCTCACCGGATTTTGCGGCGGACTCAGTACATTTTCAACTTTCAGCATGGAAAGCATTGCCCTTGTTCGATCTGGTCAATTTCAATGGGCGGTATTGAACATACTGATCAATTTAATCGTTTGCTTTGGACTGTTGCTGTGGGGCATCAGAAAATAAAAAATGTTCAAGAAAACCCTGAATCTTTCGATGCTCCTGATTGTGGGCATTTCCATCTGGCTAATTTGGGTGGGATTTGGGTTGAAATTCGATTCCAATTTCGAGAAATTCTTTCCGGTAGAAAGCGACGACGCTGAGTTTTACTACAGTCACCGAAAACAATTCGGAAGCGACAACGAATTCTTGATGGTCGGCATTCGTGAACCTGAAGGGATGCTCACAAGGGCCAACCTGATGAAAATTGACAGTTTGGGGAGACAAATAAAAAGAGTTCCATCTGTTCGCCAAGTAGTTTCAATAGCCAACACCGAATTTCCTGTGATCAACAGTTTCGGTGTGATATCGATTCCTGCAGTTCGATACGATACCGACTCTTTGCTCCAAGCCGATCTATTTGGCCTAAAATCTGGAAATCAGTTTGAAGGCTCATTGATTTCTTTCGACAAAAAATCGCTCTGTATTTACGTTCGACACGACGAGCTTTTGCCCCAACCTGCAGCCGACTCGATGCTTACTGCAATCACACAATTGGTCGAAAATGCAGGTTTTACAGAAGCCCGAATTACAGGAAAAGTAAAATCGGAAATTGCTTATCTGAACAAAACTCGAAATGAACTCGTCATTTTCATGTCGGTATCGGCATTGCTGGTCTTGGTGTTTCTGTGGTTTACCTTTAGAAATTTATGGGGCGTTGTTGTACCAATTTCGGTAGTTCTGCTATCAATCGTTTGGACCATAGGGATTATGACCGTCACGGGAAAATCGATCGATATTATGATCATCCTGATGCCCTGTATTTTGTTTGTTGTCGGTATGTCGGATGTGATACATATCACAAGTCAGTTTTACGAAAAAATCGAAGAAGGGCTCGACAAATTTCAGGCAATCAAGGCGGCATTAAAAGAAGTTGGATTTGCAACCTTCCTCACTTGCATCAGCACCATGGTGGCCTTTCTAACATTAAATACCACATCGATCCAGCCTATCCGAGATTTCGGAACCTATACAGCGATCGGAGTGGCAATTGCCTACTTGTTATCGATCACGATTCTTCCATGGATCTTAATCCGAGTTAAAAATCCAAATCAATTTAAAATCCACACCGTGAATGTTAGGTGGGATAGATTTCTGAGGAAGTTACTGCTAAAGGTTTACCGTTATCCTTTGCAAATTGTAATTGGAACTGTATTGATTTTAGGGCTTTCGGCTTGGGGAATCAGCAGGATTGAAATAAACAATTCTGTTTTAGACGATCTCGACGAAGACGATCCGATCAAACAGGATTTTGTGTTTTTCGACAATTATTTCGGTGGAGTTAGAGGCTTCGAAATGTCGGTTCAATCGAACGACAATGCGAATTTATTGACTTGGTCGAAGATTCAGGAACTGGAAAAATTGGAGCGTTTTTTAACCGATTCGGCAGGAGTTGGAGCGATTGTTTCACCAGTACAACTGATAAAAATCTTCAATCAGGCAACCCATGACGGAGAACCGAAATGGTTCAAAATGCCTGAGCAAGAAGAAGAGTTCAATACTTTGATTCGTCGCGTTAAGCCGTTTTTAAATGATAAACAAGTACGGTTCATCATCAACAAAAAATTCAACCAAGCAAGAATTGCCGGTAGAATCAAAGAAAAAGGCAGCAAGGCTGTACAAAAGAAAAGTGCACAAATTGAGAATTGGTTAAAATCGAATTCAACTGGTGCAATTCGCTACAGAATTACTGGCAGCTCAGATCTGATCGACAAAAGCAACTTGTATTTAACCCAAAACATGTTAGAAGGCCTAAGTCTTGATGTGGCTGTTTTGATGTTGATCATTGGTTTGATTTTCAAATCGTGGCGCATGATGTTGTTATCGGTATTGCCGAACATCATTCCATTGTTTGTTGTTGGCGGCTTAATGGGTTGGGTTGGTGTGGAGATGAAAGTAACCATCTCGATCATTTTCTCCATAGCATTTGGGATTGCTGTAGACGATACATTGCACGTATTGAGTCGGTTAAAAATAGAGCTCGACAAAGGATATAGTTTACCGATGGCCATGCGGATCACGTTTCTATCTACCGGAAAAGCGATGATTTTAACAGCAATGGTAATTGCTTCAGGCTTTTCGACCTTAATGCTGAGCGATTTTAAGAGTACATTTTATGTCGGACTATTGATTTCACTCACCTTGGTGATTGCATTGGTTGCGGAGTTGGTTCTTATGCCCGTTTTGGTGATTTGGATTTATGGACGGAAATACCGGAAAAAGTCATAAAAACACTAGATCCTCCGATATTTAATTGGCTGAAAATGTAAGGTTTCAACAACAACCTGATAATTAATACCCTGAGTTGTTGTATAAATTAGCTTGAATTGAACAATGAAAAACTATATTTGCCTTTGGAACAATAAAGCTAAACCACATGATCAAGAAATTTTTATTTAGTGCTGCATTTGCATTGGCTTGCAATTTTGGATTTGCTTCAGCTAACGCTGAGTTATTTCAAGTAAATGAAGAAGAGTTGAATGTCGAGTTTGCTCAGTTAAACGAACTTGAGAGTTTTGTTAACTCAAATGAAGATGTAACTATGTCTTCGATGGACGCAACAAACCCTTTGCTTCAAAATGTAACTTCTACAGGAAACGCGTTAGGCGTACTTTCTACTTACGGCGAGGCTCCACTTGGAATTCCTTCATTTCTTTGGGGCTTTTGTTTTAACGTTGCTGGTGTTGCGATCGTTTATTTCGTTGCTGATGACCGTGATGAAACCAGAAAAGCATTTATCGGATGTGTTGTAAGTAATGGAATTGGAATTCTATTCTGGCTTGTATACGTTGTTATCCTAGGCGCTTCGGGCTTCTTGTTTTTCTAGATTCTAAATATGACGAGACGAAGAGTTATAAACTTAAAACTCATCGTCCTAATCCTATTCATTTTAATGTTGCCCAATCTCAGTATTGGGCAACATCGTTTTAGGATGAAGGCGGAATTCAGCATCAAGGAAAAACACCCTGATGGAAAAATGAGCCTTACAATGGGCTCTGTTTACTACGATAAGTCAGCTCGAAAATTAGTATACCAGATTCGCTTCCCTGAAAAAGAAACTTGGGTGATCAGCGATACGGTCTTTAATCGAATTGTGAATGGTAAATTAATTACCCGACAATTCATCCCGATGCTACCCTCTTCTACTTTGTTTGATTTTGCATTGTCGAATAACCTTAACAATTTCGGTTTAGAGAACTCATTTTACAAAGCAAAAGACACTAAGAAGGATGCCGACCAAGTTATAACTACTTGGGTGCCCGACGAAAGAGTAAAAAAAGCCTTTGGTAATGTTGTGATTTCTAGAAAAAATAATCAACTGTATGGCATTGCTTTTTATTCCCCAAAAGACGAGTTACTTAAAAAGCAAATATTCAAAGGGTATATTAGAGCATCTGGAATTAGCTTCCCACAAGAAATTACAGAAATAATCTACAAAATCGAAGCAAACGGTGCCAAGTCAAAAGGAACCAAAATTTCGACATTTAAAAACTTGGTCGTTAACGATCCGAATGAGAACAATATCTATAATTTTCCTGTGCCTACTGTACTTTCTAAGTAATCGATGTGTTGCACAAACCATCGAACCTATTACCTTTTCAAATGCCTATTACCAACCAATAGAAAAGCCCAAATGGGAGTTTGCTAAAAAAAATACAAATGAGCTCCAGTATATTTTTTCAGGGCTCTTCCTATTTTACAAGTTTGCCATTTCTTCGCAAGACTCCAACAAATGTTCATTTCATCCTTCTTGTTCGGAGTACGGATTGCTTGCAGTAAAAAAATATGGGACCATCTTTGGAATGTTGGCAACCCTCGACAGATTGCAACGCTGCAATGGCTTAAGCCCTGAACTATACGAAGTCGATAAACAACAAATGATCTTGATCGATCATCCATGAAAATGAATCGCCTCCCTATAATTCTATTTTTCATTTTCGGAATCTTTCAAACTTCGAATGCGCAAAACCTATTCGACAGCCAAAGCACTTTGCAATTCGCGAAATACTTGAATCAAAGTGGTCAGCCTAAACTTGCTGCAATCGAATTTGAGCGACTTATCTTCCTCCAACCTGAAATCGATAGCTTAAAATTTAGTTTGTTGGATTGCTATATTTTGGATAAAAACTACGATGCTGTTTATCGCCGTTCTGTTCAATTAACCAATACAAGCAATTTTGAATTGAGCAGTCCTCTGCAAGGGTATGCTGCATTTGCATTGATTTCCGACAGAAAGCACAGTTTAGCAAATCAATTCATTGCGTATTCAATCCAACTTGATGAAGAAAAAAAGGCCTATTACAAGGCATGGAACTTTATCCTTCAAAACAAATTTTCTGAAGCTGCAAATGTTGCTGAACCCTTCAAAACATCTCAAGCATTTTCAGGAATTTCAGAGATACAAAATGACGCCTTAAAATTACCGAGAAAAAGTCCGTTGCTCGCAGGGCTTCTGTCTACGGCAGTGCCAGGAGCTGGTAAATGGTATGCAAAAGAACGAAAGGATGCTGTTATTGGCTTTGTTTCAATTACTATGATGGCTTATCAGGCTTATCGAGGATTTAAGAAAGAAGGACAAAAGTCTGTATACGGATGGATTTCTGCAGGTTTGGGCGCAGGCTTTTACCTCGGAAACATCTACGGCTCCGTAAAATCAGCAAAACGATTCAACTCACGGCAATATGCCAAACTTCAACCTTCCATTGAAAAGCACTTTACTATTTATCGTTAGTGTATTGCTCAATTGTGGGTTGATCGGGCAAGATCTCGAACAAACCTATCAATCGGGCAAAGCGAATTTTGCATTAGGCAATTATCAAGCAGCATCGCTCGATTTTGAAAGAGTTATTTTCTTCGGACAAGGAAAATACGATGAGGAAGTTTTTGAATTGCTTGGAAAAATTCATCAAGCTAATGGCGACTATGAAAGATCGGCCTCATTTTTTAGTCAAGCTGCCGATTATTCAACACTTTCGGAGAATTTCTTAAGAAACAAAATAGCTCAAGCCTCTTGCTTAATCCTAGGCAATAAAGCTGTTTTGGCAAAAATCGAATTGCTGGGTTTGAGCGACAATATTCCCGATTCTATTCAAGCCAAACAATACTTCTTGCTCGGTGTGTCTGAATTTACTTCTGGATCTTTCGATGAAAGCAGAAAGGCCTTCAAAAAATCTATTTCTATTGTCAATCCATCTAAAGAAGCACAAATTGACAGCCTTTTCGATGCTTTGGCTAACATCAAGCATCCAAATCCGAAAACAGCAAGAATCCTCAGCATGATCATCCCAGGAAGCGGACAGTTTTATGCTGGAGATGTTAAAAATGGTTTCAATTCCTTGCTACTCACCGGAGGATTTATCACAGTGGGTTTTATCGTTGCAATAAATTACTCCTTGTTGGATTCGTTTGTTTCGGTAATTCCATGGATCCAACGCTATTACATCGGTGGGATCAAACGTTCTGGAGACATTGCTGCAGATAGGAAACTCCAAAAACAAGACGAAATTTATCAGGAGATTCTCCTCACCGTAAAAAAGCTCTAACCCTGCTGGAAGAAATATCGATTGATGAGCTCTTCCACTAAGGCAGGAACGCCTTCGCCTGCCGCAGTTTTTATATGTCGAAGACGGAACAAATTATCCACTTGATGCTCACTTGGATCAACCAAATACTTCTCGCATCCATAAGGTGCATGGTAAAGCAATCCAGCAGCAGGATAAACATTGAGCGAAGTACCGATCACGATCAAAATATCTGCATCAACCACATATTTTGAAGCTTCTACAATCAACGGTACATCTTCACCAAACCAAACAATGTGAGGACGCAGTTGAAATCCTTTTTCGCAGGTTTCACCTAAGGCAATTTCACGGTATCCAATCTCATAAACCAATTCTGTGTGTTTCTCGCTTCTCGCCTTAATGAGCTCTCCATGCAAGTGAAGAATATTCTTGTTTCCTGCTCTTTCATGAAGATCATCCACATTTTGCGTTACAATTTTAACATCAAAAAATTGCTGCAGTCGTGTTAATGCCAAATGCGCCGGGTTCGGCTCAACCGACAACAGTTGACTACGACGCGAATTGTAAAACTTAGTAACCAAAGCAGGATTTTTCTGCCAGCCTTCTGGAGTTGCAACATCCATAATGTCGTGCTCCTCCCACAAACCACCCGAATCTCTAAAGGTACGAATGCCACTTTCTGCAGAAATCCCTGCACCCGTTAACACAACTATTTTTGGCAAATTTTGCTTGTCCATTGTGCGAAGCTAAGAAGGATTTATCGCATTGAAAATGATTTATTATCCACAAAAACCTAAGAAATCCCTCCATCCAATAACTCGAAACAAAATGCAGTGATCTATCAAACAAGTTGTTAAGCCCAAATTATTGGGAAATTAGGATTGCAACAATGACTTATTACTACAAAGCAATCGGCAGCATTTGCGCAAGTCGCTGACTTGAAAGCAAATACACACTAACAAACATTTGGAAAAAATCAAGAAAAATCGAACTACGCCTATCGGAAATCCTGTATTTTTGGCGTTTGTTGAGAATAGGTTGGTTATTTTATTTCCAGTCTCTGAACAATAGGTTAATTATGGACGATTATAGAAAGAAACAAGCGCTGGATTACCACTCTAATGGGCGTCCAGGAAAAATTGCAGTAGTGCCAACAAAGCCTACTTCTACTCAAAGAGATTTATCACTTGCATATTCTCCAGGCGTAGCTGAACCTTGCACAGAGATTCATGCAAACCCTGAAGATGTTTATAAATACACTGCCAAAGGAAACCTTGTAGCTGTAATTTCAAATGGCACCGCTGTATTAGGTCTTGGGAACATCGGTCCAGAAGCTTCAAAGCCCGTAATGGAAGGAAAGGGCGTTTTGTTCAAGATCTTCGCCGATATTGATGTTTTCGATATTGAAATTGATGCGAACGACATCGATCTTTTCTGCAACACGGTGAAGGCGATTGCACCAACATTTGGTGGAATTAATTTGGAAGATATCAAAGCGCCAGAGTGTTTCGAAATTGAAAGACGGTTAAAGGAAGCATTGAAAATCCCAGTAATGCACGATGATCAGCATGGTACGGCAATCATCACCGGATCGGCATTGCTCAACGCGCTGGAAATAGCAGGCAAAAGCATCAAAGAAGTAAAAGTGGTTTTCAATGGCGCTGGAGCTTCAGCCATTTCTTGTGCTAGTCTATATCTGCAACTTGGCGTTGATCCAAAAAATTTGATCATGTGCGACAGTACTGGTGTGATTTCTACCAGCCGCACTGATTTGGACGAACAAAAACAAAAATTTGCACGCGATCTTCAAATTTCAACACTCACTGAAGCACTTCAAAATGCAGATGTATTCGTTGGTTTGTCGAAGGGAAATATCGTATCGAAAGACATGATCAAAACGATGGCTCCCAATGCTATTGTTTTCGCACTTGCGAACCCGAATCCAGAAATTCCATACGATGATGCGATCGAGGCTCGTCCAGATATCATCATGGCAACAGGTCGATCCGACTTTCCGAATCAAGTAAATAATGTACTTGGTTTTCCATTCATCTTCCGCGGAGCGCTCGATGTTCGGGCTACATGCATCAACGAAGAAATGAAACTTGCAGCAGTTTATGCCATTGCAGATTTGGCCAAGCAGCAAGTGCCCGAGTTGGTAAACATGGCTTACAACAAAGCCAATTTGCAATTTGGCAGAGATTACATCATCCCAAAACCATTGGATCCTCGCTTGATCACCACTGTCGCACCAGCTGTTGCGAAAGCAGCTATGGATTCAGGTGTGGCTATGGCACCAATCGACGATTTTGAAAAATACAAAGACGAACTTATCCATCGGATGGGTCTCGACAATACATTGATCGATCGTATCACCACTAGGGCGAAAACATCTCCGAAGCGAATTGTTTTTGCTGAAGCCGATCACTATAAAATCCTGAAAGCTGCACAGGTTGCTCGAAATGAAGGAATTGCAATCCCGATCCTTTTAGGAAACAAGGTTAAAATTGAAGCAATTGCAAGTGAATTCGGAATCAATATTGAAGGCTTGGAAATTATCGACCCAAGAAGTGAAGCCGAAGCTGCTCGGGTTGCTGAATTCGGTGAGATATTCTACGATTTAAGAAAGCGCCGTGGCTTCACGATTTTCGAAGCAAAACAAATCATGCGCGAACGAAACTACTTCGGTTCCATGTTGGTTCGAACAGGCTACGCTGATGCACTTATTTCGGGCCTTACCAGAAAATATCCTGACACCATTCGTCCTGCACTTCAGGTAATTGGCATTCGTGAGAACGTAAAGCGTGTTGCTGGCCTTTACATCATGATGACCAAAAAAGGTCCGTTCTTCTTCGCCGATACCACCGTAAACGTAAATCCAACTGCTGAAGAGCTTGCCGACATTACTGTGCTCGTTGCTCAAGCGGTTTCGAACTTAAACATCACTCCGAAAATCGCCATGTTGTCGTATGCTAACTTCGGATCATCCGAAGGTCCAGATTCGATTAAAGTTCGCGAGGCAGTGAAAATCCTTCATGAAAAACATCCTCACCTAAAAGTGGATGGAGAAATCCAAGCAAACTTTGCCGTGAACAATGACATGTTGAAGGAACAATTTCCATTCTCTACATTGGTTGGACATCAAGTGAACACATTGATTTTCCCTAATCTTGCAGCTGGAAACATTGCTTACAAATTACTTCAAGAAATTGGAGAATCTGAAGCCATTGGCCCGTTGTTGCTTGGCATGAAGAAACCTGTACACGTGCTTCAATTAGGCAGTTCAGTGAGAGAAATCGTAAATATGATAACGCTTGCCGTTGTTGATGCACAAGCAAAATCCTAAAGATGTTCGATTATATTAACGGTAAACTAATTGAAAAAACGCCCACTTACGCTGTAATCGAAGCGGCAGGCGTAGGCTATTTTTTGAATATCTCATTGTCAACTTTTAGCCAAATTGGAAGTGCCGAACAATGTAAACTCTATACACACCTTGCCATTCGAGAGGATGCGCATACCCTCTATGGTTTTCATTCGCGTGCTGAGAGAGAAACTTTTAGGATGTTGATAAATGTATCTGGAGTGGGCGCGTCAACAGCAAGGATGATTTTATCTTCGCTCACTGCCAACGAAATCGCTGATGCTGTGATTAACAACCAAGTAGGAACTCTAAAAGCCGTGAAAGGGATTGGAGAGAAAACTGCCCAAAGGATCATTATCGATCTGAAAGGCAAGTTCGACCGCGATTCGGTGAGTCCTGAACTTTTTGCTGGGTTGCACAATACAACACGCAACGAGGCGTTAACTGCACTGACTTTATTGGGTTTCCCTAAAAATCTTGCAGAAAAAGCACTCGATAAAGTTCAAAAATCACAAGATTCGGAGTTGAGCGTTGAAGAACTTATTAAGCAAACCTTAAAAGTAATCTAACGAATTACCATCGTTTCTAAAAGTTAGTTATCTGATTGAAAACCTACGCTAAATATCTTTCTTTCAGCATTGTTACAGGACTCCTGCTCTTCATTGTATGGAGTGCTAACAGCCGACCGTATGCCTCAATGTTTAGCGTATCTCCAGGACCAGGCGATACAACTGATACCGATACGCTTGTTGATCTCCCGTTTCCTTTCAACGACGACAACTTCGATCCAACCGACCCTAATCCCAATGGGCTTTTCTTAAAGGATCCAGCGAATATCCAAACCACCATCGATCTCAATACCGAGACGAACGAATTCGATATCAACCAAAAGGTTGGAAACTACAACTATCGTCATCCCGACTACATGACGATGCAAGAGTATCTCGACAATGATTTCGACCAAGCGATAAAGAAAAATTGGAGAGACCGTATTGCTGGCGATGACGTTAACAAACAAAAAGGCTTTGCACCAAAAATCATTGTCCCAGGTGATGCCTTTGCTGGTATTTTCGGTTCCAATGTGATCGACATCCGACCGCAAGGTTCAGCAGAACTTATTTTCGGTGGAAACTTCGTTAGGACACAAAATCCAGCGCTTCCAATCCGTCAACAACGCGTTGGAGCCTTCAACTTCCAGCAAAAAATTCAAATGAACTTGGTAGGTAAAATTGGAGATAAAATCCAACTACAAACCAACTACAACACTGAAACAGGCTTCAACTTCGACAACAAAGTGAACCTGAAGTACGAAGGAAAGGAAGATGAAATTATCCAATTGCTCGAAGCAGGAAACGTAAACCTTCCACTTACAGGAACACTTATTACCGGTTCTCAAAGTTTGATGGGTGTAAAGGCTAAGTTAAAGTTCGGTCGACTTACTGCCACTACGATTTTCTCACAACAACAAGGCGACCGTAAAAACATTACAGTTCAAGGCGGTGCTCAAACGCAACAATTTGAAGTTTCGGCTGCTAATTACGATGCAAACAGGCACTTCTTCCTCGCACAATGGTTCAAAGACCGATACGATCAATCAATGTCGACTTTGCCGAATGTTACATCTCCATTCAATGTAACGAGGGTCGAGGTTTATATCACCAACAGAACCTACGCGACCAACAACGTTAGAAATATCGCTGCATTTGCCGATCTCGGGGAATCTGATCCGAACTATTTCAACAATGGCGTAAATACCTACACCCAGCAACAGCCCGGATCTGTGGTTTTTCCACGAAACGAAAACAACAATCTCCAAGCCCAACAAATTATTACTATTCACCCCGATTTCAGGAACAAAACCAACGATGTACTGAGCAATCCGAACTCGTTTGTTCCTCAAATGGTTCCTGCAATCGATTTCGAATATTTGCAGAACGCCCGATTGCTCAATCCAAGCGAATACACCCTCAATCCATTACTAGGGTATGTTTCATTGAATCAATCGCTTAACGCGGATGAAGTGCTTGCCGTTGCATTCCAATACACGGTAAATTCAAGCCAAGGACAGCAAGTGTATCAGGTGGGTGAATTCTCCACCGATATCCAAGGAACTGGATCGTTGGTTCTAAAGATGCTAAAAGGCACCCAGATTTTCACCAAGAAGCCTATCTGGGAACTGATGATGAAGAATGTTTACTCGTTGAACGGCTTCCAAATCAGCAAAGAAAATTTCAAATTAAACATCCTTTACCAAGACGAAAAAACCTCGGTAAAGATGAATGTCATCCCAGAAGGAGCCGATGTAAATGGAAAAATCCTCCTTCAACTCTTTAACCTCGATCGATTAAACAACCAAAGCGATCCTCAAGCGGATGGTTTCTTCGACTTTATTGAAGGGAAAACCATTCAAGCCGACAAAGGCCGTATCGTTTTCCCGATGCGCGAACCCTTCAAAAACTTCTTGAGAAGTAAGTTTCAGCTTCCTGCAGAGCTTGGTTTGGCAAACAAATACGCATTCGACTCGCTGTATGTAACCACCCAGCCGCTTGCTCAATTGGATGCCCAACACAATCGATTCTACATCCAAGGTTCTTATCAATCGGCATCAGGTTCAGAAATTTCTCTCAATGCCATGAACGTTCCGCAAGGTTCTGTAACCGTTACAGCGGGCGGCGTTCCACTTACCGAAAATGTTGATTATACAGTCGATTACGCACTTGGTCGTGTAAGAATCATCAACCAAGGCTTGCTCAATTCTCAAACGCCTATCAATATTTCACTCGAAACCAATACGCTTTTTGCAATTCAAAGTAAGCGTTTGATGGGTGCGCATTTCGACTACATGGTCGACAAAGATTTCGGTATTGGCGCTACAATCATGAACCTCACCGAGCGCCCGATGACGCAAAAAATCAACATCGGCGACGAACCTATTTCGAATACCATCATCGGGCTCGATGGAAATATCAAACGCGATTCACGTTGGTTAACTCGCTTGATCGACAGACTTCCATTCTATTCAACCAAAGAAACTTCTACCATCACAGCCACATGGGAAATGGCTAAGCTCATCCCAGGCCACTCTAAGATTATTGGGAAAGAAGGTCTTTCATATATCGACGATTTCGAAGGTGCAGAATCAACCATCGACATCCGAAACATGGGGAATTGGTTTATTGCATCAACACCAAGTGGACAACAAAATCTTCTTCGTGAAGGAGACCTATTTAACAGTCTTGCATACAATTACAACCGTGCAAGATTAAACTGGTACACCATCGACCCACTGTTTTCCAGAAATGGAAATACAACGCCCGACTACATTCAGGATTCTCCAATGCAGTCGAACAATTTCATGCGGCAGATTGTAGAAACCGAAATCTTCCCGAATAAAGCAAGACCAAACGGACAGGTACAAATCATGCCTGTTCTCGATCTACACTTCGATCCAAAAGTACGTGGGCCATACAACTACGACGTGCTTGAAAATGAATTTTCTGCTGGTTTGAATGTTGATGGAACACTAAAAAACCCGAAAAGTCGCTGGGGTGGGATCATGCGCCGCATCGAAACAACCGATTTCGAGTCGGCCAATATCGACTACATCGAATTTTGGATGATGGACCCATTTGCGAATGGTTTAGGTGACGGCACTGCAATCAACAGCGGAACAGGTGGAGATTTTTACATCAACCTAGGAAATATCTCCGAAGATGTGCTTCGCGATGGACAACAAAGTTTCGAAAACGGATTGCCCATCACTACTGAAAATGCCAATTTCGACACAACAGTTTGGGGAAAATATCCAACTGCACCGCCACTTGTAAACGCATTCGATAACAACCCAGAATCTCGACCTTTACAAGATGTTGGTTTGGATGGATTGCCAAATGATTCGGAGCGCGTATTCTTCCAGAATTACCTCAACCAGCTTCAAACTGCACTAAATCCTGATGCATTGGCACGTTTTGAAGCCGATCCTTCGGGCGATGATTACCGCTTCTTTAGAAATACCGAATTCTGGGATGCTCAACAGGCTGATATCATTACTCGATATACGCTGTACAATGGTTTAGAAGGCAACTCTAAATTGGGTGAAGATCAAATAGAAAATTACCCTACTGCTGCTACTCCTTTACCGAATATCGAAGACATCAATCGCGACAACACCCTGAGCGTTGCGGAAAGTTATTTCCAGTACAAAATCAGCATGCGTCCGCAGGATATGGTGGTTGGTCAAAACTACATCATCGACAAAGTGCCTGGAAAAGGCAAGTTGAGCAATGGTCAAGATGTAGCGGTTGATTGGTACCAATTCCGTGTTCCAATCCGTTCATTTACATCGAAAGTGGGCTCTATTGCGGATTTCCGTTCAATCCGTTTTGTAAGGATGTTCTTCCACAATTTCCAAGAACCAGTTATTGCGAGAATGGCGAGATTGGAATTGGTTCGTGCAGAATGGAGAAGATTCGAATACAGCTTAAAAGATCCAGGTTTATTCCTTGGAAACGATTTGAATACAAACTTCCAGGTATCAACCGTAAACATTGAGGAGAATGGCGATAAAATCCCTGTAAACTACATCCTTCCTCCTAAAATCCGACGCGAAGTTGATGTAGCCACTACGAACCTTCAACAGCTCAATGAGCAATCTCTTCAGATGAGAATCTGTAACTTGGAAGATGGAGAGGCGCGTGCAGTTTACAAAAACACCAACCTCGATGTTCGTGCTTACAAACGCATCAAGATGGAAGTGCATGCTGAATCGATGAATGGAAACCAGTGGGCCGACAATCAAGTTACTGCATTTGTGCGTTTGGGAACAGATTTCGTGAACAACTATTACGAATATGAAATTCCATTGAAGCGAACTCCCGATGGAACAACCAATGCAGAAGATGTTTGGTCGAACAGTTTCGACTTTGCACTCGAAGCATTAACTAACGCAAAAGTTGCCCGAAATCGGGAAATGACCGGCAATCCTAACATTCAGCTCAACGAACCTTATTACGCTCAAGATCCTGAATTCCCTAACAACCGAATTACAGTGGTGGGTGTTCCGCAGATATCTGGTGTTAAAACCATGATGATCGGGATTCGTAATCCTCAAAATGATGAGAATAATCCTTGGCCCGACGATGGATCTGTAGCTTGCGCAGAAGTTTGGGTGAATGAGCTTCGCGTTTCAGAATATTTTGAACCTGGTGGATGGGCTGCTAATGCTCGGGTAACTGCTAAATTAGCCGACTTAGGTACAGTGGCAATTGCAGGTAGCAGATCAACCTTCGGATTTGGAAGCATCGAGAAAAAACCAATCGAAAGAAGCCGAAGCAATACCTCAGCCTACAGCTTGATTACCAATATTGAGTTGGGAAAATTCTTCCCGAAAGACTGGAACCTAAGCGTACCATTGTATTGGGAATTTGGTGAAAACATCAGCAACCCACAGTTCAATCCACTTGATCCAGACGTACGTTTTAATACTGCTTTAGATTATCAAGTAAGCGATGCTGCAAGAGATTCACTAAGAACGTTGTCTCAAGTTTACCAAAAACGTAGAAGCATCAACTTCACCAACGTAAGAAAGAACAAAGGAAGCGGCCAAACCAAAAATCCAATCTATGGTGTCGAAAACTTCGATTTAACTTTCGCTTTCGCAGAT
Organism: Chitinophaga pinensis; assembly: GCA_945883545.1. Taxonomy (GTDB): domain Bacteria; phylum Bacteroidota; class Bacteroidia; order M30B66; family M30B66; genus CAMCXT01. Next base: position 52,685 of record CAMCXT010000012.1, on the reverse strand, counting down.
AATTTCCAACGATCGCCTGAAGTAGAATTCAATTACACCAAAAATTATGATGTAGGAATCGGGTACACCTTTTCGCCGAAACCAAAATCAATCGAACCATTCAAAAGCGTTAAGCTATTTGCAAAAACGAAGGCTTTCGATTTAATCAAAGACTTCAATTTTAACTTGATGCCATCGCGGTTGTCGATTCGTTCGGATGTTGCGAGGGATTACAATTCTCAAAAACTCCGAAACAATTCGGATGTTGCCATCTTGAAAATTGATACCACGTATTTCAAATCATTCACTTGGCAAAGAATTTACGACATCAAGCTTCCATTAACCAAATCGCTTCAACTCGACTTCATGGCTACCAATATGAGCCGAGTTGATGAAGAGCCTGGTCAAATCAATACGCCTTTAAAGCGCGATTCAGTAATCAAAAATCTCCGCAATGGCGGTCGAAATACAAATTACCAGCACAATTTCAATACTTCATACACGGTACCCTTTTCGAAAATCCCATTGTTGAATTTTGTGAACGGTACAGTAGCATATAGTGGAACTTACAGCTGGGTGGCAGCTCCACTGGTGAGAGACGCCAACAATCCTGATAAATTTGCACAAAACCCATTCGGAAATACCGTTTCCAATTCGGCCAATATTAACCTGAGCGGACAGGCGAACCTAGTTCAACTGTATAACAAGATTCCTTATCTGAAGAAAATCAATCAGAAAAAGGCAGGGCAAAAGGAAAAGAAAAAAGCAGCACCGAAAAAAGATCCTAAAGATCCGGCGGCGCCTTCGAAAGACGCTAAAAAAGATTCTACCAAAAAGAAGGAAACTGCATTCGATATCGTATTGGAAAATGCAGCCAAGTTTTTGATGATGCTGAAAAATGCATCCATCAATTACACAGAAACAAACGGAACTGTATTGCCAGGTTTTGTGAATGCCAGCCAATATGTAGGCCGTGATTGGAGATCAGGCACTCCAACTACTGGATTCATTTTTGGAAGTCAGCGCGATATTCGTTCTTTAATGGTGGAGCGAGGCGCACTCACTCGAGACACTACATTCAACAATGCATTCACAAAGACATTGGCGAGAAATCTTACCTGGAATGCAACGATAGAGCCGCTTCCTGGTATGAGAATCACGTTGAACGCGAACCGAAATTACACTGAAAACTTCACCACGATTTATAAGTACAATGCAAATTCAGGTGTATTCGAGGAATTGAGTACACTGAAAACGGGTACATTCTCCATATCAACAAACACTTGGGGAACCGCATTTGGAAGACTCGACAACAAACTTCACACCTCCGGCGAATTCGATAACTTCTTGAACAACCGTAAAGCCATAGCTTCCCGATTAAGTGGCAGTGCGATTGACCCAATAACTGGATATCCGACAGGCTATGGATCAACACAGCAAGATGTATTGCTCCTTTCATTCATTGCCACTTACACTGGTAATGATCCAACTCAGCAAGAATTGTCGTTGTTTCAAAAAATCCCGAAGCCAAACTGGAGAATTACCTACGATGGATTAACTAAAATTCCATTCTTTAAGAAGTACTTCAAGTCCATTTCACTTGGTCATGGATTTAGATCGACCTTTAATGTTGGATCATTCACGACGAACTTATTGGCACTTCAAAACCCGAATGCAGTTGACCCAACGGGAAACATTATCCCTCAACTGAACATCTTGATGGCCTCCATTTCGGAGCAATTTGGGCCGTTGTTGAATGTGGACATGACTTGGAAAAACAGCTTGATCACCAAAGTTGAATTCCGCAGAAGTAGAGATTTATCCTTGAGTCTTCAAAATTCTCAAATCACCGAAGTGAACGGGCGTGAGATCACTATTGGAACTGGATATATCGTGAAGAATTTCGAACTTCCATTTACGATACAAGGTTCAGGAAAGAAGATAAAAAGCGACTTGAACATTCGTGCCGACGTATCGGTGAGAACCAACAAAACTGTTGTGCGTAGGGTTCCAATTGAAGGTCAAACGGTTTTCGATCCAATCCTTTCCGCAGGTCAGCAAAATGTTTCCATTAAGGTTTCTGCCGACTATGTGATCAATCAGAAAGTAACGGTTCGTTTGTTCTTCGATAGAATCATGAACAAGCCTTTCATTTCTAACCAATTCCCGAATTCAAACACCAATTTCGGATTGAGCTTGCGCTTTACCTTAAACCAATAGCGCTAACCCATTATTTTTTAAGTTTCGCCTTGATTTTTTGAAGTTCTACACACAAGATTTCATCTAAAATTGGTACGTTTGAGCCTCAAATCTCAGACATGAATTTTCCAGAAGATCTTTTCTACACCAAAGACCACGAGTGGGTTAAAATTGAAGGTGATACTGCATTGGTAGGCATCACAGATTTCGCACAAGGCGAACTTGGCGATATTGTATTTGTTGAAGTCGATACTGTTGGCGATACCATCAACATTGGCGATATCTTCGGAACTGTTGAAGCAGTGAAAACCGTATCGGATCTCTATATGCCAATTTCTGGCGAAATCATTGAGTTTAACGAAGGGCTTGAAGCTTCACCTGAAACTGTAAACGCTGATCCATACGGTGAAGGCTGGATGATTCGTGTGAAATTGACCGACAGCAACCGTGAAGGTCTATTGAACGCAGCCGACTACAAGGCATTGATCGGACATTGATGATCCGATACGCAGGTCCTGCCCTGCTGTGGACCCTCATAATTACCATACTTACACTACTTCCGGGCAAAGATCTACCCAAGGTCGATATTGTCAATTTCGATAAAATCGCTCACCTCGGTGTTTTCTTTGCCCTGAATGTATTTTACTTAAGATGGTTGTGCAAATTCAACCAGAAATACAATAGATTACTTAGTATCACCTTAGTTTGTATTGCTTACGGCGGACTTATTGAAATCTTACAAGGAACAATTTATACCGACCGATATTCCGACATTTTTGATTTCATTTTCAATACCTTGGGGTGCCTTTTGGCATTGCCAGTATTTATGCGTTTGCCTCACTGGCTTCGATAAGTTGTCACTTTTGTACATTTGATAAAATTGTATCCGAATATGGGTAATCACAACGTCAGTTACCAACCATCGATCTCACCTCCTATTGATCAAATTTCTGTTGAAGAGCGCTGCGCAAGATTTCAAAGCCGATCAATTAAAGGCGAAACCAAAGTAGCAGGTTTGAAATTGGCCTTGAGTATGATCGACCTCACTACTCTCGAAGGAAAAGATTCTGAAGGAAAAGTCAAACAGCTGTGCTACAAAGCCATGCATCCACATGATGCTATGCCTGGAATCCCAACGGTTGCTGCTGTTTGTGTTTATCCAACAATGGTGAGAACAGCACGAAAAGCACTCAAGGGTTCTAACATCAAAGTGGCAGCTGTTGCCACCGCATTTCCAAGTGGATTGGCACCTCTAAAAGTGAAGCTCGACGACACCAAATTTGCCGTTGAAGAAGGTGCTGATGAAATCGATATGGTGATTTCGAGAGGTAGATTTTTACAAGGAGATTTCAATCTCGTATTCGATGAAATTGCTGCTGTAAAGGAAGCTTGTGGAAAGGCGCATCTTAAAGTAATCCTCGAAACAGGCGAACTTTCAACCCTCGACAATGTTCGAAAAGCTTCTGATATCGCCATTTTCGCTGGAGCCGATTTTATCAAAACCTCTACTGGAAAAATTCAGCCTGCTGCAACCATGCCCGTTACTTTGGTTATGCTCGAAGCTATTCGTGACTATTATTACGAAACTGGTAAAATGATCGGTATGAAACCCGCTGGAGGAATTGCTACCTCGAAACTAGCATTGCATTATCTGGTGATGGTTCGTGAAACACTTGGCGAAGCTTGGATGAACCCAGATTGGTTCAGATTTGGCGCTTCAAAATTGGCGAACGACATTCTCATGCAACTTGCAAAAGACCAAACTGGGGTTTACCAAAGTCTGAATTATTTCTCCAACGATTAATCCTGACAGCACATGTCGAAAAAACAAGATAAAAAACACCAGCAGCAGGCAGCCGAACCAAGTTTAGACTTCAGTAAAGCGCTCATCTATACACCCGCACCTGAATCAAGTGCACACATCCGCCTGAAAAAACAATACGACCTCTTCATCAATGGCACTTGGGTAAAGCCAAGTAAAGGAGGTTACTTTGAAACCATCAACCCTTCAACAGAACAGGTTTTGGCGAAGGTAGCTGAAGGCACTCAAGAAGATGTCGACAAAGCAGTGAAAGCTGCTCGTGCTGCTTACGAAAACGTTTGGTCGAAAATGCCCGCTCGTGAAAGAGCAAAATACATATACCGAATTGCTCGATTGATTCAAGAAAGAGCGAGAGAATTCGCGGTAATCGAATCAATGGATGGAGGTAAACCAATCCGCGAAAGTCGAGATATTGATATTCCATTGGCAGCCAATCACTTTTTCTATTATGCAGGTTGGGCCGATAAACTTGAATATGCATTTCCAGGTAAAAATCCAGAATCGATTGGCGTTGCAGGTCAAATTATTCCGTGGAATTTCCCATTGCTGATGGCAGCATGGAAAATCGCGCCTGCACTTGCGGCAGGAAATACGGTTGTACTTAAACCCGCAGAATCAACACCACTCACAGCACTAAAACTTGCTGAAATCATTGAAGAATCGGGATTGCCTGCAGGTGTTGTAAACATCGTTACTGGTGCTGGTGCCACAGGAGCAGCTATTGTAAATCACCCTGACATTGATAAAATCGCCTTTACTGGCTCGACCGATGTAGGGAAATTGATCCAAAAAGCCATCGCAGGAACAGGCAAAAAATTAACCCTTGAACTTGGCGGAAAAGCAGCAAATATCATCTTCGAAGATGCTGCACTCGACCAAGCAGTAGAAGGCATTGTAAATGGTATCTTTTTCAATCAAGGCCACGTTTGCTGCGCTGGCTCAAGACTTTTTGTACAAGAAGGAGTTGCCGATAAAGTGATCCGAAAACTTAAAGACAGAATGGCATCGCTAATTGTCGGCGATCCGATGGACAAAAACACAGACATCGGTGCGATTAATTCGCCTGAGCAACTTAAGAAAATCAACGAATACTTAAAGATCGGAGTGAATGAAGGTGGAGAGGTTTTTCAACCCAACTGTAGCATTCCATCCAAAGGATATTTCTGTAAACCAACCCTTTTCTTAAACACCTCACAAAGCCACAGAGTGGTTCAAGAGGAAATCTTTGGTCCTGTTCTAGCTGTTCAAACTTTTAGAACAGTTGAAGAGGTTATCGAAAAGGCAAACAACACTCCATATGGATTAAGTGCTGGTGTTTGGACCGATAAAGGATCGAAGATCTTCAACATGACAACCAAACTAAAAGCTGGTGTTGTTTGGGCAAATACCTACAATAAGTTTGATCCTTCTTCTCCATTTGGAGGATTTCGTGAAAGCGGTTTCGGCAGAGAAGGGGGCTTACATGGCTTGTTGCCTTATTTAAATCTTCGTTAATCAGTCTAAGAAAATTCAGATGGCAAATACCTCAACACCTAAAAAACCAACTGCAAAAAAGACCGTTGTTGCACAAAACAACGGTCAGGCTGAAAAGAAGCAAACAGGCAGTTCAAGAATCAAAGTGCAAAAAACCTATAAGATTTTCATCAATGGGCAATTCCCTCGCACCGAATCGGGAAGATATTATCCATTAACTCTTTCCGATGGCAGCATTGTGAATCTTTGCCTTTCATCGCGAAAAGACATCCGGAATGCCGTTGTAGCAGCTAGAGAAGCTCAAGAAAAGTGGGCAGCCCGAGCAGGCTTGAACAAATCGCAAATCCTTTACAGATTGGCAGAAATGCTCGAAACCCGTTCATCTCAGTTCATTGAAGAACTACAACTGATGGGTGCTACAAAAGAAGCTGCTATCAATGAAACTGAAACCGCCATCGATCGACTAATTTATTATGCAGGTTGGTGCGATAAATTCAATGCTATTTTCAGTTCTGTAAATCCTGTGAGTTCATCACATTTCAATTTTTCGTCGAACGAGCCCACAGGTGTCGTTACTATTGTTGCAGCCGAAGAAAGTGGTTTATTGGGACTTATTTCCGTGATGGCTCCAGTTATCGCAGGTGGAAATACCTGTGTTGTTTTGGCTTCTGAAAGCAAAGCGCTTAGTGCCGTTACATTGGCAGAAGTAATCGCAACCTCCGACATACCTGCAGGCGTGGTAAACATACTCACAGGCACTAGAAAAGAGTTGCTGGCGCACATGGCAAACCATATGGATGTAAATGCTATCTACCTGCACAGCAACAAAGCGGAGGAAATTAAAGAAGTAGAAACCCTTTCAGCGCTCAATGTTAAAAGAGCGCGAATTGAATTCGTATCAAATTGGTTCGAACCTAAAGAAGAAAATCCCTACAGAATTCAAGATTTCATTGAAGTAAAAACAACCTGGCACCCAATTGGGATTTGATTTACCACAAAATGACAAAACCCTCGATCGGAAGATGATTCCAGATCGAGGGTTTTATTCTTGTTGCGGTTGAATCACGCTTCATGCGGTAATCAATTCTTTTGGCAGTTTAGTTCTAGTGATTTATTGAAATCCTGGAAAATTCGCTTCAGTTCTTCATGGTTTCCTAAATTATCACATCAGAGGATAAGAATTATTTTACATCTTCCATCTGCTGATCCAACCTTTGTAATTCACCCAATCGGGCTTTGATCGTCCAAATGTATCGGTCGGCTCTTCGAAGTCCGTATTGATCGGCTGCCTTTCTAGCCCAGGTTAAAGCTTCTTCGTAGTTGCCCATAAATTCGGCGGCTACAGCTCTATTGTAAGAGGATCGTTTAGCGATTTTTTCATTGTCCGACTGTGAAAGTCTTTCCCAAATCTTTGCTGCGCCTTCCCAATCTCCACGAATAGCCATCCGCTTGGCAGCCTTCATTTGTCCCGAACGGGAACCCTTTGTATAAATCTCTCTTACATAATTCACCCAAGATGGGGAAATTCGAATGCCATATGAATCGCCTCCTTCAAAGGCAGTTCGCATGATGGCATCCACGGGAAAAATCAATCCTCTTCTAGCTATATCTGGCGTTAAGCCTGTTGCAGTAAATGCACGTTGAGCCACCATAGTATGTTGATCTATCACATTTCCATTTTTCCCATTATAAGTTCTCCAAGTCATATTGATTCGAACCTGTTCGATCGCCTCGAAATAATTTTCTATGACTTCCTGTCCATTAACAGTGCGCTTGCGTTGCCTTGGTTCGGCAGTGATATTTATATCTGAGTCAAAACTTTCAATAGCTACAACTGCATCGGCATTGTTGATTTGACAGAGTTCCCAGATTTGGTTAGATGTAAGTGGAGGAGGAATTATACCAGTTCCTGTGCCTGTTAATTGCTCACTGGCAATAGCTACATTGTATTTCGGTCCATCTTGTAGTCTTGTTTGTAACGCTGCAAGAGATTGCTCAACACCTCTTTTGTCTGCAAACAAAATCTCACCAGTAAAAAGACCTTCCACAACATTTAACCATTGATTTCTTCGATCGGCTTTGTAACGATTTACCAAAACTACATTCTGAATTTCTTTTGGAAGTGTAACATCGGCAGGTCGCAATCCCGAATAAGAAACATTGGTTACTTTGCAAGAAGAAATTATCAGGAAAACCAGAAAAAGAATGATTGCTCTTTGCATGGAATTGAGATTAAGAGATTAGTTTTGATTTTTTGAGGATTCTAAATTCGAATATTAATTTATAAACAATGAACATGCCTCAAATTAATTATCCTTCATTTTTCAAAAGAGCAATAGCCGATATCATCGATGCTTTTATCATGAGCATCTTTTCCGCTGCTATCGTTTTCATGATAGTTGGCAACACTGGATCTCCTCAAGCACAAAAAGTTATAAGCATTTTTTCAACGGTCGGATTGTTTCTGTATTGGGCAATCTGGGAAAGCTCCGATTATCAGGCATCCCCGGGTAAAATGATGATGAGTTTGAGAGTAATCGACTTCAAAGGCAAAAAGGTAGATGCACTACAATCGATTGGCCGAAATGCAGCTAAATTCCTTTCGATTGCTGCAATTTTCGGAGGCATCATCGCTATACTTTTTCACCCAGAAAGAAAAGGCTGGCAAGATTCCTTGTCGCGCACCGAAGTGATCAATGCCAATTAACCTATGCGAAAATGATTACATCTTTTCGGCGAGTTCGAGCCAACGCATTGATTTCTGCTCCAATGTTTCTGTAAGGGCTTTCACTTCCTCACTGATTTCTTTCAACCGCACATGATCAGAAATTCCACTGTTCATTTCTGCTGCAAGCACTGCGATACGCTCCTCTAGTTTCGGAAGTTCCTTTTCAATTTGTTCGAATTCATGGGTTTCCTTGAAAGAAGGCTTTACCTTTTCTTTCTTTGGAGCAACAGGTTCCTGAACAACAACAGGCTTAGGTGCTGATGACGACTGATTCTGGCGTGCCTTTTCTAATTCTAAAAGCTCTAAACGATAATCGGTATAATTTCCATTGTAATCCCGAATCACGCCAGCTCCCTCGAACACAAACAAGTGATCGGCTAGAATGTCCATGAAATAACGGTCGTGGGAAACAATGAGGACGCAACCACCAAAGTTTTCTAGGAAATCCTGAAGGATATTAAGTGTTTGGATATCCAAATCGTTCGTCGGCTCATCGAGAATGAGGAAGTTTGGATTCTTCATCAAAACAGTAAGCAAATACAATCGTCGTTTTTCGCCTCCACTCAACTTTCCGACAGGCGTGTATTGCATTTGAGGTGGGAAAAGAAAAAGTTGAAGCAGTTGAGATGCAGTGAGGCTTCTTCCATCCGCAAGTGGAATAACATCGGCTACATCTTTCACGATTTCTATCACACGCTTCTCATCGCTCATTTTCATTCCATCCTGCGAGTAATAGCCAAAAATGACTGTTTCTCCGGTGGTGATTTTCCCTGAATCGGTCTCTAATTCTCCAGTAATCATCTTCAACAAGGTTGATTTACCGCAACCGTTCTTTCCAACGATCCCAATTTTTTCTCCTTTTTTGAAGGTGTAGGTAAAAGGTTCTATCAAAGTTCTATCGCCATAGCCCTTTGAAACCTTTACCAATTCAAGAATTTTCCCGCCTAAACGGTTCATTTTCACGCTCAACTGAACCTGATCATCTTTGATCCGCTGGTGAGCCTTGTCTTTGATATCGTAAAATTGATCGATTCTCGCTTTAGACTTTGTGCCGCGCGCCTTAGGCATTCTGCGCATCCACTCTAATTCGCGTGTATATGTATTTCGAGCCTTTTCAACTTCGCTGTTGAAAGCTTCACGCATTGACTCTTTCTTTTCGAGGTAGTAGGCGTAATTTCCTTTGAAGCGCTGAACTGATTCACGTTCCATTTCAATAATGTCGTTGCAAACATTGTCGAGGAAATAGCGGTCGTGCGTTACCATCAGCAAGGTTAAATTCGACTGGCGTAACCAACCCTCTAACCATTCGATCATGTCGATGTCGAGGTGGTTGGTTGGTTCATCGAGAATGAGCAAATCAGGCTCACGAATAAGCAGCGCAGCCAATGAAACACGCTTTCTTTGCCCGCCGGAGAGCGTTCCCATTTTCTGGTCCAGCTCATGAATGTCTAAACGACCAAGAATTTCTTTCACTTTGGCTTCTACATCCCAAGCTTTCAGATCATCAACCTCACGGATAACCCTTTGCAATTCGTCAGGATCACCGTTGGTTTCAAGCAGAAATTCATACTTGCGAATGGCTTCCATGCGAGGATCCTTCCATGCAAAAACGGTTTCTTGAATGGTCAATTCAGGATCAAAAGGTGGATGTTGATCGAGGTAAGCTACACTCAATCCGTTCCTAAATACCACGTTGCCGCTATCAGCCACTTCTCTGCCTGTTAGAATGCGCAGTAAGGTTGACTTCCCTGCTCCGTTTTTGGCAACGAGTGCGGTTTTTTGTCCTTGTTGTAGTCCGAATGAAATATCACGGAATAAAATCCGTTCGCCGTAAGTTTTGGTCAATTGATCGACCTGTAGGTAATTCACGCCGCGAAATTAGGAATTCGAATCCTGTGGTGGATCAATAATCTTTGTTTCGGCTGGAATTACACGATAATAAATTCGAATTCCGGGTTGTCCGGTATGATGCTGAAGAGGATCATCAGGATTAACGCGTATTACAGGGATTTGAATTTCCTCTTCGGGGATTTCTAATTCCTCCTCATCTTTGAAATAAACTGGCAGCGGCGGACCTTGTTTCCGATAAATTACAGCGCAATAAATCCCCGAAAGGGCACCTGCCAAATGCGATTCCCATGAAACATGCTTAAAAAGTGGAAGAACGCCCCATACCATTCCACCATATAGAAATATCGTTAAAAAGGACACTGCTAAGAGTCGAGTATCATTCCTCAACATCCCGCTGATAGCCATAAATGAAGCTAAACCGTAAACAATTCCACTGGCCCCAATGTGCAAACTATCTCGACCAAAAATCCATACTGCAATCCCTGTGATGAGCCAGATTTTCCAAAGCACAGAAAAAGCTAATCCTCTATAAAAATAAATCGCGCCAGCAAAAAGCAGAAACAATGGCAGACTATTCGAAGCGATATGATTGTGATCTCCATGAATAAATGGGGAAAATAATACACCACGTAAACCTATTAATGATCTAGGTTGAAGTCCGAAACGAGCCAAATGCAGATCGAAAAATGCATCGAACGCAAAAATCAACCAAATTGCTGTCAGGAAAATCCCTGCAAATATGGCACTAAACACAACTTTTCTTTTCTCAGCTTGTTTAATAACTTCAGCATCTTGAACTTGTTGTATTTCGGGCATTCTAGGAGTGCTAATAGAAATAATTTCTGCCATAATTCGGTTAGATAAGAAAAGGTGCAGTCTAATTGCATGCCATTTGCCAAGCTGGCAGCCATTCACAAATGACTATGATTTTTCGCTTTCTGATCGTTTTATCGATCATCGTGTTAGTTGACCTTTACTTTTTTCAATCTCTCAAAACTGTTACAGCTACTTGGGCGGAATCAAAAAGAATTCTAGCCAGCAGGATTTATTGGGGCATCACAATTTCAGGGGCGATTTTCGTGCTGTTCAATATAATCACCTATAAAAATCCGGTGATCAACAGAATAGTTGGACTTTACATTTTCTGTTTTTACATGATTTTGTTCATCTCGAAGCTCATTGGTTCTTTGCCATTGATGTTTGAAGATATTGGGAGAGGTGTGAAATGGATAGTTGCTTTTTTCAACAAAGGCACAGACTTACCAGCGGTAAAAGGTGGAATGAGCAGAGGAAAATTTATCAGTTACACTGCACTAACACTTGCAGCAATTCCTTTCGGCACCATGATTTATGGAATGGTGAAAACCGCTTTTGACTTTAAAATCCAGCGAAAAAAGATTCCCATCGCGAAACTTCCTGCAGCATTTGAAGGCTTGAAAATAGTCCAGATATCAGACATTCACAGTGGTTCTTTCATTTCAGATGCACATTTTAAAAATGCAGTAGAAATGATCATGAACGAAAAACCTGACTTGATCTTTTTCACTGGAGATTTGGTGAATGATCGGTCGGATGAAGCAGAGCCTTACAAAAACGTTTGGAAAAACTTGAGCGCGCCTTTAGGCATATTTTCCGTTTTAGGAAATCACGATTATGGCGATTATGTGCTGTGGGATACTCCAGAGTTGAAGCAAGCGAATTTGGAAAGATTGTTCGTGATTCACAAAGAAATGGGTTGGGATCTCTTGCGCAACGAGCATAGAATCATCGAGAAAAACGGTGAGAAAATTGGGTTAGTCGGAGTCGAAAATTGGGGGGCAGCGTTAAGATTCCCTAGGAAAGGAGACATGAAAAAAGCGCAACTAGGCATGGATGATGTTCCAGTGAAAATTCTTCTTTCGCATGATCCATCGCATTGGGAGGCCAAAATTCTGAAGGAACACCCTGAGATCGATTTAACCCTTTCGGGCCATACCCATGGCTTCCAATTTGGAATTGAAATACCTGGATTTAAGTGGAGTCCTTCGCAATATGTTTATCCACAATGGGCAGGCCTCTATTCAAATGGCAACCAACACCTTTATGTTAACCGTGGCTTGGGCTTCTTGGGATATCTAGGCAGAGTTGGCATCAGACCTGAAATCACTGTTTTGGAGCTCACAGCATCGGCGGTTTAATTACTACCAATCAGAAAATTATCAATTACCTTCGCCACCGCATGGAAAAAGTGCTTATCACCGGAGGTTCAGGTTTCATCGGTCGCTACTTTGTTGACCGTTTGAAGCATGCAGAAGTAGTCTTATTCGACATTCGATTACCCGATTACCCATCGCATGCAAGCCATGTTTTGGGTGATATTCGTGACTTGAAAGCATTTTCTGATGCAGCAAAAGGATGCACTATGATTATCCATTTGGCAGCCATGCACCACGATTTTGGCATCAATGAATCTGCATATTTCGACACCAATGTTGGAGGAGCCAAAAATCTCATTGAAGTAGCCCAAACCCACAACATTAGAAAGGTGATTAATTTCTCTTCGGTGGCAGTTTATGGGCACAAAGGGAATCCTGGACCAACGGATGAAAACACGGAACCTTCGCCAACAAATGCTTATGGGAAGTCGAAACTTGAAGCTGAAGCTATTTTAAGAAACTGGGCATTACTCGATGCTCAAAATCGATTGGTTCAGGTGCGTTCGACTGTTGTTTTTGGCGCACACAATTTGGCAAATGTGCTCAACTTGATTAAAGCAATCGACCAAGGATTGTACTTCCACATTTCGGAAGGTAACAACATCAAGTCGCTCGCTTATGTTGAAAATATTGCAGATGCGACTTTATTTGGGTTGGATAAAACATCAACGGGCGAATTGCTTTTCAATTACGTCGATTACCCGCAGATGAGCAGCAAAGAAATCGCCAATATGCAGGCTGAATTTCTGAGGAAGAAAATCCTACTTAAACTTCCATTGTGGGTTGCAGTTGGACTAGCATTGCCTTTCGACTTGGCCATTAAAATGACTGGGAAAAATTTAAAAATCTCCTCGGCACGAGTGAAGAAACTTTGCACTCAAACCTATCACAAAGCCGATAAAATCCGCGATTTAGGCTTCAAGCCGCGCCATGAAATGCGTGATGGTATGGAACGGATGATTAGATGGTACCTGATCAACATGAAAAAGAATTAATTTCGCCAGCACACTGAGCGCGATTGTTACCATTTATTACCTCTTTTCTGATTTGTTTCATCCTGACACCTGCGGTAATCCGCTTTGCCAGCGAGCGTCGTTGGTTCGACAAGCCCGACGAAAGGAAACATCACGCTTCTGAAATTCCAAGGCTTGGCGGAGTGGCCATCATGGGCTCACTCATTATCAGTATTCTACTTGTAGCTGGACCTGAAACCATCCTCAATACCAGATATTTCCTCGCAGGATTACTCATCTTGTTTTTTGTTGGTTTATGGGACGATCTTCAACCCGCACGACCAGTGATAAAATTATTGGGAGAGTTTATTCCTGTAATCCTCCTCACCTATTTCGCCAGGATTCCATTGGCTGATTTGTTTCCTCAATGTGCTTGGATTTCAACCCTAGAATGGCCTTTTACCATTTTTATGGCTTTTTGGGCAGTGAACGCCTACAATTTAATTGACGGCATCAATGGCTTGGCGGGAACTCTCGGTCTCATTGCCATGCTGGGGATGGGCATCACAGGTACTCCAGATGTATACCATTTGTGTATTTCGATGGCTGGAGCACTCTTAGCGTTTCTCTTTTACAATTTTCTCAAACCGAGAATCTTCATGGGAGATGGCGGCTCTTTGCCAGTGGGCTATTTATTGGCGTTCAGCCTCACACAAATAAACCATACACGCCTCGATTTTATCCCATCGATGGATCGTTTGAGCTTACCACTTACAGCCTTTTCGTTGATGAGTTTGCCTCTTTTCGATATGGCTCGCGTTTTTTTCATCCGACTTCAGAAGAAAAAAAATCCTTTCAAAGGCGACAGAAACCATCTTCACCATTTACTATTGGAAAATGGTTTGTCGCATGTTGGTGCAACCATTCAACTCACCTTACTATCGCTTCTAACGGCAGCAATTGTCCTCAGTACATTTACATTGAAACTTGATCCATTGTTAGCTTCAATTTTGGCCTTAACAGTGATGGCATTGGTTCCGCTAATTTTCACAGCATTTCTTTGGAAAAAAGTGAAAAGGAATCGCAATCTTTGATTTTCGCATTATTTCCCATTTCATCTAAATAAGCCATTATGATTTTAACTACAACAAATACAATCGAAGGCAAACCGGTGCAACAATATCTAGGCATTGTAACTGGCGAAACAATTATTGGCGCCAATGTGATTAAAGACTTTATGGCTGGATTAACCGATTTTTTTGGCGGTAGATCTGGCGCTTACGAAAAGGTATTGGCAGAAGGAAGAAATGAGTCGCTCGCCCAAATGAAAGCGAAAGCTGCAGCAATGGGTGCGGATGCAATTATTGGGATTGATCTTGACTTCGAAACCGTAGGTCGTGGAAGCATGTTGATGGTTATTGCCACAGGAACAGCAGTGAAATTTTAAGTTGAAATGAGAAGTTTTCTGACGATTTGCTTGATCCTTATGAGCTTGAAGTTCATAGGGGCGCAGGAATACAACTTGATATTCGATCGCTTCCAATACAACCTGTTGGATGAATCACTTAATAAGAAAGGAAGTTCGATGCATACTGCGGTGAAGCCTTTCAGAATGTCGGAAATCCTTCAAATTGCAAATCCCGATACCATTACAGGCGCAAGGCTTCCAGACAAAAAGTTCTATCGTTCACTGGTAGGACGTAAAATATTCACCGAGAACCTTTTCAAACTAGAAAAAGAGGATGTGCAAGTTTATCTCGATCCACTTTTCTCATTTGAAGCTGGACAAGACAGGTATCTGAGCAGAAATACTTGGACCAATTCCAGAGGTATTCAAGTACAAGGAACGATAGGCAAAAAGGTGTCATTCTATAGTTCGTTTTGGGAAAATCAGGCGATCATGGTAAACTATGTAGATAGCTTTGTGAAGAAAAACAATGTCGTTCCGGGACAAGGCCGCGTGAAACCCTTTGGCGACAGCGGTTACGATTATGCGTTTGCGTCTGGATACATTTCATATACACCAACAAAGCATTTTAATTTCCAGTTGGGCAACGACAAGAATTTCATTGGCGATGGATATAGATCGTTGCTACTTTCCGACAATGCGTTGAATTACCCTTATTTTAAGATCAGCACAAACTTCTGGAAGATCAAGTACACCAATTTGTTTATGGCTTGGCAAAACATCGGAAATGCCTCGAACAGCGGCGTTGGTGGATACTTGCAGAAATTTAGTACAATGCACCATTTGAGCTATAATGCAACTCCTTGGCTCAATGTAGGATTGTTTGAAAGCATCATTTGGCAAGGTGGCGATACTACTGGAGCAAGAAGGGGATTCGATCCCAATTACCTCAACCCCATTATTTTTTATCGCCCAGTTGAGTTTTCGAGAGGATCTCCAGACAATGTGCTCATTGGTTTCAACCTAAAAGCTTTGATATTGAAGAAATACCAGCTTTACGGGCAAGTGGTGATTGATGAATTTTCGCTCAAAGAAGTGAAAGCTGGAAATGGCTGGTGGGCGAATAAGCAGGGCTTACAGTTAGGCTGGAAGTTTTATCGTTTCCTCGGAATTAAAAACCTCACTTGGCAAAACGAGTTGAATGTGGTGAGACCATATACATACGGGCATTTTACCAGCGAACAAAGTTATACGCATTATGCTCAGCCGATGGCCCATCCCTTGGGAGCAAACTTCATCGAAAACGTTCAATTCTTGCGTTGGCAGTACAAACGATTTGGTGTTGAAGCAAAATTCATTCTTGCTAAATACGGAGCAGATTCTTTGAAAACGAATGGAAACTTTAGCAATTATGGCCAGAACATTTTCCAAGGAACTGCCGAAATTGTAAATGGCCCAACCGAAGTGCCATCCATTTATGGCAACAAAATGCTTCAGGGTGTTGAGCAAACTGTTATGTACACCGACCTAAATTTGAGCTACTTAATTAACCCGCGAACTGGAATGCGCATTGAAATAAGTTTATCAAGAAGGAAGCAGGAGAATTTTGCAGGTTCTCAAAATACCACTTGGGCATTTTTTACCTTCAGAACAAATCTGCCGAATCGTTACTACGATTTTTAGGTTATCAAACATTTTAGCGAATTGCGGGTTAATTCAGGTAGGTAAATGCGTATTTTTGCCGCGCAAATAAAAGCCCTAAAATTGTCACAGAATATTGCTGAAACAGTTCAGTCGCATGAAATCTCCACTTCTAAAGTGAAAGACTTCATGCAGCTACTTAAGCTTAGGCTTAGTTGGTTGGTGGTTTTTAGCGCATTGACTGCATTCTTCATGGGCGGAACCGATTTTACTTGGTATCAGCCTATTCTGCTAACTCTGGGCGGATTTTTAGTGACAGGTTCTTCGAACGCATTCAATCAGATCATCGAAAAAGATTTGGACAAGCTCATGAGCCGAACCGAAAATCGACCGATGCCTCGACAAAGATTGTCGCACACAGAAGCGCTCGTGTTTTCAACAATAACAGGAGTTGTAGGGATTTTAATCCTCTGGAATTTCATGAATCCGCTTAGTGGATGGCTTGGAATTGCAGCATTGGTGTCGTATGTGGCAATTTACACACCTTTGAAGCGCATCACTCCATTTGCAGTTTTTGTAGGTGCATTTCCCGGCGCTATTCCTCCCATGTTGGGATGGGTTGCCGCGACAGGTGAAATTGGCATCCAAGGATTGATTTTGTTTGCTATTCAGTTCATTTGGCAATTCCCCCATTTTTGGTCATTGGCATGGGTACTCGACGACGACTACAAAAAAGCAGGATTCAGAATGCTACCAGCTGCCGATGGCCGATCTAAAACATCTGCTTTTCAGATTCTAATTTATACTGCCGGACTTGTACCAATCGGTTTGTTGCCATTGATGTTTAAAATGGTAACGCCTGTATCGGTTATCCTGATTACGATTGCAGGGATTTATTTCCTGATCAAAGCTGTTAAACTGCACAATACACTCGATATTAAAGATGCTCGAAAACTCATGTTTGCATCCTTCATTTACTTACCAGTTGTGCAACTGGGAATGATGTTCGACAATCTTTACCTGCTTAAACTATGGATTCAACCATGAAAATTTCGGAAGATCTTGTACTGAAAGAAAAAGTAAGTAAAAACCTACTGTACGTTGGCATTTTTAGCATTGTGATGCTGTTTGCAGGATTAACATCTGCATACATTGTTCGCCAAGCCGATGGTCAGTGGTTAAGATTCACATTGCCAGTGATGTTTTGGGTTAGTAGTGGGATTATTCTTGCTTCAAGTATTTCGATGCACTGGGCGGTGATCTCGGTTCGGAAAAACAACCTAAAGCAGTTAACACAAGCTGTTGGAGTTACCTTGGCGCTTGGAATCCTTTTCGGCATTTCGCAAGTTTACGGATGGGGCGAATTGCTCGAAAGCGGAATTTACTTTGCAGGCAAAAGTGCCAATCCATCAGGTAGTTTTATTTATGCACTTTCAGGTCTTCACTTGGCGCATATTGTGTCTGGAATTATCGCTTTATTGGTTGTTTTAATCAAGTCGCTGAAGCAAAAATACACTTCCGCAAGCAGCGCCGGCGTCCGTTTGTGCGCAACTTATTGGCATTTCCTCGACGGATTATGGATCTATCTATTTATCTTTCTGGTGTTTATGCAGTAATTTATACGCATTACAAACTTTCATACGACTGATAGAACAAGTTTTTTGAATTGAAAATTTTAGGTTAAACTTGCACCCGAAAATTAATATTGAACATGGCCCAGGCTACTTTAGACATCCCTGCTAACAAAATTTGGGGCGGTGGTACATCCCCGTTCGGAGCGAGCTACGGAAAACTGATGATGTGGTTTTTCTTGCTTTCTGATGCCTTTACATTCTCAACTTTATTGGTTGCACTTGGTTATGCGCGTCACGTGCATGCTGATAGCTGGCCATTGGTTGAAAAAGTGTTCCATCACTTTCCATTTACACATGCGCATTTGCCGCTTTTGTATGTAGGTTTGATGACCTTCATCCTAATCATTTCTAGCGTTACAATGGTACTCGCTGTTGATGCAGGACACACCAATAACAAAAAAGGAGTTCTTTTCTGGCTCGGTCTTACCGTTGTTGGAGGTATCGTTTTCTTAGGCTCTCAAGCTTGGGAATGGTACACTTTCATAGTTGGTGGAGATGGAGTTATGAAATCGATACTCGTTGATGGTCAAGTGAAAGAAGTACTCGTGCAAGGTGCCAATCTTCAAAACAATGAATATGGCCACACCTTGTTTGCGAACTTTTTCTTTTTCATCACTGGTTTCCACGGATTCCACGTATTTTCTGGTGTTGTGATCAATGCAATTGTACTTTATCAAGCTTCTCAAGGCATCTATGAAAAACGAGGGCACTACGAAATGGTTGAGAAGGCTGGTCTCTACTGGCACTTTGTAGACCTTGTATGGGTATTCGTATTTACATTCTTCTACCTTCTCTGATCCTATCATCTGAACAATTATGCACGAAGTTCAAGATCAATCGCTCCAATACAGTCATCCGCACACGCGTACGCCTGAAGAATCAAAAGCCGTTAGAAAGAAAATTCTATTGGTTACGTTACTTCTTTCTGTAATTACAGTTGTAGAAATTCTAATTGGTATTTACTTTTCTAAAACCCATGTTGGGCCAGGAACTTGGACACTAATTAAATGGTTCTACATCATTCTTACCTTGGTAAAAGCAGGATACATTGTTCTTGTTTTTATGCACCTTGGAGATGAACAAAAAAATCTTAGAACAACCGTGCTTCTACCGATGGTTCTAGTGATTTATCTAATTTTCATTGCGCTTTTCGAAGGCGAAGAACTCCTTCAGTACGTTCAAGAATTTATGAAATAAGCCGTGCGTAAATTCGTTATACTTTTCTTGATTCTGCTGCTGCCATCTATTGCTTATTTGGTGCTGTCAACAGGAAAACATAACATCAAACCACTCGGTTATTTCGGACCAAAAGAACTAAGCACAAACGGAGACACTGTTTATCACAGCATTCCTCCGTTTACTTTTACTGATCAAGACAATAAACCATTTGGCGACAAAGACCTTAGCAATAAGATCTATGTTGCCAATTTCTTTTTTACATCATGCCCTACCATCTGCCCCGAAATGCAGACGCTGATGAAAAAAGTTCACGATCAAGATGATTTTGTTAAACTAAACGACTTCAAGCTTGTTTCTTTTACTGTTGATCCTGATAACGACACACCTGCCGTACTGAAGGAATTTGAAGGAAGAGTTGGAGCAGATTCCAGCCGCTGGAAATTTCTTTCAGGAAACCGCGATGCCATCTACAAACTGGCTTACGATGGTTATATGGCAAATGCGGCGGCCGATAGCGCAGCTCCTGGTGGATTCCTACATAGCGATCTCGTTTTTCTCATCGATAGAGAAAGACATATTCGTGGAATCTACGAAGGAACAAGTGCTACCGACATGAAAAGGTTAATCGACGAAATCAAAGTACTTGTTGCTGAGTACAACTTGGCTTTGAAAAAGAACGTGAACCCAATCCGATGAGCACCAACACTGGTAGAGACAAAAAATTCGTTCCTCTAATTGTTCTTGCCACAATAGCAATTCCTTTGGTGGTAACACTATTGGCATTTGCTCCTAAGTTCAGTCTGCTCGGAAATTTCGATTACCACATTTTACCGATGGTGAATGCAATCGTTAATGGAACAACTTTTTTTATATTGATTGCGGCTGTTGTTGCCATTAAAAACAACAAAATACCACTGCATCGCGCTTTGATGACCTCTGCAATTGTGCTTTCGGTGGTTTTCTTAGTATCGTATATTCTTTTCCATGCAGCCACTGAGCCAACTCCATTTGGCGGAACTGGCGCTGTGAAGGGCTTCTACTACTTCATTTTGATAACACACATTCTGCTTTCTGCAGCAATTGTTCCTTTGGTACTTATTAGTTACGTGAGAGCACTTACTGCTCAATTTGATCGTCACCGAAAAATTGCCAAAATTACCTTCCCACTCTGGCTTTACGTTACTTCAACAGGAGTAATTGTTTACCTGATGATTGCACCTTATTATCCTCAATAAATCCTTCGACCATGAAATCAATCAGAAATTTCGCGCTTTTGACAATGTTGATTCTTAGTCAGCTGATTTCTTTTTCAGCATCTGCACAGTGCGCTATGTGCCGCACCCAAGTGGAGTCGAATATTGATGGTCAAGGCAAAGTTGTTGGGCGTGGTCTTAACGACGGCATTCTGTATCTTATGTCTATCCCATACCTCGTGTTAGGAGGATTTGGTTACATGATCTACAAAAACCGTAAAGGTGGCACGAATAAAACCACTGCCTAATTCGATCTTATAGATCATCCAATTCCTGTTCTGGCTTTCTATCGGCAAACTTTCCAAAGGTGTATCTCACACCCAAACCAGCCTGAAAATGCGAGCGAACCAACGATGAAGCGCCAGGTGCAGTCGTTCTATTTAGAGCGTATCTGAATTCTGCTGTCGTTCCCCAATTCTTGTAAATTCTTGCGTGAAAACCGAAAGGTACCACAAAGGCAACATTGAAATAGCTTACTCCATCGAGCGTTTTCTCGTTCGGTAAAAACGTATTGCTGGTGCTGTCGTTGCTTGTATAAATGTAACTCTTGTTCGTGTTTTCCACGAGCACAGAACTGAGCGAATACCCTAGGTCTAATCCTACTCCCGCATAAATATTCACCGCTTTATCAGGATCTGTGTTCCATATGTAAGCACCTTGCAGAAACAGCGCTTTCTGGCGACCACTCACGAAATAATCACGTGAAATAGAACTGTCTGTTCCCATAACCTTTTCATTGATCGAGTAAGCCGTTTCAAAGGTCGATAAATCCTGATAACCTAATCCGAACTGAACTGACTTCCGACGATTGATAGTATTATCGTTTTTGCTCTTTGGAGAAAAAGCCACCGATCCAATCACAACCAAATTTCCCAAACTGCCCTGCTGTGAATCTTCCCTACGGTTAAAATTAGCAAGATCTGAAGGGATAGACAAAGAATCGACATTCGCAGCTAATAGCTTGAAGGCGTCTGCGTCAACTAACTTCGGACTATAAATATTATAATAAGCATTGAACCGAACCGATTGAAAATTCCAATTCTTGGTAGGCCAAATTTGCTCCGGTGGATCAGGTAATGTTTGGGCCGTTGTAGCTGAAATACTTGCAAAAAGAAGTACTGACAAAAAGAAACTGTTTTTCATATCGCTCATGTTCAGGTCGAAAAATACAAAATCCCTGTTAAACAAGCACCCATTTCGGTAACTCGTTTAACAGGGATTCAGATAAATCGCTTTGAAAATTAGTCGATCAATTCAACACTGCGCTTGATGAATTTGGTCAACTCCTCGCCTTTCAGCATGTTTTGAGCCAACATCGCTAAGTCTGTAGCCTGACGAATCAGGTTCTCTTGTTTCTCAGGCGCCGACTCAGTGAGTATTTTATTCGCCAATGGATGATTTGTATTTACCACCAAATTGTATTGCTCTGGCATATCACGCATGAATGGATTTCCACCGCCAAGCGCCGACATATCTTTCATTCTACGCATAAATTCCGGACGGGTAATCAACAGTGGCATATCCGATTCGCTCATGGCTTCCAATTGAACCGAAAAATTCTTCTCAACACGATCAACCACAAGCTGCTTTAGTGTTTCTTGTTCAGTCTCACTCAATTTCGAGATCATTGGTTCATCCTTCTGAATCAACTTATCGATCGTATCCGAATCCACACGAACAAATCTGGTTTTCTCCAATTTGCCTTCGAGCATATTCAACAAGTGAGCATCAAGTGGTGAATCCATCACAATCACTTCATAGCCGCGACCTTTTGCCGACTCGATGAAACTGTGTTGCTCCTTTTCATTCGATGTATACAGAACAATTAGCTGCTCATTCTTGTCGGTTTGAAGCGGCTTTAATGCTGCTTGAAGTTCTTCGGCAGTGAAAAACTTGCCCGAAGCACTTTTAAACAAATTGAATTTCGGAGCTTTATCGTTGAATTTCTCATCGCTCAGCATTCCATACTGGATGAACATGCGGATATCATCCCACTTCGATTCGAAATCTTCCCGGCTATTTTTGAAAATTTCCTCCAGCTTATCGGCTACTTTCTTGGTGATGTGACTGCTGATTTTCTTCACATTTCCATCGCTCTGCAAATACGAACGTGAAACATTCAATGGAATATCTGGCGAATCAATCACACCATGCAAAAGGGTAAGGAAATCAGGCACAATTCCTTCCACCGAATCGGTTACAAAAACTTGATTGCTATAAAGCTGAATCTTGTTTTTCTGAACCTCGAAATTCTTCGGTTGCTTAGGGAAATAAAGAATACCCGTCAAATTAAACGGGAAATCCACGTTCAAATGAATATGAAACAACGGCTTTTCTGCAAACGGGTACAATTCTTCGTAAAAACTCGCATAATCCTCATCCGTCAGTTCGGCAGGCTTCTTCGTCCATGCGGGCTGCGTATTGTTGATCTGCTTTTCTTCAAACCAAATCGCAACCGGAAGAAACTTACAGTACTTGTTCAATAGATTTTCGATGCGTGCAGTTTCTAAAAACTCGATCGAATCTTCATGGATATGCAAAATGATATCGGTTCCACGGTCTTCTTTTTCAACGTCTTCGAGGGTAAACTGCGGACTTCCATCACATTCCCAACGGGCAGCTTGAGCGCCATCTTGATGCGATTTACTGCGGATTTCCACCCGTTCAGCAACCATAAATGAAGAATAAAACCCCAAACCGAAATGCCCAATAATTGCCTGCGCTTCTGGCTTGTCTTTGTATTTTTCTACAAATTCCTCAGCCCCTGAGAAGGCAATCTGGTTGATATATTTATCGATTTCTTCAGCGGTCATCCCAATTCCACGATCGCTAATAATCAACTGTTTATTCTCTTTGTCAATTTTAACATCAACACGCAATTCTCCAAGTTCTCCTTTAAATTCGCTCGTTGCGGCAAGCGTTTTCAACTTTTGCGTAGCATCAACTGCATTCGAAACCAACTCACGGAGGAAAATCTCGTGGTCAGAATACAAAAACTTCTTGATGATGGGGAAAATGTTCTCGGTGTTTACGTTTATTTTTCCGGTTTGCATAGGTTAAAATGTTAGTCGACCGGGCTTTTCAAAGCCTATGCCGCAAGAATTTGGCTGACAAAATGACCTAACATCTGTCGTTCTAAAATTTGGGCGGCACCACAAGGGTCGGGTGCTCGGCTACAGGCCCTCCGTGCGCTGTTTGCCTCGCCCCCTGCCGCGGCATTCCGATCAAATGGGATGTTTGAGTTACGGGTCAGCAGCTTACCTTTGGTGGATGAAGATTTCTGCCCACCGAGTGCATGCGTTAACAGGTCATCAAGCAGCTGTGTATACCGTTTCCAAAGGAACTTTGCGCGATACAATCATTACAGCAGGTAGCGATAAAAACATTGTTGAATGGGATCTTCATGGCATCAAACCGCCCCGCGTAATTGCCCATTCGGCAGGTGTGGTTTACAGTTTATTGGCACTTCAAAACGAACCAATTCTGCTCATTGGCAACAACCAAGGTGGCATTCATGTAGTTGATCTTGCTCAAAAAGCCGAAGTGAAATATTTATTGGCTCACACCATTGGCGTTTTCGATTTGCTAGAAATACCTTCGAAAAACGAGTTTTTAGCCAGTGGCGCTGATGGCAACCTCACAGTTTGGAGCACTGAGAACTTTCATTGTAAACATGAACTGAAAATCTCTAGCCTGAAAGTCCGTAAAATGGCACTTTCGCCCGATGAAAGCAAACTTGCACTTGCATGTAGCGATCAAAAAATCAGGATTCTAAACACCGAAAATTTCGAAATAATTAAAACCATCGACGGGCATGAAGATGCTGTAAATGCTGTAGCTTTTTCACCAGACAGCCTCTATCTCATCAGCGGAACAAAGGATGCACATCTTCAAGTGAGATCAGCAACCGATTATGAATTGATACACAATATCCCAGCACACAATTACGCCATTTATAGCATTGCATTCAACGCTTCAGGAACTCTGATGGCCACTGCGAGCAGAGACAAGACGATTAAAATTTGGAGTGCTGGAAGCTTCGAAGTCCTTCACAGATTTGATGCAACAAAAAACGAAGGCCACAAAAACTCAGTGAATGCGATTTATTGGTGCCCTTCAACCGATTTATTGGCATCTGTGAGCGACGATCAAAGTGTGATGCTTTGGGATGTAAAATCAGCTTAAGGTTATTTTCCGGTCACCATAAATTCGGTGCGCCTATTTAAAGCTTTCCCTTTTTCGGTGATGTTACTGGCAATTGGTTTTGTTGCTCCAAATCCTTTATAGCTGAGCTTTTGAGCATCAATTCCGTTAAGTACCAGAAGATCGTAAACCATTTTCGCCCGATCGGTTGATAGTTTCAGGTTATCGGCGGCGTTTCCTGCATTGTCGGTATGGCCATGAATAGCGATGCTAACCGTTTTGTTTTCCTGCAAGAATTTGGTCAGTTCTTCAATGATGAAAATGGTTTCTTCGTTCAACAACGATGAACTGGTTTTAAAGTAGATATTGTTGAGTTTGTAGGGCTTTCCAACTTTGATGTCTTCCACTTTAAGATCCATTTTCATGGGTTTTCCAATGGTTGAATCGGCGGCTGAAAAGTATTGAGAGGTAAATGCCTTGCCTGGCTGCTTTACTGTTAAAATATGGTCTTCATCAAATGCAACAACGGCAACATATTTCCCTGTTAATGAATCCACTTCAACAGTAGTTACTTTACGGGTTTTGGTGTTTTTGATTTCCACTTTGGCATCAGAAATCACTTGATTGTTCTCATCTCGGAGGGCTCCAGAAACGAAAAGTACACGCTCAGGACGTGCTTCCTTGTAGAGTTCGAATGAATAAACATCCCATCCTCCATTCCCCTTCAACTTATCGGAAGCAAAATAGCCATACTTCCCATCGGTGCTCACAAAGAAGCCCAAATCATCTCGCTCCGAATTGATCGGATAACCAATGTTTTTCGGAGCTATCCAGCCGGTGTCTTTGCTGAGTTTCGACAAATAAATATCGTATCCACCATAACCTAAATGCCCGGTAGATGAGAAGTAGAGTGTTTGCCCATCGGAGTGAAAAAATGGTGATTTCTCATTTCCATCAGTATTGATTCGGGGCCCCAAATTCTCTGGAATTCCCCAGTTTCCTTTGGCGTCTTTTACACATTTCCAAATGTCGATTCCACCCAAACCTCCCGCCCGATTCGATGAGAAATACAGGGTTCTTCCATCGCTCGATAAACTTGGTTGGGATTCCCAAGTGTCTTTTCCATTGATGTTCGGTCCTGCATTTTTGATTTCCGACCATTTTCCACCAGAAAATACTGTGTAAAACAGGTCGCAATTCAATTGATCTCCACCATCATTCTTGCAAATAGTGAAAAACATGTAACGGTTATCAGCCGAAAGAGATGCACCACCTTCGTTGTTGTTCATATTAAATGGTGCGGGCATCGGCGTTCCTATTTGGAAACTATTGCTGCCCACGATGGATGCAAATGAAAATCGCTCTTGTCTTTTTCTTTCCGTGTTGATTCCGCCAGTAAATTTTTCTTCCAGAAATGTGCTTCTTGTAAAGTAAGCAGTTTCATTATCGGGCGTAATTACAGGCAAATATTCATCAGCACTTGTGGAGATTTCCGTTAATGGATTTGGGTTGAAAGGCACTGGATTCGCATATCCTTGAAGGTAAAAATCGCAAGCTTTCATCATTGTTCTTGCTTCACTTTTTTCAGCTTCCTTGCGAGAACGGCTTTCAACAAAAGTCTTAAGAAACGTATGGCTTTCTTTCCAATTTTTGTTTTCGAACGCTATGCTTCCCAATCGATAGAATACCATCGGATCCAAATCAGGACAAACCCTTGCAACGGTTCTTAAATAAGGTTCAGCATCAGCTACACGCTTTTGTTTGATCAAGAGATCAGCCATGACAAAATTTGCGCGACCGAATTCCGAATCCAAGTCAAGTGCTTCCTTTAACAATGCGCGCGCTTCATTCTTGTCGCTCCGTGCAACATCAAGCGCTTTTTCATAAAGTTTCCGAGCCTTTTTATTGTCAGACAGCGGACATGGATCTTCCTTTTCCTGCCCTTGAAGCGGAACCAACTGAGTAACCAGCAGCGTTAAAATGATGAGAAAATGCCTCAATCTAATTTCTATTTTCCTTTCAGCAATTTATTGAATCCTTTCTTTGCTTCCTCCTCTGCCTTCTTTTTTGCTTTGTCGGCTTCGGCTTTGGCTTTGGCCTCTGCTTCAGCCTTCGCTTTGTCGGCAGCGCTCTTCAATTTATCCTTCTCTTTGTTTAATTTTTCCTCAGCTTCCTTTTTCAGTCTTTCCTTTTCAGCATTCGCTCGATCTTCTAAGGCTTTCTTCTGCTTCTCCAATTCCTCCTTCGCTTTGTCTTCCGCTTGTTTTTTCAGGTCATTCATCACATCGTTGGCTTGTTGCTTGATGTCGGTTGTTACTTTAGGATCTTTAAAAGTTCCAGTAATTCTCACCGAAACGGGAATCTGATCGGCTAAATTGCCCTTGAATCCTTTTGCATTGGCTCGAGAAACCATCGAAGTTAAAACCGAATTTGCCGCGCCTCCGAACTCTGATCTCGGAATTTCCAAATTCACAGCATAATCGATGGATTGATCCAAACCACTCTTTCCACCGATGGTAGCTTTATAACTTCCAATTTTTGTATCAAAAGGCTTGACTGTAATTTGACCGTTAACGATGGTAAAACTTGCTAGAATTTTCTCAAGTTTCCACTTTTTCAGCTTCTCGATTTTCAGTTGTTCGGCGGTTCGTTTTATCATTTCAAACCCTTCTATTTCGATGGAAGAAGTGCGCAAAGTTCCTCCACCATTGATCGAATTTAAAGTTGCATTAAACGCAGCATCGGTTTGAGCAGAAAAATGAAAATTATCCAAACTCACCTTTCCAGTTGCATGTTCAGCAATTGGAGCGAGTTGCTTTATTGAGTTGAAAGTCTTTGCACAAGCCTTAATATCCAATTCTTTCAGATCTAAGGTCAAATCAATTAAAGGTCCAGCATCATTGCGGGTATCGTATAAGCCCGACATTGAAATGCTTCCACCAAGGGTATTCATCAAGAGATTATTCAGGTCGACTGTTCCATCTTTTACCAACAAAACTCCTGATACATCTGAAATCGACATATTGTCGTAGATCAATTTTGAAATGCTGGTATTGAGTGTAAAATCGATATTTTTCGGAACACGAATGTACCCACTCACTTCAGCTGGAGTTCCTGTTGTTGCTGGCGCAGGCGCTTCTTCGGTGGTGGTCATGAAAGGATTCACATCCAAGAAATTAGAACGCATATTCAGTGTTCCTTTTATTGCCTCATCACGAAGTGCATAAGCCAAATAATTCGACAATTTCCCAGATGCTTGTATATCGCTCTTTCCTGTTTTCACAGCAAGTTCCGTTAATTCTATGAATTGCGGATTTATCGTCATTGCCGCTTTGCTGATATTCACATCTTGCGGCAAATCGGCAGACTTGTATTTAAAGTTGGAGAGGACCGCTTTTCCAGCTGCATAAAACTTTTCGTATTGTCCCGATTCAACCACCGACATTCTACCCTTGAAAGCAGCATCAATATTGAGCACTCCGTTCAAATCAGTGCCTTTATCCATGGGCACAAATTGCTTCAAGGCAGCCAAATCAACATTCGACTTCAAAGTCAAATCCACATCAGGATCTGAAACAGGCGTTTTTACCAAAATTCGAGCATCCAATGGGAAAGGCCCCATATCAACATGCAATTTTG
This sequence comes from Chitinophaga pinensis, assembly GCA_945883545.1. GTDB lineage: Bacteria > Bacteroidota > Bacteroidia > M30B66 > M30B66 > CAMCXT01. The sequence continues at coordinate 24,588 of CAMCXT010000012.1, read as the reverse complement.
ACACATCAACTATGGTTTTATCGAAGTTTCCACTTGGGCAATCAACATTGGTTTTCAGTTGGATATTTGTGATCGATTTTGGAAGCGATGGATATTGAATTGTACCGTTTTCGATGAGAAGATTCAAACCAAAACCAGGCATCAACTTGTCGTTGTAAATCCCCTTCACGTAACCTTTAAGCGCCATCTTACCTGAAGATTTCACATCTTTAAAATCGGCAGTGTAAGCACCAGGAATGAGCGAAATAAAACTCTTCACTTCGTTTTTAAGGGCTTCCCAAGTCAGATCGATTCCAATATCATCGGCTGGCATAGATACCTTTCCAGCAAACTTTAAAGCCAAATCGTTTATCATCAATTCATTGTCGCTAAATTGATAGATACTGTTTGCCAAATCCAGATCGAAATCTGCATCGTATTTCACATTGACCTTGTTAAAATATGTCACTCCATCATATTTCAAATCCAATGAATCGATGGTAGTTTCAGTTTCCAATTTGGTTTTATCGGCAGTAAAATCGCCCGATCCAGAATGATTTAGACCGAAAACCTCAGTGTAAAACGGCATCGTTCTATCGTCGTAAACAATGTGACCGTTATTGATCCCGTATTTCTCTAAACTGGCTTTGAAAGTTGAAGGCTCTGAAGGGGCAGATTTCTCTTCAGGTGCAGAAGGTTTAGTGATATCCCAATTGGCTTTACCGTTTTTCAAAACCACCAGTCGAATATTGGGTTCATCCAGAAAAACTTTATTGATATTGATCTGATCGCCAGAAATAACGCTCATTAGATCGAGTGTGAGGCTAATTTCCTTTGCCTTGATCAGGGTATCACCTTTAAACTCGTTGATTCCTTCTATCGACAATTGATCGAGGGTTAAACTAAAGTTGGGAAAGCTTCTGAAGAGTGAAAGACTCACATCTTCGAAATGCAATTTGGCATTGAGGTTTTTGTTGGCTTCAGCTTGCACTTTCGCTATGATTTTCCCTTTAAACATGAATGGGAGAACGATGGCTAACAGCAGTAAAATGCCGAAAGCAATCAATGATATCTTTAAAATTTTCTTGCCCATAAACTTGAATATAACTTGATAAAATTTCTTTGAAAAAGAACGGATTATGCTTAATTTATTGCGCGGGTTCGAAGCCAATGGTCTATTAAAACCAAAGCGGCCATTGATTCCACAATTGGCACCGCTCTTGGAACCACACAAGGATCGTGTCGACCTTTAATATCAAGCGATTGCGACTGTCCATCGCGGTTTACTGTTTGTTGCGTTTTTGCAATGGAAGCCACAGGTTTAAAAGCGACTTGAAACCAAATGGGCTGTCCGTTTGAAATACCACCTTGAATTCCTCCAGAATGATTTGTTAAGGTAGAAATGCCTTGATCGGTTGAGACAAATTGATCGTTGTGCTCTGAACCTTTCATTGATGCGGCTTCGAAACCAGAACCGATGGAGAACCCTTTCACTGCATTGATGCTGAGCATTGCTTTTCCTAAGTCGGCATGAAGCTTATCGAACACAGGATCGCCCCAACCAGCTGGAACACCTTCGATGCAACATGTAATGATGCCACCAAGTGAATCACCTTCATCTCTTGCTTTCTCGATGGCTTGGATCATAAGTTCGGATGCAGCCAAATCAGGGCATCGCACCAAAGTTGAATCAACTTGTTCACGTTGAAACGACAACTGAGGAGAATCAAAACGTTGATGCCCAACCTGACTAACCCAAGCAACGATTTTTACATGGGCTGTTTTTAAGATTTCTTCAGCAATTGTGCCTGCCACAACCCGTGCAATCGTCTCGCGAGCGGAAGCCCTTCCACCACCTCGGTGATCGCGGATTCCATACTTAGATTCATAGGTAAAATCAGCATGAGAAGGTCGATAAACGTCTTTCAACTGACTGTAATCGCTACTTTTTTGGTCGTTGTTTCTAATCAAAAAACCTATTGGAGTGCCCGTAGTTTTTTCGTCCAACAAGCCCGATAAAATCTCCACTTGATCCTCTTCATTTCTTTGAGTGGAAATAGTACTTTGTCCGGGACGACGTCGAGCAAGCTGTTTTTGAATTGCTAGATTGGAAATGTGAAATCCCGGAGGACAACCATCAATCACCCCGCCGATGGCAGATCCATGAGATTCACCAAAGCTTGTTAAACTAAAAATCTTACCGAAAGAGTTTCCGCCCATATTGCAAAAATAAGCTGTTGTAGCGAGCGAGATCTGCATAGTTTAAAAAGTTATTTTTGAAAAATGTTAACTTTTTCAAGTCGCCTACATTTATTGCTCAGTGCAGTAGTTTCTGTGATGAGTTTATGCTCTAGTGCACAAACTACAACGGTTCCTACAAGATATCAAACAGCAAGAAAATCAATCACCGAGAATCCAGCTTTTAATAGAGGAGATATTTCTTGGTCGTTTCGTGATATTGAAACAGGACAAGAATTGGACGCATACCAATCGAAAAAACTGCTGGTTCCGGCATCCACAGTAAAATTATTTACCACAGGTGTCGCTTTACAAAAACTTGGGAATTTCTTTCAATTCGAAACACTTGTAATGGCTGATGGAACGATAAAAAAACATCAGCTAAAAGGCGATTTGATAGTTAAAGGTAGTGGAGATCCTTCTTTGGGCAGCGGTTTGGCTGGATCAATGACTGGTGATTCTGTGTTGTATTCGATTTTAAAAATGCTGAAGGATTCTGGAATCACAAAGATTAAAGGGGATTTAATTATTGATCCATATATCCTTCCATACAACCAAACTGTAATTCCTCGAAATTATATTTGGGAAGACATCGGCAATTATTATGGAGCTGCTGCATGGGGATTAAATTGGCGCAACAACGAATTTACAATTGAATTTACTCCAGGTAAAACCAATTCCGACAGCACAAAAGCAGCAATTGTTTCTTCTTGGGCAAAGTATTTAAAACTAGAGAAGAGCATTAAAAACTCTTACAATAACGAGAGAGAGATTTATGTATTCAGTGCACCATTTTCACAATCTGTGCTTGTTGAAGGTGAAACAGAGGTAAACAGTTCTAGCTTTACTGAAAGAGCTTCATTGCCAGATCCACCAAAGGCATTTGGATTAGAATTAAAACAATATTTAATTGCAAATAATATTGAGATCGATGGAGAATTAAAATTCGAATCTCGAAGAGGAATTGTTTGGCTCAGAATTCAATCGCCAATGTTGCACGAATTGGCAAAAGAGACAAATTTTAAGAGCAACAATCTTTTTGCTGAAGCTATAGCGAAGAAGATCGCCTTCAACCAGATTGGGCAATCAGCAAATCCAACTGGAGATTATCTTACAAAAGAACTAAATATTTACAAAGCGAACGCCGATAGTGCACTAAATCTGGTAGATGGTTCAGGTCTTTCGCGAAACAATCAAATTTGCACTGCTTTTCAATCACAATTCCTACGTAATCAAACAAAATCATCAATTTCATCTCCCTATTTTATTGGTTCTATCCCTAAGGTTGGAGAAGAAGGAACAATGAAAAACTTCCCCAAGATTGAAAATATGCGCGCCAAAAGCGGCAGTATGAGCAAAGTAAGATCTTATGCGGGCTATTTTTACGATAAAAATAACCATTGGATTTCTTTTTCAATTATCGCCAATAATGTTCCAATTTCCCAGTTAGCGTTAAAGAGTCAGATGGTTGAATTGCTTAGTGCAGCCTCCGAAAATGCATTCGAACTTCCTCTTCCATTTGCAAGTTACAGCACCTATACCGACACGTTGAATTTATTTCCTGAGATCAAAGAATTAAAAAAAGATCTTATTCTAAATCCCAGCAATTACTTTGATGAAAGAGATTCTCAAGAAAGTTCAATTCGATTTACATTTAGAGGGGAGCCAAAAGTTGAGGATCCATATTTCTATGTAACTGCAGAAGGTGGAGGCAATCTTTACATAAAGAAGTTCTTATACCGTTTTCATGCACAAACAAGGTTTGCAGAGCGCTGGAATTCAATAAAAAATGAATGGGAAATGATTTGTTGGGGAGATATTTTCATGACTAAGAAATAACTGCAGTGCCAATGTTAAATTTTCAAATTCTCTAAACAAAGGGTATTTTTTTACTTAACATTGCATCAGAACGTAATTGTAATGAAGTCGCTTTGTTTGATCAGACATGCTAAATCGAGTTGGGCAGAAGAAAACACCGAGGATTTTGAAAGATTACTCAATGAACGCGGATACTCTGATGCTCCTAAAATGGGCAGAAGACTTTTTGAATCAGGATTTAGACCCGACTTAATTATCAGCAGTCCTGCCTTCCGCGCAATTTCTACTGCCCGTCGATTTTCACGAGAGTTAGCCTACGATCCTGACTTAATTGTAACCGACATGCGCATTTACGACGCCCGAGAAACAACATTGCTTGATTTGATTCTCAATTTACCTGATCAATACAAACAAATAGCACTTTTCGGTCACAATCCGGGACTACACCAAATTTCAAATCATTTGGTACCTGATGGTCCCAACGAATTCCCGACCTGTGCTATTGCATGGATCGATTTCAGTATAGAAAGCTGGAAAGATATCAACGCCCGAAAAGGAAAACTTCATTACTATGATTACCCGAAAAACAACAGCTGAAATTATGCCTAAGATCTTTTTCAATAGAGATATAAGCTGGTTAGCATTCAATCACAGGGTACTTCAAGAGGCTGCCGACAAAAGGGTGCCTCTTTATGAAAGAATGAAATTCCTTGCGATTTTTTCTTCAAACCTAGATGAGTTTTACAGAATTCGTGTAGCCGAATGGAAGCGTTTGAATTTGCTTACCCTTAAAACCAAAAAGGTACTTGCAGAGAACCCCAAAATGGTCCTAAGGAAAATCAACCACATAGTCCAAAAACAACAAACAGAATTCAACGATATTTTCTGGAATCAAATTCTAGCTGAACTAGAAACCAGAAAAATCCGACTTGTTAATGAAAAGCAACTCTCAGCTAACCAAGAACAATTCGTTAGAAATTACTTCGATGAGCAAGTAAAACCGCTCATCAAACCCATTGTCCTCAACGAGAAAAAAGGCATGCCGCAGCTCGATGAGAAATCGATTTACATGTCTATTAAATTGTGCGATTTCGATCGACCGGGACCTAGAGCTTTCGAATTTGTGATAACAGAAATTCCTTCGCGAAAATTAACACGCTTTTTAGAATTACCTGAAGAAGACGGTTATCACCATGTCATGATTTTAGGTGATGTATTGAGACTTTGTCTTCAAAAACAAATGTTTCCTCAATATGAAATCGTTGAAGCATATAGCATTAAGCTCACTAGGGATGCGGAATTAGTACTTGAAGATGAATTCTCAGGTAGTTTATTAAAGAAAATTAAGAAAGGACTTTCAGCGCGTCAAAAAGGCGTTCCAACTAGATTGCTTTACGACAATGCAATGCCTCAAGATTCCTTAAAGCATTTGAGAAAAGTATTTGGTGTTGGTCCACAAGATCTTATGCCTGGAGGCAGATATCACAATTTTTCCGATTTAATGAATTTCCCAAAATTCGATCAAAAAGGAATTTTGTATGAAGGATTAGCTGCGCTAAGAATTAAGGAATTAGACGATAGTCCAAAACTTTTTGATGCAATCTCTCGACGCGACTTTTTACTCCATTTTCCATATCATTCCTACGATTACGTTATCCGACTATTGAATGAAGCGGCAGAAGATGAAAAAGTTCGATGCATTAAAATTACGCTTTACCGCGCTGCACCGAACTCAAAAATTATTCAGGCGCTTTTAAAGGCAATCGAAAACGGGAAACAGGTTACTGCATTTCTAGAATTGAAAGCCCGTTTCGATGAAGAATCAAATATCCATTACGCCCATGAACTCGAGGAAGCCGGGGCAAAAGTGCTTTACTCTTTCCCAATTCTCAAGGTACATTCAAAAATGGTATATATCGAAAGAATTGAAGAAGATAAATTGCGGAGATATTCCTATTTAAGTACTGGTAACTTCAACGAAAATACCGCAAAATTATATGGTGATTCTTCTTTGCTTACGCGTGATAAATACATCGGGCGAGAAGTAGCATCAGTTTTCGACATCCTTGCCGACACGCGAATTAAAAGAGAATTTAGACACCTACTCGTTGCACCCGATCACATGCGTCATGATTTGTATTCAATGATCGACCGTGAAATCAAAAATGCCTTGAAGGGAAAGCCTGCTTACATTTTCCTCAAACTCAATAGCCTTCAAGACAAAGACATCATCGAAAAGCTCTATGAGGCTAGCCAAGAAGGTGTAAAAATCAGGCTCATCATCAGAAGCATTTGTTGCCTCATCCCAGGTGTAAAAGGATTAAGTGAAAACATCCGTGTTATTTCGATTGTAGATCGTTTCCTTGAGCACTCCAGAGTGCTCATTTTCTGCAACGATAACCAACCGCGTGTATTTCTATCAAGTGGCGATTGGATGGAAAGAAACCTCAGCAGAAGATACGAAGTAGGCTTTCCAATTTATCAAAAGGATTTAAAGGAAGAAATCATTGAAATGATGCGTATTCAGTGGCGCGACAATACCAAAGCACGGAATATCAATAAAATTCAAAACAACACTTTCAAAAAATCACAAGCACTTTCTAAACGAAATGCTCAGCTCGATTTGTACCAGTATTTAAAGGAAAAAGAGGAAAACCATTCTTAATACTTTTCTCCAACATTTTTTTGGTTATAAATTCATTTAGGTGAAGCATTCAGGCTGTCGTTGTTGACTAATTTTACAAGTCAACAAAGCAAAACCATGGCCGCCGTAACTATCGATCTGGAAGCAGAAAAAAAAGAAATTCTTAAGCGATACATTGCTTTACTCCGCGCAATAGGAGAGAAGGCAGATAAACGTGACCGACTGCAAATCCGTAAAGCTTTCGATTTGGCTTTGGATGCGCACAAGGATATGCGGCGGAAATCTGGCGAGCCTTATATTTATCATCCGATTGCAGTTGCGCAAATTGTAGCTTCTGAAATTGGATTAGGTGCCACATCGGTTATTTGTGCGCTTCTTCATGATACCGTTGAAGACACAGACGTTACTTTAGATGACATTCGGAATTTATTTGGAGAAACAGAAAGTAAAATCATCGATGGTTTAACAAAGATTGAGAATGTCTTCGATCAAAGTTCCTCTATCCAAGCTGAGAACTTCAGAAAAGTACTACTAACCCTGAGTGATGATGTTCGTGTAATTCTGATAAAACTCGCAGATCGATTGCACAACATGCGGACACTCGAAAGCATGGCGCGCGACAAACAATTAAAAATCGCGTCTGAAACCCTGTTCCTCTATGCTCCCCTCGCCCACCGATTGGGCTTGTACAATATCAAAACAGAGATGGAGGATCTTGGGTTAAAATACACTCAACCTGATGTTTATGAGGAAATAACCACAAAACTTAAAAATACCGATGAGGTGAGAAAACGCTTCATCTCAAGGTTTATTTATCCAATCAGAACCAGCTTAGTTCAGGGAGGACTTCATTTTGATATCAAAGGCCGACCAAAATCTATTTATTCGATTTACAACAAAATCAAAATCAAAGGAATTCCCTTTGAGGAAATCTTCGACATCTTCGCAATCCGAATCATTATTGACTCTCCGCAGGAAACCGAAAAATCCGACTGTTGGCGTGTATATTCGATCATTACGGATATCTATCAACCCAACCCCGATCGATTGCGCGATTGGATTTCCACACCACGTGCAAATGGTTATGAGTCGCTTCACACCACTGTAATGAGCCCTACGGGGAAATGGGTAGAGGTTCAAATTCGTTCAAAACGAATGGATGAAATTGCAGAAAAAGGTTACGCTGCACATTGGAAATACAAGGAGAAAAATGATTACGAATCTTCCATCGACGATTGGCTAAGTAGAATTCGCGAAATGATGGAAAACTCAGATGCTTCGGCTCTAGATTTCATCAACGATTTTAAACTGAACTTATTCTCTGAGGAAATATTCGTCTTTACTCCAAAAGGTGAACTAAAAACATTGCCTTCTGGCTCGTCAGCTCTTGATTTTGCATTCGACATACACTCTGAAGTTGGGATGTCTTGCATAGGCGCTAAAGTGAACAACAGATTGGTTCCTTTAAGCCACACACTAAAAAGTGGCGACCAAATCGAAATTTTATCCTCCAACAAACAAAAGCCCAAGGAAGACTGGCTCAATTTCGTTGTTACAGCTAAAGCTAGAAGCAAAATAAAGTCGGCACTGAAAGAAGAGAAAAGAGCAATTGCGGAAACCGGAAAAGAAATTCTCGACAAAAAGCTCAAATCGATCAAAATTCCACTCGATTCTTCAACAGTTGGAAATCTAGTAAGGCACTACAAAATGCCAAGTGCGCTTGATCTCTTCTTCAATATTGGTGAAGGATTGATCAAATTGGAAAATCTGGCAAAAATTGCACGCGGAGAAAAAAACTCAAGTTGGTACAAGATCCTTCGCAACAAATTCTCCAGAAGCAGCGATAGTGAGACCAACAATGAACCTCCAACCCTCGAAAATATCGTTAAAGAAATTCGAGGGAAAAGCGATATGCTTGTTATTGGCGAGGATATGGAGAAGATCGACTACAAGCTTTCTCCTTGCTGTAACCCGATTCCTGGAGATGAAGTATTCGGTTTCGTAACAATTAATGAAGGCATTAAAATTCACAAATCAAATTGCCCAAATGCAATCAGTTTGATGTCGAATTATGCTTATAGAATTGTCAAAGCGCGTTGGACCAATCAGCAGCAAATTGCATTCATGGCAGGAATAAGGGTGAATGGAATCGATGATGTCGGTATCGTGAACAATATCACCAGAATTATTTCCAATGAATTAAATGTAAATATGCGATCGATTAGTTTCGATAGTCTAGATGGAGTTTTCGAAGGAACAATCATGGTTTTCGTACACGATACGAACCACCTCACCGAATTGATGGGCAAAATCAAGCAAGTGAAAGGTGTAACCACAGTGATTCGTTTCGACACAAACTAAAATGTTAAGAAGTTTGGATAAATTCCTATTACTGCGCTATACTTAGCTGCATAGAGATTTCAGAAGATCTACCACTCCTTACTTGAATTGTTAGGGAATGATCTGTTGATTCTTTGTTACTTTTGCCCCTCTTCTATCAAAACGCATGTCGGATCAGGAAACAAAGGACACCGTCAAACAGATTTTTTCTGATTATCTAGAACAAAACGGCCACAGGAAAACTCCTGAACGATTTGCAATTCTAGATGAGATATACTCCCATAACGGCCATTTCGATATTGAGTCGTTGTACGTTTATATGAAGAACAAAAAGTATCGTGTGAGTCGCGCTACTCTTTACAACACGATAGAACTTCTGCTTACAAGTAACTTGGTAACACGCCACCAATTTGGTAAAAACCAAGCTCAATTTGAGAAATCGTACAAGTATCGCCAGCATGATCACCTTATTTGTTCAGACTGCGAGAAGGTTTTTGAATTCTGTGATCCTAGAATTCAACAGATACAAAAAATGGCAAGTGAACTTTTAAATTTCACCATCTCTAGCCATGCGCTAACTTTTTATGGCAAATGCGATAAATTGTCTCAAAACGGAATTTGTGAAAACAAAAATCAAGCTGAATAATGGGATTTAATTTCGAAATTGATCAATTATCCCAAGCCACGATTATCTTTTTTCAGGGAAGCCTGATGGAAAAATATGAGGCAAAAGAACTACTCACAGAGGTTGAAGAATGTATCGCTGGAAATGAAGTTGACTTTATCCTTGATTTCGAAAACTTCAATTATCTCAGCAGTTCTGGACTAGCCGTTCTGCTTGGCATTCTTACCAGAAGTCGCAGTGCAGGTGGAGATGTTGTGCTTGTTAATGTGAACGAAAAACTCAAAAAACTTTTAATAATAACCCGACTCGACAATGTCTTTACGACAGCTAACAGTCACGAAAATGCTGCACTGATTCTCTCAGAAGGCAAATCGAAAGAAAAAACTGCAAATGGCAATTGATGTTTTACTCGGCCTGCAATGGGGCGACGAAGGAAAAGGAAAAATTGTAGACGTACTCACGCCGCATTATCAAGTAATTGCTAGGTTCCAAGGCGGACCGAATGCAGGCCATAGCTTGGAATTCAATGGAAGCAAACACGTTCTTCACACAATACCTTCTGGAATTTTTCACCCAACCACCATCAACATTGTTGGCAATGGTGTTGTAATAGACCCTGTAATTTTCAAAAAAGAAACTGATGCGCTCGTTGAAAAAGGAGTAAACGTTTATGAAAATCTACAGATTTCTAAAAAAGCTCACCTTATTCTGCCCTCCCACCGATTACTCGATGCAGCCTCAGAAGCAGCAAAAGGCTTATCGAAAATTGGTTCAACCCTCAAAGGGATTGGACCAACATACATGGACAAAACAGGTAGAAACGGCATTCGTGTTGGAGATATCCTTCGTCCAGACTTCAAAGAGAGATACGAATTTCTCGTGAAAAAACATCTGGAAATGTTAGGTCACTACAACTTCGAACACAATCTCGAAGACCTAGAACCAGCATTTTTCGAAGGCATCGAACACCTCAGGAAATTTACCATGATTGATAGCGAACATGTTATCAATGCACACAATAAAGCAGGGAGAAAAGTACTAGCTGAAGGTGCTCAAGGTTCTTTGCTCGATATCGACTTTGGTTCTTACCCATTTGTTACTTCATCAAATACAATTGCCGCAGGAGCTTGCACAGGCTTAGGTGTTGCACCTGCTTCAATCGGCGAGGTGTACGGTATTTTCAAAGCTTATTGCACACGTGTAGGTAGCGGCCCATTCCCCACCGAACTTGAAGATGAGACGGGCGAAGAAATCCGTCGTATTGGCCGTGAATTCGGAGCTACTACTGGTAGACCAAGAAGATGCGGCTGGGTGGATCTTCCAGCGCTGCGCTACAGCATTATGCTCAACGGTGTTACCAAATTGATCATGACTAAGGCAGATGTTCTTAGCGGTTTCGATACCATCAGAATTTGTACTGAATACCAAACAACCGATGGTCCAACCAAAGATCTTCCGTTCGATATTCATCCCGATTTTGTTCAACCTATTTATCAGGAAATTGCAGGCTGGAGCGAAGATTTAACAGGCATGAGGAATTTCGACCAATTGCCAGAAAACCTTAAGAATTACGTTACTTTCTTAGAAGCGGAACTCGAAGTGCCTATCGCGATAGTTTCAGTTGGTCCTGATAGAGACCAAACCATCGTTCGAGGTTAATTAAATTTTTACCACCCATCCAAAAGGATCGGCAATTCGTCCGGTCTTTATACCATCGAGGAAATTCAGCGCTTTTGTACTGAATGACTCTACAGTTGGTATGGGTAAAGTAAAATCCTCTCCTTCATGCCCAATTACAGAGATTGGGGCAATGTTGGCAGCAGTTCCTGTACCAAAAGCCTCAGTAACAGATCCGTCGCGCAATCCGGCAACAACTTCATCCACAAAAACATCTCGTTCTTCTACTGGATAGCCCCAATGACGGGCAATTTCGATAATTGAATCCCGCGTAATACCAGCCAATTTACTAGGACTTAAGGACGGTGTAACTAACACATTGTTAATCACAAACATCAGATTCATTGTGCCCGATTCTTCTACTTTGGTATTGGTAGCTGCATCAGTCCAAATTACTTGATTGTATCCTGCTTGCTGAGCCAATTGTGTTGGATAAAGTGCGCCTGCATAATTACCCGCAGCTTTTGCATATCCTGTTCCGCTTCTGCTGGCGCGGGAATATGTTTTTTCGATTCTCACTTTTAACTCTGAAGTGTAGTAAGCACCTGTCGGGCTAGTAATCACCAAAAACGTGTACAGTTCTGATGGATGCACACCAATCAAAGGATCGGTTGCAAAATAAACGGGTCTGATATACAGAGATTTTCCATCGCCCGAAGGAACCCAATTTGCATCCACTTTGATTAATTCCATGATGCCATTCATGAAGATATCTTCAGGAACCAAAGGCATACTCAATCGGATGGAAGAATTCCTCATTCTTTTGAAGTTCTCAATAGGCCTAAAAAGCAACAATTCACCTTCAGCACTTCGATACACTTTCATACCTTCAAACACCGATTGACCGTAATGAATCACTGCCGATGATGGCTGAAGTTCCAACGGTGCATAAGGCCTAATCCCAGCATTTATCCAATGTTGTCCATTGAAATCAGCCTGAAACATATGATCTGAAAAGATCCTTCCGAAGGGCAAGTGATTGAAATCGGTTTCGCTCAAGCGAGATTTAGCAGTATGTCTTACAGGAAAACTCATAGAATAAATAATTGGCAGTAAATCTAAAACAATCCGAAATACGTTGATACTATATTTCGTTTCCAAACCAGTCTGAACAGGAAATATTAGATGCTCTAAGAATATTCCTTTATTTTTGCTAAAGATGCCAGAAAAACCAGGATTGCTTAAATACCTCACCCTGTTCATTTTGTATGCTTGTTCAAGTGCATTTTTGCTAGGACAGACGAGCAAAAAGATTCGCATCGTTGGCGCCAATTCATTAGAATTTGATGAAAGGGTTCCAGATGCAAGAAGGCTAATAGGAAATGTAATTTTTGAACACGAAGGTGCTTTACTGTATTGCGACTCTGCATATTTCTTCGAAGGAGCAGACCGAATGGAAGCTTATTCTAATGTGAGAATTATTAGCGATAGCGTTATAGTTTCAGGCAACCGATTAAGCTATGATGGAAAAAATAAAATTGCAGATATCGTTGGAAATGTAAGACTTAAAGACCCATCAAGTACATTAACAACTAGCCAACTTAAATACAATCTTCAATCGAAGGAAGCGATTTACACAACTGGCGGGAAAATTATAAGCAATAAAGACAAGAATCAATTAACCAGTATTTTCGGGCAGTACAAGTCGGCAAAAAGAATGTTTTACTTCCGTAAAAATGTAAAGCTAGTAAATCCAGATTACACAATGGATTGCGATAGTTTACAGTACAATACAACCACCGAAATAGCATATTTTACAGGGCCCACATGGATTAGATCAGAAGAAAATACCATTTATTGTGAAAATGGATTTTACAATACCAAAAAAGACAATTCAGAATTTGGTAAAAATGCTAAAATCAACAGCAAAGGCCAAGAAATAATGGGTGATGAAATCCGATATGATCGGAAAAAACGAATCGGAAAAGCCCGAAAAAATGTTTCAATTAAAGATTCTGTAAACCAAGTAATCTTAACCGGGAATTACGCGGATTATTTTGAAAAAGAACAAGTTGTCTTGATGACAGACAGTGCTGCAATGCAAAAAATATTTGGGAAAGACACCTTGTTTTTGCACGGAGATACATTGCGGTCGGTTGCCGATACAATTGCAAAAAAAAGGACCTTTTATGCATTTCACCATGTGCGATTTTTCAAAAAAGATTTCCAGGGAAAATGCGACTCTTTAACCTATTCTGAAAAAGATAGTTTGATGAGATTGTTCGGCAATCCTGTGCTCTGGAATGAAGCCAATCAATTGCTAGGAGATTCGGTTTACATTCAGTTAGCCAACAATGAACTGAACACGCTTTATTTAAAAAATGCAGCTTTTATTATTTCCGAAGTCGATTCTTTGAATTACAATCAAATAAAAGGAAGAGATATTACTGGGCAATTCGTAAACAGTGAATTGAAAAAAGTGATGGTAAAAGGAAATGGCCAATCGATATATTTCGCAAGTGATGAAAAAGGTGAATATATAGGAATCAACAGAGCAGATTGCAGCGATATGCTTATTTATCTTGATTCAAATGAAGTGAGTAAAATAACTTTCTTAAAAAAACCTGATGCCAAGTTAATTCCTGTAAACAAAATATCACCTAAAGAATTGCAATTAAGAGGCTTCAAGTGGTTTGGCGCACTCCGTCCGCGTAAAAAAGAAGATATTTTTCTCCGCCCTTCCGAAACTTTACTGAATTAATTAAAACTCAGGTTCAGGTTGATGTGCAATTAATTATTTTGATTTTTATATTATTCAAACCAGCTGCAACTATTCAAGTTTCAATATCTATAGTTAAATAGTATCAAAATGTGCATTTTATATTCACCTATCTAACATGAAATGTTTTGTATTTTCTGTAAGTAGAGAATTCCCAATTGGAATCACTATTTTTATCCAATAATTTCTCAATATGATCAAATACTTATTCTCAGCCTCTTTGGCTACATTGCTTTGTGTTCATGCATTCGCACAGAAACAAACTCCTGGATTAACTTCAAAAAGTGAGCAAATAAATGTTCCTTTTAAAGTAGAGGCAGATCGTTTTGCCGATATCCAAGTGTTGAGATACCAGGTTCCTGGATTTGAAACTTTAAGTGCCAAACAAAAAGAATTAGCCTACTATCTTTGCGAAGCAGCACTTTGCGGAAGAGACATTATTTGGGATCAGAAATACCGAAATAATTTAATTGTTCGCAGAACTTTAGAAGCCATCTGGACTTCTTATTCAGGCGATAAAAACAACGAAAACTATAAATCTTTCGAAGAATACACCAAAAGAATATGGTTTTCTAATGGAATTCACCACCATTATGCGAGCGAGAAAATCATTCCTAATTTCAGCAAAGATTTTTTCACCAAAGCACTCAATGAAACACCAGATGAAAAACTTCCATTGGAAAATGGAATGTCAAAATCTGCATTCATAAACTTCATTTCACCTATTATTTTTGATCCAAACGTAGATGCCAAAACTGTAAATCTTGAAGCTGGAATCGATAACATCACAGGATCTGCCAACAACTTTTACGAAGGGGTTACCCAGAAAGAAGTAGAAGCATTTTATGAGACCAAAATTGATACTGCCGACAAGTCTCCGATCGAATATGGCCTAAATTCTAAATTGATTAAAGTAGACGGCAAAATCATCGAGAAACAATGGAAAGTCGGGGGAATGTATACTCAAGCAATCGAGAAAATTGTTTATTGGCTTGAAAAGGCTGCTTCAGTTGCCGAAACTCCCGAACAAAAGAAATCACTGGATTTATTGGTTGAATATTACAAAACTGGTGATCTCGAAAAATTCGACGAATACAATATTGCTTGGGTGAGTGATGTAAACTCAACGATCGACAATGTAAATGGATTTATTGAGGTATATCAAGATGCACTCGGCAAACGTGGAAGCTTTGAGGCTGTAGTTTCTATCAAAGATTTCGAAGCCACCAAAATGATTGAAGTCATTGCAAAAAATGCCCAATGGTTTGAAGACAATTCTCCACTCTTTCCAAATCACAAGAAAAAAGAAGTTAAAGGGATTATTGGAAAGTCAATCAATGTAATTGTTGAAAGTGGCGACTCTGCACCTTCTACACCAATTGGAATCAATCTTCCAAACAGCAACTGGATTCGCCAAACGCACGGCTCAAAGTCGGTTGCATTGGGTAATGTAGTTGCAGCTTACAATATTGCTGGCGCGAAATCTCCATCCTCATCTGAGTTTTCATTAAATGAGGAAACACTTAACAGAGCAGTGAAATATGGAAATCTCGCATCGGCTTTACATACTGATATGCACGAAGTAATCGGTCACGCTAGCGGACAATTGGAACCAGGAGTTGCAACGCCCGATATCACCCTGAAAAATTACCAAAATGCACTTGAAGAAGCGCGCGCTGATTTAGTTGCACTGTATTTTATTTACGATCAAAAACTTGTCGACATTGGCGTTATGCCTTCGTTAGAGGTTGGGAAAGCTGAATATGAAAGCTATTTACTTAATGGTCTGATGCTGCAATTAAATCGTGTCGAATTAGGCAAATCAATCGAAGAAGCGCACATGCGTAACCGCCAACTTGTTGCTAAATGGGTTATGGAAAAAGGAGCTAAAGACAAAGTAGCTGAATATGTGAAACGTGATGGATTAACATTTATTAAGATCAACGATTACGCTAAACTCCGATTGTTATTTGGAGATTTATTGAAGGAAATTCAGAGAATTAAATCGCAGGGAGATTTTGCTGCAGGTCAAGCATTAATAGAGAATTACGGAGTGAAAATTGACCAAGAAATTCACAAAGAAGTAAAAGAACGTTTTGCCAAACTAAATGTAGCACCATACAAAGGTTTCATTCAGCCTCGATTGGTTCCAGTTTTTCAAAATGATAAACTAATCGATGTAAACGTTGAGTACCCAAGCTCATTCAGCGAGCAAATGCTAGAATACAGCAGAAAATATTCATTCCTGCCAAACAAAAATTAACAAGAATGACTTGCCCGATTAAATTACTATTCGGAAAGAATCAATCAAATTAATTATTAATAAAAACGCCCGATTAAAAATAATCGGGCGTTTTTATTTTATTGCGGAAGAACGTTTCTAATTATGCCTCATTTAAATAAGGATAACGGTAATCAGTAGGTGGCACAAATGTCTCTTTAATTGTTCTTGGCGAAACCCAACGCAAAAGGTTAATCATTGATCCGGCTTTGTCGTTTGTGCCAGAACCTCTAGCACCTCCAAAAGGCTGCTGCCCAACAACTGCACCCGTTGGCTTATCGTTGATGTAGAAGTTACCTGCTGCATTACGCAGAGCAAATGTTGCTTCATCCACAGCATAACGGTCGTTAGAAATAATCGAGCCCGTCAACGCATAAATGGAAGTTTGATCTGCAATTTTTAATGTCTCTGAAAATGCATCTGCAGGATAAACATAAATAGTCACCACAGGGCCAAACAACTCTTCACACATGGTTGTATAATGAGGATTTTTAGTAACAATAACTGTAGGAGAAACAAACCATCCATTGGTTTTATCATAGGTACCTCCAGCAATTATTTCTGCATCTGGATCCTGTTTCGCTTGATCAATATAGGCAGCCAATTTGTCGAACGATTTTTCATCAATTACAGCATTAATAAAATTGCTAAAATCATCTACAGGTCCAATTTTAAATGATGAAATATCTTTAATCAAATGTTCCTTAACACCAGGCCAAATATTGTCAGGAATATAGCAACGTGAGGCAGCAGAACATTTTTGTCCTTGATATTCAAACGCTCCACGCGAAATTGCAGTGGCAACAACTGGAGCATCAGCCGATTTGTGTACGAAAATAAAATCCTTCCCTCCTGTTTCACCAACAATTCTTGGATAGGTTTTATATAAATGAATATTCTCTCCAATCGTTTTCCAGATATTTTGAAATACTCCTGTTGATCCTGTAAAGTGAATTCCAGCAAAATCAGGATGCGAAAAAATCACCTTTCCTGCCGTTGGCCCACTTACGAAAACCAAATTGATAACACCATCAGGAACTCCAGCTGCTTTGAAAATTTCCATCAAAACATGTGCTGCATAAATTTGTGTATCTGCTGGTTTCCATACAACCACATTCCCCATCATAGCTGCCGAAGTTGGCAGATTACCAGCAATTGCAGTGAAATTAAATGGCGTTAGTGCAAACACAAATCCTTCCAATGGCCTTTGTTCGAGGCGATTCCAAATTCCCGGAGAGGATGCAGGTTGCTGAGCATAGATCTCCGTCATATATTGAACATTGAACCTTAAAAAATCGATCATTTCACAAGCCGAATCGATCTCTGCTTGATAAACATTCTTCGATTGACCCAACATAGTAGCTGCGTTCAAACGCGCTCTGTATGGACCCGCGATCAATTCAGCGGCCTTAAGAAAAATTGCTGCTCTATTCTCCCAAGTCATTTTCTCCCAAGCTGATTTAGCTAAAAGAGCCTCATCAATTGCCTGTTTAACATGATCTTCTGTTCCTCGAGAAAACTGTCCAAGAACATGCTTGGTTTTATGCGGCTGGCGAAGGCTTACTTTTTGATCTGTAAAAACTTCCTTTCCACCGATGATCATCGGAATATCAATTTGCTGCGACTGCAAATGCGACAGCATATCTTTCAATTCCGCACGCTCATGACTTCCGGGCAAATATGACTTAACCGGCTCATTAATAGCTTTCGGAACATTAAAAAATCCTTTCAACATATAGATTGGTTTTGAGATCCCAAAAGTAACAAACGAACGATGTATTGTTGATCTTGAATTTACTTTCGAATCAGGAATCATTTGTGTAATTTGGTGGCGTAGCTGTAAAACACTCAACACATGATCCAAACAATCTCAAATTTCTTTGAACGTCAAGCGTTTGGAGTATGTACTTGGTTGGGTGGTAAGCTCAATATGCGTAGATCAAACATTCGATTGTTTTTTATTTACGCTTCTTTTCTCACGCTGGGCTCCCCGCTGATAGTTTATCTGCACATGGCATTTATTCTGAAATTAAAGGAATACATCCAAAACAGTAGAACCAGAGTTTGGGATCTCTAAGTACTTTTCTATCAATTTAAGCAGCAAAGCCATCCACATCATTGAAGCATGAAAATTCTTATCACTGGAAGTAACGGATTGTTAGGCCAAAAAATCGTTTATGCCTGCCTAGGTAATTACCGCGATAAAGTCGAACTCGTTGCTACAGCTAGAGGAGAAAATCGATTAATTACTCAACATGGTTATACCTATCACCCAATGGATATTGGGGATCGAGAGAATGTGCTTTCAGTAATTGCACAGTTCCAACCTGATGTTGTGATTCATGCAGCTGCCATGACCAATGTAGATGCTTGCGAATCGGATCGGGATGGATGCCTAAGAAACAATGTGCATGCGGTTGATTATATCGTTGAAGCGTGCAATTCTGTAGGTGCGCATCTTGTGCATGTTTCAACTGATTTCATTTTCGACGGACTAAATGGCCCTTACACCGAAGAAGCTGAAGCTAATCCTGTTTCCTATTACGGATGGTCGAAGGCAGAAGCTGAAAACATCGTCAAAGCAAAATCTAATAGCTGGGCTATCCTGCGTACAATACTTGTATATGGTGTAGCTGATCACATGAGCCGCTCTAATGTTGTGCTATGGGCAAAAGGAGCACTGGAAAAAGGAAGTCCGATCAATGTCGTGGATGACCAATATAGAATGCCTACTCTTGCTGAAGACCTTGCAGAAGGCTGCCTACTCGCTGCTACACAAAAAGCAAATGGAATTTTCAATATTTCTGGGCCCGATTACATGAATATCTTCGAATTGGTTAACCGTGTTGCTGATTATTTCGGACTCGACAAATCGATCGTTCATCGCACCGACTCATCAGGGTTAAACCAACCAGCAAAAAGACCACCAAGAACTGGATTCGATTTAACAAAATCCAGAAGCGTGTTAGGGTACAATCCACATTCCTTCGAAGATGGATTAGCTGTGCTTCAGACCCAATTAAAAGCGCAGTCTTAATCAATCAGACATCTTCATTCATAACTGATTGATCGCCTGATCGATGCGCCAAATCTGTACAGCCAACTCAACTTCACTAAAGATGAATCAATTTTATTGGTCTGATTTTCAGACACATAAAACGTATCCGATTTAATCGTTTATAACCGTTTCATTGCCGATTAATTCAAAAGTCTTCATTTTCCTTTGCAAGGATCATGAAGCAATACCTGAAAGCATTCTTCACTTATTCTAGGACCGAGCAGAAGGGTATCATTTTTCTGGTGGTTCTATTGTTATCCTCAGAAATCATTAGAATGAACTGGCATAGGATATTCCCACCAGCTCCACCAGCAGAACTCCTTTTCAGCGAAATTAGTCAAGATTGGATAGAGACGAAGCAAAAAGAAAGTGACAGCATTTTTCAGCGGAAAACTCAAGGTCGAAAACAACTAAACATCCCTGGCCTGCTTAAGCCATTTGATCCAAATTTGCTGAATGCAGATGGTTGGCAGGCTATGGGATTTAGTGCCAAGGAAAGCGCATCAATAATAAAGTTCGTTTCTAAGGGAGGGAGATTCAGAAAAAAGGAAGACCTGAAACGACTTTACTGTATGAATGATAAGCGATATGAAGCATTAAGCCCTTATGTACAATTCGATTCAACAATAAAATCTAATCGTATAAACCCACAAAAAACTGCACGAAAACAACTCACGGTCGCTTTAAATAGCGCCGATTCAACACAACTTACGCAGTTAAAGGGAATAGGAAAATTTAGGGCTTCGCAAATAGTTAAACGCAGAAATCAACTTGGTGGATTTTGGAGTACGAAGCAATTACTGGAAATTAAAAACTTCCCCGATAGTATTTACCAAGAAATCCAACCCTATTTAACTCTCGACACCTCGAACATTAAAAAATTCAGTGTCAATCAAGTCAAATTTGAAGAATTACAAAAGCATCCTTACTTCTGGTATGGTGTAGCAAAAAGCATCGTAAATTACCGCATCAAACACGGCCCCTTCCGAAAGCCCTCGGACCTTCAGGCAATTTATGCGATAAAGCCCGAACAGCTAGAGAGAGTGGTTCACTACCTGACTTTTGAATGACCATAGAAGAAAAAGTAAAAGCTTCCATCAGAGATGTTGCAGACTTCCCCAAAACTGGAATTCTATTTAAAGACATCACACCCATTTTAGAAAACCCTGTTCTTTGCAGAGAAATAACCATAAGTCTAACAGAGCCTTTTCGAGATCTTGGAATCGATGCTATTCTTGGCGTTGAAAGCCGAGGCTTTTTGTTTGGAATGCTCATGGCGCAGCAGCTCAACATTCCGTTTATTCCAGTTCGGAAAGCTGGAAAACTCCCATATCAAACCGTTTCATGGTCTTACGACCTTGAATATGGGAGTGCCACAATCGAAGTGCATGCTGATGCAATCAAACCCAATTGGAAAGTGATAGTGCATGATGATTTGTTAGCAACAGGTGGCACTGCCGCTGCTGCCGCAGAATTGATTAAAAGCCAAGGTGCTTCAATTGAGGCATTTTCGTTTCTCGTTGAACTGTCTTTTCTCAATGGCAAGGATACTTTATCTAAATATGGCTCCGAAATCAACAGCTTGGCAACTTATTGATGTTTAAATACCTCAAAACCTTAAGCTTTTTTTGCATACTGATCAACTCCCTTGTTGCTCAAGAAATCCCTTTTGGTTTTAGGTTTGACAACTCAATCCCATTCACTGGTAAAGACAATCTTACTAGCTACTCCAATGCATGGTTTGGTGGCATGAATGCTCCACAATTGCAGCAAACTGATCTAAACAATGATGGAAATTTAGACCTCATTGTATTAGACAGATCTGGAAACAAAGTTTCAGTTTATGAGTCTTTCGACAATCGTCAATCTTGGACATATAATCCTACTCTAAGTATAGATTTACCTGAGATTTCAAACTGGTTTGTAATTCGCGATTATAACAACGATAATCTTGACGATCTATTTGTATCTGCATCCAATGGAATTAGTGTTTACAAGAGACTTCCTAATTCAGGACCAACTCCATCATTCGAACTTGTCACCAACCTGCTGCTCTCCGACTATTATGGAAATCCACTGAACCTATTCGTTAGTCGTGTTGACATTCCTGCTATTGACGATATTGACGGAGATGGCGATCTTGATATTCTAACTTTTTACATACTTGGAACTTGCGTTGAGTATCACAAAAATTTAAGTCAAGAAATTAATGGGAACAATGAAGAATTGATCTTCAGATTGGAATCCGACAACTGGGGAAATTTTACAGAAGACGGACTATCGAATTCAATTAACTACAACGATTCCTGTGGAAGAATGGCTGATGGCAGCAGACACAGTGGTTCGGCACTTTTGATAGATGATGTTGACCAAGACACAGACTCCGATTTACTTCTGGGAGATGTTTCATTTCCAGAGGCTCTTTTTCTGATCAATCAACCTCAAGGATCTACAGATATAATTGTGCCTACTCCCAACAACTATCCACCCAACTGGAATAATGTAGGTGTACCTATTTTCCCAGGAATCTTTAGAGCACAAACAAACAACGATAATCTCCCTGATTTAATCATAGCACCTAATACTGAAGATCAAGCTATAAACTCAGGGAGACTAATGAAAAGATACAATTCTGTAAGTGAAAGCTCTTTTCACTTTACCGAAATTGAAGAACCGTTTCTTTGTCATGAAATGGCCGATTTAGGAAGAAATTCACTTCCCCTGTTAGTTGATGCCGACAATGATGGAGATCTAGATTTAATCGTTGGGACTGGTGGAGAATTTGAATTGCCAATCTCTCCGTCAACTACAGGAAATTACAGAGCTGCACTTTGGCTATTTGAAAATACGGGCTCTGCCAATTCCCCAAACTTTGTTTATCGAACAGATGATTTAGGAGGATTTCGAGCGCTAAACTTGAAATACTTGGCTCCTGGAGCAAGCGACTTCAATGGCGACAACTTACCAGAAATTATTGTTGGTCAGCTTGATGGGAAATTCAGATTATTATACAACAATAGCTCTAGTGGGAATTTTGATTTTCAATTGATGCCAGAAAATAGCATTCAATCTGATGCATTCGATTTTTCTGCCCCCACATTTTTCGACGCGAACAACGATGGCCTCACCGATTTGATTTCAGGCTCTAGGCAGGGATTTGTTAGAGTGTTTTTAAATGTTGGATCGATAAACAACCCTCAATTCCCAGCATCTCCAGACATTGAACAATGGGGAAATGTAGAAACTATTCAAGAAGGTGTGAGTAATTATGGATATTCTAATCCTGCAATAGTCGAATATCTAGGCTCAAATTATCTTTTATGTGGAACTGAAAGAGGCACAATCTCTACTTGGGAGATCACCGAGGATAATTCATTTCCTCTCCTAGACAGCACTATTTCAAACATTGATGAAGGAAAGTTAACTGGAATTACTACAGGACTTTTAAACAATGACTCATATCCCGATCTAATTACTGGGAACGCGCGTGGAGGATTATCGCTTTACCTTGGAGGAGAGCCATTGGCTTTCGAAAAACAGGAAAACATTCAGCACATTATTCTATTTCCTAATCCTGCTACAAATCAAGTATTCATTGCATTTGATGCGCAAAACGACCTAAGTAAAACAATCCAATTATTCGACTTGAGTGGAAAACTATTAATGACTAAAAAATCAAACGAAAAAGCCGGAGCAACTATTCATCTCTCCGGCTTCTCAAATGGCATTTATATAATTCAAGTTATGGATTCCAAAAAATCCAGCTTTAGCAAATTGATTATTTCACGTTAATAAAAACCTGCTGAACATCTTCGTCTTCCTCGATCTTTTCAACCAACTCGTTAATTTCCTCTTCCTGCTCTTCGGTTAGTTCCACTGTTGTTAGTGGAATTCTCACCAATTCTGAACCCGAAATATTAAGATTTCTTCGCTCAAGTTCAGTTTGCATTTTGTGATAATCTGTAAATGCAGTGTAAATAAAAATGGTGCCTTCGTCCAAGTTGATCTCTTCTAAACCATGGTCGATCAGTTCAAGCTCAAGTTCTTCAACATCCAAGCCTTCAGCATTCAGATTAAAAAGAGCTTTACGCTCGAAGATAAAGTCCAAAGATCCAGTTTTACCCAATGATCCATCGCCACGGGTAAGGTGCATCCTCACGTTAGCAACAGTTCTTGTAGTGTTGTCGGTAGCCGTTTCAATAAGAATTGCTACTCCATATGGACCATAACCTTCGTATACAACTTCCGAGAAATCGCCCGCATCTTTAGAAACTGCGCGTTTAATTGCTGCCTCAATTCTATCTTTCGGCATATTCAATGACTTAGCATTTCTCATCGCGGCTCGCAAGCGCGGATTTCCATCAGGATCAGGTCCGCCCTGTTTTACCGCAATGGCAATTTCTTTTCCGATTCTTGTGAATGCCTTCGCCATCTTATCGTAGCGAGCAAACATCTTATGCTTTCGTTTTTCGAAAATACGTCCCATGTAACTAACAATTCAGTATCGCAAATCTAGGATTTTAACCCGAAAAACTTGTCATATTAGGTATCAAGGAACATAAAAAAGAAAAAACGATCCAAGTTTAAAATAAAGAAATTTGTTGGGGTGGCGGGATTTAAAACCACTCACCTCCTATACTGTATGAGTCAAATTCCAAAGATGGACAAGTCTTCAAATTTTCAATACTTGATTCAAGCAGTAATTCCAACTTAACCAATCTATATCTTTACATATTACAAATGCCAGATCGAAATGAGACAAATTCAAGATTGGCTCGATGAATACGCAGTAAGCCACAAGAACTCAACCAACAAGGCAATCCATTGGATTTGTGTTCCACTCATTGTTTGGAGTATTGTGCTATTGTTTGGATCCATTCCTGTTCCTGAAGTCTTGGCCAATGCTCATCTCAATTGGGCTTGGATCATTTCAGGGCTTTCAATCATTTGGTATTTCTTTCTTTCACCACCTTTGGCAGTAGGAATGACCTTTTTCCTAATTGTACTAAACTATCTGAGTCTTCAAGTTCAAGAAATATCTTCCTATCCTCAATGGGCTATTGGTTTCGCAGTTTTTGTCATTGCATGGATAGGTCAGTTTTTTGGGCATCACATTGAAGGGAAAAAACCATCATTTTTAAAAGACATCCAATTTCTCCTGATTGGACCCGTTTGGTTGATGCACTTTATTTACAATAAAATTGGACTG
>CAMCXT010000011.1 GCA_945883545.1 Chitinophaga pinensis | reverse complement strand
GTTAAAATTGAACACCGAAGCGAAAAGTTTTTTCAGTTGTCGGACGAAAAAATGAAACGCCTTTCGGCAATTGACGGCGTGCAATACACCATGCCCGTGATCGAAGAAAATGGACTTCTAACTTATGGAGAAGCCAGATTTATTTGCACTGTGAAAGGTGTAGGAAGCGCATTTGAAAAAATGAGTGGAATCGATAGCATGATGGTTGAAGGGCGATTTAGCCTTGGGAGTGATTCTTCTTCAAATGCAATTCTAGGCAGTGGTGTCGCTTATTCCTTAAGTCTGAGTTTACAGAGTTTGTCGGTGCCCTTGGATGTGTACGTGCCTCGACCTGGAGCAACTTATACGCTCAATCCAGCAGAGGCATTTAGTGCTGGAACATTACGACCAACAGGAATTTTTCAAATTCAACCTGAAGTTGACACACGTTATGTGATAGTTCCATTTACGTTTGCTGAGACTCTTTTCGATCGGCGTGGCAAAATGAGCAGTATTGAAATTCAATTGGATAAAGGTATTCCGTCAAAACAAGCGCTAGCCCAAATTTCAGCCATTCTAGGACCTAATTTTTTGGTGAAAGATCGTTTTGAACAACACGACTTACTTTACAAAATCATCAATGCTGAGAAGTGGGCAGTTTATCTGATTTTAACTTTCATATTGATCATTGCGGTATTCAATATCACTGGGTCTTTAACGATGTTGATCGTTGATAAATCAAAAGACATCCGCACGCTGGAAAGTTTGGGAGCTGATCAATCAATGCTTCGAAAAATTTTCTTTACTGAAGGATTATTGATCACTTTATTGGGATTGATACTTGGGATCACCTTAGGACTTGCGATCGTTTGGCTCCAGGATAAATTTTCGTTGGTGATGATTAGTCAATTCGATGCATATCCGGTTCTTTTGAAAGGAATTGATATTCTTTTGATATCCATAACAGTTATATTGATCGGAGCAACTGCAGCATGGTTTCCTGCCAGTAGTATTTTGAAAAGGTACCGATTAAACTTTGGCGATAAGTAAGTTATTGTTCAGTTTGGACAGAGCGTAGTTTGAAGGAAAACCCAACAAGCTTAATATTTATGTTAAAGCATTAGAAGGTAATTATGAAAAGACGTACAGCAATTTGCACCCTGATCGTTTTGGTCTTGAGTTTTCAAGAAACATTTGGACAAAACAACCGGTTGAACACATATAACACCATCGGTTGGTTTAACTATTTCGGAAATATTAAACTATCAGAGAAGTTTAGCATTCACAGTGAGTACCAATGGCGAAGGAATAACCTCATTACAAATTGGCAACAAAGCCTTTTAAGGGTTGGTGTGAACTACCATTTAAATCCACGGGTATTGTTTAGGGTCGGTTATGCTTGGGTTGAAACATATCCTTATGGGGAATACTCGATCAATAGCTTAGGAAGGGACTTTACAGAACATAGAATTTTCGAAATGGCCCAACTTTCTCATAAGGAAGGAACTGTAGACTTCATCCATCGATTTATGCTTGAACAACGGTTAGTTGGCCGCTATTCTTCAGCGAAAGAAACTTCCGAAGATGAATTTCCACTGCTGAATCGGTTGCGTTACATGATGCGGTTGCAAATCCCATTAAAGGGAAATGAAATTAAAGACAAAACTCCCTATTTGGCCTTTTATGATGAAATCTTCATTGGCTTTGGAAAAAATGTAAATGCCAATGTATTCGATCAAAATAGAATTGGTGCTTTGATAGGATATCGATTCAGCAAAAAACTAAAAATAGAAATTGGTTATTTGAACCAAACGCTCCAATTGGGCAGGCTAATAGATGGAAAAAGTGTTTTTCAGAACAACAATGGCTTGATTGTGAATTCAAATTTCAGTTTCGATTGGACTAAAAAATCCAAGTGATAAAAACTGCTTCAATTATAATCTAGAGACAAACCTTCAAGCGATTTTTAAAAGAAGACTTCTTTGTATGAATATTTGAATTAGTTAGTCTAATGAAGAAATCTGATTAATCGATTGAGGCAATTATGATAAATGATTTAACATCAGATTAAAAAAAGCTGGCAGCATTCATGAGTGAAATTTCTGAACGATGTTACTTCGCTGGTTGGATGAATAATTTAGAATACGTTTTGTGGGACGTGCTAGAATCCGGACAACGAACATTTGGACAGGATATCATTACCACTGAAGACATCAAACAATTAAAGGCTCTATCCGACAAATCAGAAAGCTGGATTTGTTTTCATCCTGAACATGAAGAAACAGCTCTAACACTTAATGCTTGGAGGCAGAAATTTAAAGAGGATGTTAAAAGAAATTCTTTACTGTTAATAGGATAAACTAGAGTTGACTCTAATTGGTGTTGATTAGCTGGAAAAGCTCATCCAAATTAGGCGTAAGGATAATCTCTGTTCTTCGGTTTTTCTTGCGTGCGTCTGGAGTATTCGCTTTATCAATTGGTAAAAATTCACCCCGACCAGCAGCAGTTAGTCTTTTCGGATCGACCTTCGAATTGGAAGCAATGATACGGAGAATAGAAGTAGCACGGAGCACACTTAAATCCCAATTGTCTTTTATCGTTGCGCTTTTGATAGGTACATTGTCGGTGTGACCTTCGATTAACACTGAAATATCGGCTTCTTTCTCGAGCACTTTGGCCAATTTTTTCAAAGCATCAACACCTTTGGCATCAACCACAGTACTGCCAGACTCAAACAAAAGTCTCTCTTCAAGTGAAACGTAAACTTTCCCGTTTTTCATGCTCACTGAAAGTCCGTTGTCTTGAAAACCTAACAAAGCGTCCGAGACCTTGTTTCGAAGTTCCTTCATGGCTGAATCTTTTGCCGCAAGTACATTTTCTAATTCATTCACACGATCTTCCTTTATTTTTATTGCTTCCTCTGCAGCTTTCATTTCCATACTCAAACGCTGAATGTCGGCTGATCGTTTATCTAGATCAGCTTCAAGAATTCTAAGCCTATCTTCCTTCTTCTGCAATTCCTCTTGAGTAAGTTGGTACTGCCCCATGAGTTTCTTGTTGTCTGCATCTTTGCCTTCCATCAACTTATTGTTGTTTTCAAGCAATTGATCGTAAGTCGCATTAAGTCGTTCATAAGCAGTGTTTAACCTTCTGAATGATCTTCCATGATTTGAAGTATCGGACGTAAGTGCTTTCACTTGACGGCCTAACTCTTCGACACGAACATTGAGCTCCTTTTCTTTGGCAGTAAATGTTTCATAGCGAGATTTCAGTTCAGACAGTTCGCTGTCGCACTTTTCTCTGGCAGCTTTCATTTCTTCAAATTGCCGCCCACTAACACATGCCTGCAAAATTAAAAGCACAAAAATCCCTAAAAAGTAACCTGTTTTCTTGATCATAACTTAAAGTAATGATGCAAACCTACCGATAAACTAAGGCATTAATGAAGCACAATCCTACAAGAAATAAACATTATACGGTTGACATTGTCGTGCAGTCACCTCAAGACTCGCAAATGATGTCGTGCAACTTAAAAGTAGGACAGTCGTTAAATAGATAAATAGTTGGGGGGATGAAAAAACTTAGCGAAAATTGGCTCACTGAGAACCTTATCGATCTTGAATATAAGCAGTACATACTGTTGGCCTACCTTGAAGATGTTGAACAACATTTCAAGCAGCAATTACTGTATCCAAGCTTGGCGGAATTGATTAGTCATTATAGAAAACTAAAGTTGTTAAGAGACGGCACAAAACAATTGTATCAATCGTTTCCGGGAGAGTTATCAGGATTGGACTTTGAGCGCTTCAAAATATCGTACAGAAGTGTTGTTGAAAATGATCAGTTGATGGATGAGTTGGAAAGAATTATCAGTTTTTCATTGCCGAAATTGGAAACCAAGCTCAACATTGGAAAGTCTGTTTATGAAAAAATAGAGAATCAATTGAAACTAGAGCCAATTGGGTTAGTGCCACTTCGACAAAATGAAGGCTACATGATTTTGAAGATAAATCAGCCATCTGAGATTCGAGTTTATGAATATGCTGTGAGTATTTTCGAGGACAACGAAGAAAAGTTTAGAGCTATTCACACCAGAGAAATAGCAAAATATTCGTCTACATTGGTAAATACTGCACCTGAGATAAAAGCAGATTTAATTAGGAACAACAAGGAAATCCCAAATCCCGCTACCTACTTTTTTAGTTGCACCTTAAATATTCCAGTGGAAGAAACTTATTTGCCCATCGCAAAACGAATGTTGATCAAGGAATTATCTCATTCAACAGGAAACCTAACAGCTATTTAATTGTTATCTTAGCGACCGTTTTAAAAAAATACGCCAACCATCAACCATGCGTAAACTCTACTTTACACTAGCGATCGCTATCGCATCTTTAACCTCTTTTGGTCAGCAAATTCAACGATGTGGTTCGCACATTATGAATGATGCTGCTTTAATGAACCATCCAGAATTGCAAGTTGCACAAGAAGAATTGGAAGCTTTTACAGAGCAATATTCTCCTGATGCAGCAGAGCGTTCGGTGCTTAAAGTGATTCCAATTGTTTTTCATATCATTCACAATTATGGATCTGAAAACATTTCCAGAGAGCAAGTGGAAGATGCTGTTCGCATCATCAATGAAGATTTTCAACAACTAAATACCGATCAAAACGAAGTTATTCCTGAATTTCAGGGAATTATTGGAAATGCACAAGTTGAGTTTCGTTTGGCCCGCAAAGATCCTAATGGAAATTGTACAGATGGAATCACCAGAACAGTTTCTACCTTGACTTACAATGGAAATGACAATGTGAAAGACCTCATTTCATGGCCAAGAAATAAATACCTAAACGTATGGATTGTTGACGATGTGATTTTGGAATCAGGCGATCGTGTTGGAGGATATGCTTACCGTCCCGGAAATGCGCCAAGTGCTACATACGATGGAATTATTGTTACGCACACGCAATTGGGAGGAATCGGAACATCTAACGGTGGAAATTTTGCTAGCCGCACGCTTCCGCATGAAATCGGACATTGGTTTAATCTCAATCATACATGGGGTCCTAGCAACAATCCTGGTTTAACAACCAACTGCAACCAAGACGACGGGGTAACAGACACGCCAAACACTATTGGTGTAGCTGATCAAAGCTGCAATCTTGCACAAGTAACTTGCGGCTCGCTCGACAATGTTCAAAACATCATGGATTATGCAAACTGCGCGATCATGTTTTCTACTGGACAATGCACCAGAATGAATGCTGCTTTGAATGCCACAGCTGGACAAAGAAATAATTTATGGTCTTCTGCCAATCTCATTGCAACTGGAGTAAATACAACAGCTCCAGTTTGTGCACCGTTGGCCGATTTTTCATCAAGCACAAATGTTGTTTGTACCAATACGAACCTCACATTCACAGATGAAAGCTATAACGCTGCAGTTGATGCTACATGGACGTGGTCTTGGTCATTTCCAGGCGCTACACCTGCGACTTCAAGCGCACAAAATCCAGTAATTCAATACAATGAACCCGGTGTTTATCCAGTTACATTAACTGTTAGCAACTCGACTGGAAGCAACGCAAGAACTAAAAATAGTTTTATCACAGTAAGGCCATTAAATCCAACTATCAGCTCTCCATTTGTAGAAAGTTTTGAGGATGCCGCATTCCCCAATATTAGTTCTGATCCATTTAACAATTGGTCTGTTGTTGGTACATCTACAGCTTTCGAGCGCACTACGCTTGCCTCTGTAACTGGAAGCGCTAGTATTCGCTACAACAACAACGCAATTGCCACTGGCAGCCGCACCGAATTGATCTCTCCGATCATTAATATGTCGGGAACTTCATCTCCGGCCAACATTACATTTAAATTGGCCTATGCGCGCAAAAGTACCTCAACGAATGACCGTATGGAGATTTACGTATCGAATAATTGTGGTCGTACTTGGTCGTTGCGATACGCTAAAACAGGAACAGCCTTATCTACTTTGGCTTCAGGACAAACAATTTCAGGCACATTCGTCCCTACTGCTGATCAATGGAGAACTGAAACAGTAAGTGTTTCAGCGCTTGCAGGTCAGGACAATGGTATGGTGAAGTTTGTAGTTTCCGACAGTGCAGGAAATAGTATCTTCTTGGAAGACATCAATATTTTGAATCAACCAGTAGGTTTGGAAGATATCTCTTTGGATGATTATATGACTCAAGTTTATCCAAACCCGGGCGATGGAGATGCAACCATAAGTGTTGGCCTACTCCGTCAAGGAAATGTAACGATAAGTGTTACTGATTTAACTGGAAAGTTGATTGGAAGCATGAGCAAAGAAAATCTTGGTGCAGGCGACTATACTTTCAATTTGTCGGACGTAAGCGGCCGTAATTTAAGTGCTGGAGCTTATCTGATCAGAATTGATTCTGGCAACTACAGCAAAACCAGAAAATGGATTTGTAACTAATGGATATCAGGATTTCTGAAAACCCTTCATCATTGCATGAAATTGAGGATCAGTGGAAAAAGCTGATCCTCAATTTAGAAGTTCAATTCGGCGACGGGCTAGATTTGCAGGCTGTGCTGATGCTCATTGGAGTTCAAGAGCTTGGCAAAGGATATCGGAAATTCAACAAGGACCAAAAGCTTGAAGTGCTCCATATAGCAATATGTACTTTGCTGGAACCTTACGGCTATTATAAATTCGAAGGGCAGGATGAAGATGGTTACCCACATTGGTCTACAGTAGAAAATCTTCCACCGCTAAAGCCAGGGCAACAAAGTTTTTTAATGAAACAATCTGTTATAGATTATTTCGCTGATTACTTTCCTATTGAACAGTGATAGTCTTTGAGACTGTTTCGCCTGGTTCAAGCTTAATCAAATCGCTAGCACTACCATAAGAAATGTGCGTTACTTCCACATCTAAAATCGCAGGATTTTTAAATGTAAAAGTCGCCCCTCCATCTCCGTCTGTTAGTTTGGTATTCTCTGAATTTGACAGATAATCTGCAATTTCTCCTTTTTGAGAAAGACCCCAATTAGATGTTAGTTTCACTTTTGCAGAAGTTGCAGGCCCTCCATTCGCACGTACCACTCTAATTACTACAGTGCAAGTTTGGTCTTCCGATTTGCAGGAAAAAGCAGAAATAGCAATGAATGCGAAGGAAATGATGGCAGAGTTTCTGAAAGTCAGTTTCATCTGATTAAGTCTGTAAGTTTTCAAAAGTACAAATATTTTGATTGCTCTTTCATTTCTTAACGGAGAATAACATCTGATGTTTCAATCACTTGGTCCTTTTCAATTTATTTATATTTGCGCTCCCTAACAATTAGTATGCTTCAGGAAGAAATTGCAGGCATTGCCGCAGAAATTGAGAACATTAAACCGAAAGACGCTGAGAGCGCTGAGAAATTTCGACAAAATTATTTGAGTAAGAAAGGAATTATCCCTGCGCTGTTTGATCGTTTCAAGGATGTTCAACCTGAAGATCGTAAAGAAATTGGACGGTTACTCAATATCCTTAAGCAACGCGCTGAAGCAATTTGGAAAGAAGCCAAAGAGCTTAGCGAGAATCAAGTTGCACAAGGAGAAGCGATTGATTTTAGTGCACCAGGCATTCCTTTTCCATCAGGCAATAGACATCCTTTGTCGATTGTTGCGGATGAAATTCGTGAAGTGTTTAACCGTTTAGGCTTTACAGTTGCAGAAGGCCCTGAAATTGAAGACGATTGGCATAACTTCAGTGCACTAAATTTTCCTGAAGAACATCCCGCACGCGATATGCAGGATACTTTTTTCATCGACCAAGCGCCTGAAATGGCACTCAGAACACATACATCATCGGTGCAAATTCGGATGATGGAACGAAACAAACCACCGTTTCGAATGATTATGCCAGGTCGTGTGTATAGAAACGAAGCGGTCTCGGCACGTGCGCATTGCTTCTTTCACCAAGTGGAAGCTCTTTATATCGATGAAAATGTATCTTTTGCCGACTTGAAGCAAACCTTGCTGCATTTTGCCCGTGAAATGTTTGGAACAGAAACGAAAATCCGTCTGCGTCCATCTTATTTCCCTTTCACCGAACCATCAGCAGAAATGGATATTTCTTGCACTGTTTGCAGTGGCAAGGGTTGCAATATTTGCAAATACTCTGGATGGGTAGAAATTTTAGGATGTGGAATGGTGCATCCAAATGTTTTAAAGAATTGCAATATAGACCCTGAAAAGTTCACGGGATTCGCACTCGGAATGGGAATCGAACGTATCGCTATCCTAAAGTATCAAGTGAAGGATTTGCGCTTTTTCTCACAAAACGACCTCAGATTTCTGAAGCAATTCTCAATCGGGAAATAATCATTAATTGAATGAGATCAGCAATTGATTCTTTTCAACTGCCTGACCAGCGTTCACTTTGATTTTACCTACTACTGCATCGCCTGGCGCCTTGATCACGTTTTCCATTTTCATGGCTTCGAGTACCAGCAAGCTATCGCCTTTTTTAACTTCAGCGCCTTCTTCAACCGTGATGCGTACAACCAAGCCTGGCATAGGAGCTTTGATTTCATTGAGCTTGCGGTTAGAAGTTGTATCCAATCCCATCGATTGCAATAGGATCTGCATCCGATCAAGCGTTTTTACAGTAATCAATTGCCCATTCACTCTTAGTTGAAAGAGGTTGGTTTCAGGATCAAAGGATTCGACAATCACATTGAACGATTTGTTGTTCTTGATAATGTTGTAACTCGAAGGGCCCGTTTTTAAAATATCCCAAGCAAATTCTTGCTGGTTAACCCTCCCATTAGAAAATTGCTTTTCAAACTCGATTTCAAAAACTTTACCGGCTGCTTCAGATTTAAACATATCGTGCATCAAGAAATTAATTCAACATCAGGAGCTAAAGGTTGATCCTTGTAGTTGCGGATAAAATTATACAAAGTATCTCTTTCTACAGGAATTTTTCCGGCTTGATTGATCAGATCCACCAATTGGGCTGTACTTAAAGAAGGACTTTGTTCTTCCGATCCAGCCATTGTGTAGATTTTGGTGGTATCGTCGATGGTTCCGTCGATGTCGTTCACTCCATATGCTAAAGACAATTGGGCAACAGAACGACCAATCATCGGCCAGTAGGCTTTTAAATGCGGGAAATTGTCCATGAAGATTCTTGAAACTGCATAGTTTTTCAAGTCTTCGATAACCGAAACCTCACCTATATGGCTCATTTGATTTCCTTGGTTACGGAACTTAAGTGGTATGAAAGTATTGAATCCACCTGTCTCGTCTTGTAGGTTTCGCAAACGATTCATGTGATCGATTCTATGCGCATAAGTTTCGACATGCCCATAAAGCATCGTTGCATTCGAAGGCATTCCTAAATTGTGGGCAGTTCGATGAATTTCGAGCCATTGCTCTGAGGTACACTTATCGCCGCAAATTTCAGCTCGGATAGCTTCGTCGAAAATTTCTGCACCTCCGCCGGGAAGCGAATTCTGACCATGGTCTTTCAGGATTTTCAAGCCCTCCGCAAAATCAACCCCAGCCTTGCGACACATATATTCCAACTCCACAGCAGTGAATGCCTTCACATGGATCTCAGGCAATATTTCCTTTACCTTTTTGATCAGATTGGCGAAATACATCAGACCCATTTTTGGGTGAACTCCACCAACAATGTGAACTTCAGTAACAGGCTTGCCAATATAAGATCTAACGATATTGAGAATTTCCTCTTCGTTCAATTCCCAACCATCTTGACGATGCTTTAGCAATCTCGAGTATGAGCAAAATTTGCAATCGAATACGCAAATGTTGGTTGGTTCAATATGGAAGTTTCTGTTGAAATATACATATTGACCATGCTTTTCAGTTCTGATAGAATCGGCAATCAACCCTAAAAAACCCAAAGAACCTTGTGCAAACAAAAGTTCTCCTTCGTTGGTGTTGATTCGTTTTCCTGATAGTGCTTTGTTGGCGATGTCGAGCAACGCCGTTGATGCGCCAGTCTTAGCGAGAAGTGATAATATATCCATGTTGGTACCTGCAAAAGTACAACAAGCAAATCACCTTTGGGTTCTGATTCTAGGATAATTTAAGGGTGCGAAACAACTATTCTAACAACTTTCACATCTCCTGCTTCTTGCAATTTCAGTAAATAAACGCCAGAATGAATTGAAGCTGTTGAAATTTGGAATTCATTGGAATTTGAAACGTTCCCTGAATTGACCAAGCGACCATCAACTGTGAAGAGCATCCAAGATTTGGAACCAGAACCTCCAATGATGTTGATCAAGTTGTCGGCAGGATTTGGATAGACCGTCAAAGACATAGGTTGGATTTTTTCTACAGCAACTGGAATGCACTGAATGGGGCGAACAGCCAACGAAAGAGCTTGCCCGAAAGAGGCTTGATCACTGTATTCGTACCATGTACCAGTTGCATCTCTGCACCAAGCCGTATTGATATTCACCTCATCGAGTTGATTGCAATAAATTGCTAGGGTGTCGCCAACTGATGAACTTAGAACAAAGCCCACATAATAATCTCCATTCACCACTGGTGGATTCGGAAAATATACATCAGTGAAAGTAAATCCATCAACGTTTGCGATCACATCGCTGAGTGCAAATGTACTTTCCTGTAGAGAAGTCCCTGGGCCGCCATTAGGGCCGTTTGCATCCCAAACAACTGCTGTAATCAACGTATTGGCGTTTTGTGCAGATGCTATGGCAAAGTCGAACCTCAGGCTATTGATAATTTGTTCTTCAGATGAAGTATATTTTTCAGCAAATGCTTTGTAGCCTAAGCTGCTCGTTCCTGTTAAATAGCCCGTTTCTTCTGGCAATAATTCATTCATGAAATAATACACCAAACCGTCGCCGCCTGTGATGTTGTTCAATGTATCGCAATCGGATGGAGCCAATGCAGGTAAACATCCGCTTGATGTGAGCAATCCACTTCTGAAATTCTCCAGAGTGGTTCGCATCCTCTCGCCTTGACCATTGGTAAACATATACATGCAAGCATCATTCACATAGTCCATGAAATTCATCGACATATCTCCATCGTTGCTACATGATACCTGAGGAAATGTAGGGCAACCATAATTCTCACCCTCCTGATTCGGTGTATCATTCACTTGATCGGTTCCTGCGCATGGATCTGCTGAACCTTCATCATCGCCCCAGATATGAAGAAGATTCAACCAATGGCCAATCTCATGCGTGGCAGTTCTTCCCTTGTTGTAAGGTGCTTGACTTCCAATGCGACCAAAGTACTTGTAAGCGATCACTACGCCATCCAAACTGGCATTCACTGTTCCAGGAAGTGTAGCAAATCCTAACAATGGATCCGTAAGATTACATACCCAGATGTTCAAGTATTTATCTGTTGGCCAAGCGTCTTTTCCTCCTGTAACAGATCTTTTTACAGCATCGTTGATTGTAAAGGAATTTGCTGTAGTTAGTGTACGGGTAATTCCATTGGTCGATTGCCCATTGGGATCGCGGCTAGCCAAACAAAATTCGATTTCACAATTGGCTGCCAAAGGTTCGTATGGTGGTGGAACTAATGATGCATCTGTATTGAGTCTTTTGTAATCTTCATTCAAAACATCAATCTGAGACTGTATTTGAGTATCAGAAATATTCTGAACTGAAAGTTTGTAAACTACATGCACTACAACTGGAATGCGGATTACATTTCGGCTAGATTTTCCATCCTTAGAGTTTGTGATCTGCTGAATTTGTTGATTCATTAATTGCATCCTTGATTCGATTCCCGGATCCTGCATTTGTTTATCTTTCAGATATTGAACCGTTCCGCAATTGCGTTGTGCAGAAAGTTGAATAGAAAATAGTACGATAAAAAGAAGGATAATATTTTTCATAAGACAATACGCTTAGCGAGCGGTAAAACGAAGAAAGTAAGTTGATGTTTGAGCAAAAATACCCATTTCCCTTTACGGGATTTGAGGTTGAAGGTTCAGTTGTGAACACATCGCATTCAATATACCTTTGCAAGCATCGACAAGAGAAACAGATTGACATGAGTTATAGAATTCTTCTTGCAGAAGACGAAGAAAGCCTTCGGGATATGATCAGCCTCAATCTCGAGATGGAAGGTTACCAAGTGGTTGTTGCCAAAGACGGAAAAACTGCACTTAACCGGGCCTTGAATGAGCGATTCGACTTGTTGATTCTAGACGTGATGCTTCCAGAATTAGACGGTTTTGCAATTTGCGAATCGGTTCGCTTGGAGAATGATGAAGTGCCGATAATTTTCCTCACAGCGAAAAACACCAGCAACGATCGGGTTTTAGGATTGAAAATCGGCGCTGATGATTATCTCGCCAAACCCTTTAATTTGGAGGAACTGTTGCTGAGGGTTCAATCACTCATCAAGCGAGGTCTTGATCGTCGCCGAAACACAAGCGATTTTGCAGCCTATCGATTCGGTGGAAACGAAGTGCAGTTTAGTCAATACAAAATAGTAACAGCCAAGGGAGAACAAATCACACTCACCAAAAAGGAAATGATGCTCTTGAAATTACTCATTGAACGAAAAGGCGAGGTAGTTTCGAGGAAGCAAATTCTAGAAAAGGTTTGGGGATATGATATTTTCCCTTCCACTAGAACGATCGATAATTTCATCCTAAGTTTCAGAAAATACTTTGAGCCCAATCCACGAGAACCCAAGTATTTTCTTTCAATTCGAAGTGTCGGCTATCAATTTGAACCTGGCACAGATGCTGAAATGATCAACCTTTGATAACCATTTCTTCCACCTTGCTCCATCCGCAACAGGTAAATTCCTGGTACTTGTTGGTCGATAAAAACACTCAATACGCCAGCTGTGGCATTTGTGCTTTGATCGAGTACTTGCCTACCAGTTAAATCGAGCACTTGAATGTTAACTTCACCAGTTTCAATCCAATTGGATTCGATCATTAAATACCCTTCTTGAAATGGTTGTGGGTAGATTTTATAAGTATAAGCAGCTAGAGCTTCGGTACTCAAATTGGTAAAATATTGCTCATCGGAGTAGAGTGCACAAGCAGGGTTTGCGCTTACCACGACGCTGTAATTCCCTATTTCTGTTGGGAAGAAGGTTGCTAGGTTTTGGGTTCCGGCAATTGTATCGCCTTCGAACAACCAAATCCACTCAAACCCTGAACCCGGATTAAAGAAAAACGAACCATTCACCGGATTTACGAAAACGACTGGCTGTTCGGGAAATTCTATGATTTCTGTGATGAGCGTATCAGAAACAGCAAGACATCCGGCTTCTGATCGGATTTCTGCCGACCAAGACCCAGATTCGTTTACGATCAAAGAGTCGTTGTTTGCACTGAGTACAGCCTCACCATTGAGTAACCATTGGTAAAAAGCGGCTTCAGGCAACGAAAGTGTAATTGAATCTCCTTCACAAACCGATAACGCTGTAGACGTTATTGCAGGAGATGCTGGGGATGGATGCACAACAATAGTGTCGTTGTGCGTAAATGAAATTCCAACTGTAGTTCCAATGGTAACAGTTCCAAATCCAGCTGAAGTATTGAACGGGTAAACGCCTGGTTCTTGAAATTGCACTACGGCAGTTCCAAGTGCATCGTTTTGAGAAATAACATCCTCATCAAAGAAATTAATGCTCAGTGCCGTTTCGGTAAGGGCGATAAAGGCATCTGATTGACTATAACTTTCGTTGTTGTCTTGCGTCGGTCCAGTAAAAGTGGCTCCTCCATTCGAAAGCTCATAATAAATATCGGGGCTTCCTGTACAACCAATAAATGGAATTGAAGGCTCTTCAAAATCGCCACACCAATTTTCACCTGTAGATGTGTAAGTTACTCCTGTAACCACATAATTGAGTAGATTGGTTTGGAGTGAAACATAATACGTATCGGCCACCGGATAAACCTGGTCTTCAGGAATAAACTCGGTGGAAGTTTGCCCGTTTCCAAAATCCCATTGATACGTTACTGGTTGAGATGGACTTGTAATGAGCGCTTGGAATTCCACGTTGATTGAATCGCATCCCGAGTTTGGAGAAAGAGAGAATCCAGCATTTCCAGAACCACCTGGAACAACTGCTAGAGGAAGAGTAAAACTTTGAGGTGCTTCTGTGCTTATAGGAGCAGAAACGGAGGCTATCACGTTTACCGAAATTGTATAGAAACCAATAGCCGTTGGAATGCCGCAAATCCTAACACAGCCACGTTGCGTTAGAGGATCGGAGGTGATTTCGTAAATATTGTCGGCGTCGTTGGTAGTTGCCGAAAGCCCTGGGGGCAAACCTCCGATGGTGGCGATGGTGATGGAAGCCAACGTAACATCGAATCCTGAACCTGGATCGGTAAATTGCTGAGGCATGAAGAAGGTCGCATCTATTTCATAAGGCTGACCTTGGATGGCGTCAGGGAGTGTTTCTGGGCAAAGAGATGGGGCTGCAGGATTTGCTGTACATGCAGGATTTACAATACATCCTGGACATTGAGCTTGGAGCAAAGTTGCTGAAAGGATGCAAATGAAAAAGGTAAAGATTTTAGCCATAGCTCAATATTAAGAAATTTCTGAAATTTACCACCCAAGCCGATGGAGAAACACATGTTACTACCTAGATTCCAAATGAGTTCACCCGAAGCTGGAGTAGACGAGGCAGGTCGTGGCTGTTTGGCTGGTCCTGTAGTTGCAGCGGCTGTTATTCTACCTGAAGACTTTTCCCATCCATTGTTGAACGACTCAAAAAAGATGACGGAAAAAAATCGCGATATTCTTCAGGAGGTTATTCGAAAAGAAGCACTAGCGTATTGCATTGCTGAGGCGAGTGCAGAAGAAATAGACCAGATAAATATCCTTCAGGCTACATTTCTAGCCATGCACAGAGCTATTAGCGGGTTGAAATTATCGCCTGCATTTTTATTGATTGATGGAAATAGGTTTAAGCCTTACCAAGAAATTCAACACCAAACTATTGTAGAGGGTGATGGGAAGTTTCTTCATATAGCAGCCGCATCTGTTCTGGCCAAAACCTATCGCGACGAATTAATGAAAAAACTCCATGGAGAATTTGGTGATTACGGTTGGGATAAAAACAAAGGTTACGGCACCGAAATTCACAGAAAGGCCATCGAATCGCATGGAATAACTTGCTATCACAGGAAAACCTTTACGTTGAAAAACAAACAACTTCAACTGTTTATCTGAAACACTGCGCCAGAAAATTTGTCTAATTTTCCAAAACCAATCTGGCAGAAACTTGAAACCATATATTTTCCTAAACCACAACATTGCAAAAATCGCGGCGGTACTCTTTGTGCTTTTCGCTGTGAGCGGTTGTCTGAAAGACGATTTCAATAAACTCTCAGATTCAGAGTGGGCGCCTGATTTAGCCTTTCCGATTGTTTTTTCAGACTTAAGCATTCAAGATATCGCAACACAAAAGGATAGCGATGTAACCGTTGGTGTTGGTGCAAATAACATCATTGAAATTATTTACTCCAGCTTTAATTATACCCAACGGGGAGAAGAATTACTTACCCTTCCTGCATTCTCGGAGGCTGTGAATCCATCGTTAGATGCAAACAATACCAATGCATTCAACGGGATATCAACCATAGGAAACACTATCACCGATTCAAGTTCATTTACTTTCAGTTATAGTCTCGACAATCAGTTGAGCGCTGCAGCTTTGCTTGATACTGCATTCCTCAAATCAGGCATTCTCAATGTAAAAATCACATCACAGGTTCCACAAAACTGTATCATTCGTACTGAAATCCCTCAGCTTTTCATCAATGGGCAAGTGTTTTCGCAGAACTTAACATTCAATTCGTCTGGAACCACTCCCCTATCCAACGAGCTTAGTAGAAATCTAAACGGGGCCTTTATCGTTGGTAGTTCAGAAAATATTGAGCTAAAATTCTACATCACTGTTACAAGAAGCAATTCTGCCTCAATTCCAGCGTCGAACCAATTTCAAGCTGAAGTGGAAATTGTGGATCCGAAGTTTAAGCGACTTTCGGGTTATTTCTCAGGATTACAGATGCCTATCGCAACGCGCGACACCATGTTCGTTGGTATTTTTCGAAATGCCATTGAAGCTCTCGAATTGAATTTTGAAGCACCAACTGCAACTGTTAGTCTATTCAATTCAACTGGATTGCCAGTGAACATAGTAATTACCGATATCGAAGCCATTCGCCCTGGATTTTCCATTCCGCAAATTCAAGCATCAAATTACAATCAAGCCATCACTCTTCCTCCGCAAGGATTGTTATCAAGTGCGCCAGAAACACAGGTTATTGACCTTAATATTTCAAATGGTTCCAATATTCAAAATGTAGT
Source organism: Chitinophaga pinensis (assembly GCA_945883545.1). Classification (GTDB taxonomy): domain Bacteria; phylum Bacteroidota; class Bacteroidia; order M30B66; family M30B66; genus CAMCXT01. The sequence goes on along the minus strand of CAMCXT010000011.1, from coordinate 53,011 downwards.
GAATGCCTTGCCTCGATCGATTGTTACCGAAGCCGCATTGTCGCCCACTGTAAATCCAACTGAATGGGGATTCTTATTCGATACGAGTAGAGTTGGAATTCGAACTGATTTGAAACTTCCATTGAATGGCTTGACCTTGAAACTACTTTTGGTCGATACCTTAGATTTTGATTTCGCCAATATCACGAGTGACATCGAATCTGGATTGATCCGACTCAACACCTTAAATGGTTTCCCAACTGAGAGTCGAGTTCAAATTTACTTTTGCCGAAAAAACTTGAATGGCTTAGGCCAAACTGTATCTCTCACCAGAGTAGACTCATTGTTCAATACTGGAAATAGACTTGTTCTAGCTTCTGGATTAACAGATGCTTCTGGCTTGGTAACCACGCCATCCCAAAGAATTAACGATGCAGAAATAGATCGGATTCGGTGGGCAAATATCGTAGATGGGCAAGCCGATGCACTACTTATAACTGCCGAATTCACCACCTTCAATCAGGCGTTGGATATTGTTAAAGTATTTGAAAGCAATCGTTTACAGTTGCGTTTAGGTGCAAGAATTCAAGTAAGAAAAACATTCTGATGCAACAGTTTTTAAGAAACCTTTTGTGGTTAAGCTTCTCATTCATTGGAGCGGATGCAACCTGTCAGAACGATTTTACGCTGGCTCACCAAACCTTCTCTCCGCATGCTTTGCGTCTGAATCCTGCTACAATGCCGGCAATGGATTTATACATTGGCTTGCCTGTGATTTCCAACTCTTCAGCATCATTTGGCAACAACAGCTTTACCTATCGGGATTTCATTCGCCAAAAGGCCAATACCGATTCTATCTACTTCGACTTTGATGGCTTGATAAGTAACATGAACGATCAGCCTTCGATCAATGCTTTTGCACAAACAGATTTACTCAACTTCGGATGGCTTGAAGGCAAATACTATTTATCGGCAAACATCACTGAAAAATTTGCATTCAGTAGTCGTTTTAGAAAAGAGCTCTTTGAGTTCGGTGTTTATGGAAACGGTCCTACGATTGGTGAAACAACAAATCTGGGCGACCTGAGGCTGAATTTGACACATTACCGGGAGTATGCAATTGGAGTTTCAAGAAACTTCGGATGTAAACTCAGAGGAGGCATTTCGGCCAAGTTGCTTTATGGAATGGAGAACATTGATGTTGACAAAAGCGATATCAACTTCCGAACGGATGACATCACTTTCGACCTCAGCGGAAATTCAGATATCTTAATCAACACTTCAGGACTAGATGGTTTTACCACCGATTCGTTAAGTTCTTTTTCGTATTTGTTTGATCGCGGTAACCGCGGATGGGCTGCAGATTTGGGCGCTGTTTACCAATACAACGATCAACTGAATTTCGGATTGAGCATCCTCGATATTGGGCGGATCCAATGGAATTACAAACCCGTTAATTACTACAATCAGATCGAAGACTTCACTTTCAAAGGCGTTCCGATCAACCAGTTTTTCATCAATAGTACTGATAGTTTACAAGACAGTTTTCAAAATTTACTTGATTCGCTTTCTGAAATCTTCAGCATTAAAGAGCGAAACGAAAGCTATTCGACCAAACTTCCTTCGAGAATTTATCTCACTTCAAGATATACCTACAACAAAAGCAACGATCTATCACTCCTCGTAATGGGGAGATTTTTCCGTGGTAAATTTCAACCCGCTGCCTCAATCGGATACACTAAGCGCTTCAATGGCATTTTAGAATTCAATGCAAACTGGTCTTACCTGAACAATACTGTATCAAATTTAGGCACCGGCTTTACCTTCAACCTGGGCTTAACACAGATACACTTGGCAACCGATAATATTTTGGGGATTTTCGGTCAATACAATACGCGCAGCCTTCACCTTAGAGCAGGAATTACATTCGTTTCCGACTATGAAAAGGATCGCCCAGATTATTGCGACAATGACCGAGATGGAATTCCTAATAAAAAAGACAGTTGCCCGGATGAAGCAGGTTCGATAGAGATGAATGGATGCCCAGACCGAGATAAGGATGGCATTTCAGATAATCAGGATGATTGCCCACTGGAACCTGGTTTAGCTATTTTGAATGGATGTCCAGATAAAGATGGAGATCTGGTTATTGACAAGCTAGACCTTTGCCCCGACATTGCTGGGTTGAAATACCTAAAAGGCTGTCCCGACCGTGATGAAGATTCTATCCCAGATATGGAAGATGAATGCCCAACTACATTAGGATTAAAAATGTTTAAAGGTTGTCCTGATCGGGATTTAGATTCAATTCCAGACAAAGAAGATGAATGCCCAGACCGAAAAGGTTTGAAGATTTTTGGTGGATGTCCAGATTCAGATGGAGATAGCCTGCCCGATCAAACCGACAATTGCCCTGAATTGGCAGGTCCGAAGGAGAGAAACGGTTGCCCTGAAATGGACAAAGACAAGGATGGCTTGAAAGACGAGCAAGACGATTGCCCTGAAATTGCTGGCCCTGTTGTGAATAGAGGATGTCCATACGACGATACCGACAAAGACATGATTCCAGATGTATTGGATAAATGTCCAACGGTTCCGGGATCAATAGAAAACAATGGATGTCCGGAGTTAAAAAAAGAAGAGACCGAAATTCTGAAAACTGCTTTCGAAAATCTCGAGTTTGAATCTGGGAAAGCGATCATCCGACCGGAGTCGTTTGAATCGCTCAACAATCTCGCAACATTAATATTGAAGAAACCAAATTGGCAATTGATTATTTCGGGACATACCGACAATTCGGGCAAGCCGGAGTCGAACATGCTGCTATCAAAGAATCGCGCATTGGCAATTCAGAAATACCTGATTGATCGTGGGGTAACAGAAAAAAGCATCAAACCAGAATGGTTCGGAGAAACCCGACCATTAGAAAGCAATGATACAGATGCTGGTAAACAAAGAAACCGTCGAGTTGAGCTGACGGTTAAATTCAAATAAATTCAAGTCTTAGAATCAGAATTGATATTCCTGATTTCTTTGCGGCCCGAAAAATAAAAAACGCCCCATCAGCTTACTGAAGGGGCGTTGCTCTTAAATCTTTATTAGATTAAGAAAGTGCGTTAACGTGACGGGTCAATTTACCAACTAGGTTACCCGCTTTGTTCTTATGAATCACATTACGTTTAGCGAGTTTGTCGAGCATTGAGCTCACTTCAACCAACAATGTAGAAGCATCCGACTTGTTAGAAGTAAGACGCAATTTCTTCATTGCATTTCTAGTTGTTTTATGAAAATAGCGGTTACTCAAACGCTTAGTTTCGTTAGAGCGGATACGCTTGATTGCTGACTTATGATTTGCCATTTTATTTTTTCTAGTAGCCCGTAGGGGAATCGAACCCCTGTTCCAAGAATGAAAATCTTGTGTCCTAACCCCTAGACGAACGGGCCATTTTTGAATTTGGACTGCAAATGTAGTCTAATTCAGTTTTCACGCAAGAGGTGATAGAAAAGAATTGCTCATCAAATACATTAACGAACTAATTATCAACAACATAAATTTATCGATGGCAAGCAATTCGATTCCATAATGCAGTAAAACGGGCCAAAATATTGCTTACTTTTGCAGCCCTTATGAATCGCGCAGGCAGAGTTTCTTTTTACACCCTCGGTTGCAAACTGAACTTTTCAGAGACTTCCACCATTGCCAGATCTTTTCGAGATCATGGCTATGAGAAGGTCGAATTTGAAGATCAGCCAGATGTTTACGTGATCAACACTTGCTCTGTTACTGAAAATGCCGACAAGAAGTGTAAATCGTTGGTAAGCAAAGCACTGAAAGTAAATCCTGATGCATTTATTGCCATTATTGGCTGTTATGCTCAACTGAAGCCTCAAGAAATTGCGAATATTCCAGGTGTAGATTTGGTTTTAGGTGCTGCCGAAAAGTTCAATCTGCCGAACTATATCTCGGAGTTCAAGAAAAATGTTGAAACAGAAATTCATGCGTGTGAGATCCATGATGTGAATCAATTCGTTCCATCATATTCAAAGGACGATCGCACCCGAACCTTCTTTAAAGTTCAAGATGGTTGCGATTACTCTTGTGCCTTCTGCACGATTCCTCTGGCTCGCGGCAAAAGCAGAAGCGAAACGGTTGCATCAACACTCGAAGCAGCTCGAAAAATCATTTCCGAAAGCCATCCTTCAGAAATCGTTCTTACAGGAGTAAACACTGGCGACTTTGGTCGATACAATGATGAATCTTTCTTCGACTTAGTAAAAGGCTTAGATGAATTAGATGGTGTAAGTCGTTTCCGAATCTCATCTATCGAACCTAATTTATTGAGCGACGAGATTATTTCATTCTGTGCGAGCTCAAAAAAATTCGTTCCTCATTTTCATATCCCACTTCAGTCGGGAAGTAATAAAATACTTCGCTTGATGCGCCGCCGCTATCAGCGTGAATTGTATACGCAGCGTGTAGAAAGCATCCTCCAAACGATGCCAGATGCTTGCATTGGCGTGGATGTGATTGTTGGCTTTCCGGGAGAAACGATCGAAGACTTTTTGGAGACCTATCAATACCTCAACGAACTACCTATCTCCTACTTGCACGTTTTCACGTATTCAGAAAGAGACAACACACATGCAGTTTCGATGGCAGGAGTTGTGGATCAGAAAACAAGAGCCGAAAGAAGTCAGATGTTAAGGATCCTTTCTGAAAAGAAAAAGCGTTCGTTTTATCTGAAGCATGTTGGACGAAAGTATCCGGTGTTGTGGGAAGGTGAAAAGACAGAAGGTGAAATGTATGGCTTCACCAGCAACTATATCAAAGTAAGAACAGCTTGGAATCCTGAGTTGATCAACCAAATCAGATTTGCTGAAATAACTGCCATACAAGAAGATGGAATTGGCTCTGTGGAACACTTAGAACTTTCGATTGATCAAACGATGGCAAAGGCCTGAATCAAACCATTATGTACCCAACCATTAGTGAGTTTTTAAAAACATTGGGAATCGACCTGAAACTTCCCATTCAAACCTTTGGATTTTTTGTTGCTATGGCATTCGCCGTTGCAGCTTATTTTCTTGGGAAAGAATTGAAAAGAAAGCAGGCCGAAGGGCTCATTCAACCCACTAAACGCCAACGTACAGTTGGAGCTCCCGCAAATCCTATCGAGTATGTGCTAAATGCCATCGGAGGTTTTATTGCAGGATTTAAGTTCGTTTATCTCCTAAGCAATTACAGTTTGTTTGCAGATAATCCACAAGAAATGTTGCTTTCGAGCGAAGGATCTTGGTTGGGTGGGATTGCTGGAGCAATAGGCCTAGTGTATTGGAAGTACCGAGAAGTAAAGGCTGCGTTATTGCCTCAACCAAAAATAGTGACCGAAGAGATTAATGCAATCGACCATCTAGGAAACATCATTTTATATGGTGTTGTTGGAGGCTTGGTTGGCGCAAAAATCTTTCACAACCTCGAAAATCCTCAAGAATTTATGGCAGATCCCATTGGAGCGCTGCTTTCATTCTCGGGACTTACATTTTACGGTGGCCTTATCGTTGCTGCGTTTCTGATCATTCGTTATGGAAAGAAACAGGGAATCAAACCACTTTACTTGTGCGATGCTGCCGCTCCGGCTTTGATGATTTCCTACGGAATCGGTCGCGTTGGATGCCAAGTGTCGGGAGATGGAGATTGGGGAATTGTAAATACTGCACCGAAACCCAATTGGATGTCGATACTTCCAGATTGGATGTGGTCGTTCAAATTCCCGCACAACGTAAACAATGAAGGTGTTCCGATTCCTGGTTGCGTTGGAAGATGGTGCAGCGAACTTCCTGAGCCTGTTTATCCAACCTCATTTTATGAAACTCTCATGGCTATTGCGTTGTTTTCTATCCTTTGGGGAATCAGAAAAAAAATCAATATCCCAGGAATGCTATTCAGTATTTACCTCATCATGAATGGCACTGAACGTTTTCTCATTGAAAGCATCAGGGTAAATTCACTTTATCATATCATGGGAATGGAAGTGACGCAAGCTCAGTTGATCTCTTCTGCGCTTATCATCCTTGGTATTTTCGGCGTTTGGTACACCAGAAAAAATCAACATGCACTCCAAAATGGAAAACTTTCCTAACCTCAATTCCCTCGTTGAAGAGGTCAATAATCTTTGCAAGCAGGTTGGGAAATTCATCCGTTTGGAGCAATCTAGACTTACCCAAAATGGCATCGAATCGAAGGGTGTAAACGACTTTGTAACGTATGTCGACAAAGCCGCTGAAACCCTATTGGTGAGTGAATTGAAGGCACTCCTTCCCGATTGTGGCTTTCTGACCGAAGAAAAAACTGTTGCTGAAGAAGACCGAGACTTTCTTTGGATCATCGATCCCATTGATGGTACAACCAATTTCATCCATGGCTTGCCACTGTTTAGCATCAGTATCGCCTTGATGTTCAAGAAGAAAACTGTGCTTGGTGTTGTGTATGAAGTGAGTCATGAAGAATGCTTTTATGCGGTTGAAGGTGGAAAAGCGATGCTCAATGGGAAGGAAATCAAAGTATCGAACAGAAATTTATTGAAAGATTCTCTTCTGGTTACAGGGTTCCCATACAGAGATGAAGGCCGGCTTGAAGCTTGGATGCAATTATTTATCAGTTTATTGCGAAAGTCACACGGTGTTAGAAGGCTAGGTTCGGCAGCCATCGACTTGGCTTATGTGGCTTGTGGGCGATTTGAAGCTTTCTATGAATACGGATTAAGCCCTTGGGACGTTGCAGGTGGGGCATTTATCGTAAAACAAGCCGGTGGATTGGTTACCGATTATTCAGGAGGAGATGATTTTATTTTCGGCAAAGAACTTCTGGCTGGAAATGGCCATATTAACGAAGAGTTACGCGCTGTAATCTTGAATGAATTCAGCAAATAAGCAGATTTCAGGACGCATTTTGGTTCTCATTAACCCAATTTCAGGGGATAAACGAAAGTTTGAAGTGATTTTGAAGCTTAGGAATTTGATTCAACAAGTTGGATTGGTTTTGATGCTCATATTGTTTGGTTTGATTAGATAAGAATGACTTTCACTTATCAAGTAACCGAAGCACTTGTTTAAGTAAGATGTACAAATTATCTTTACCCTAATTCGGTAAAGGATTGTAATGAGATTCATCAGAAAAACGCTGGTTATTTTGCTTGCTTTTGTAGCGATGGTGTTGGTCGTAGCTTGGTTTATACCAGCCGATTTCAACATTCAAGCTTCAATTGATGTAAACCAGCCAATTACCGAAACGAAAACCGAATTTTCAGATCCAGAATCTTGGAAAGAGTGGACAAACTGGAATATCAACGACTCCGTTAAATCAGAAGAAACTACGCTGGCATTTATTCCAGTTCCTGGGATGGGAGATGCTGGATTTAGTGGCAAACTCTACCAATTCAAACCTTTCGAAGTTGTTTCTGAGGAAAACTGGACCTTCGAAGTTGGAGAAACCGGTTGTAAAATCAATTGGAAATCGACTGGAACACTCAGCTATCCGATAGGAAGATTATTCGGCTTATTCTTCTCCGACACACGCCGTTTAGAAATGGAATCTCGACTCGATAGCCTAAGAAATTACCTTGAAAGTTCGATCGATGTACCTCCTATTCCGATCGACGAACCTGCTACTTTGCAACCTGAATAATTCGCTGTTAATACTTGAATACGAATCTGAACCAATCTGCGTTTAGGCTGTTCTAATTACTCCATGATGAACCGTTTCAAAACGCTTTTACTTCCACTCTTCACCCTGCTGATTCCAGCACTATTGCAAGCATGTGGTCAAACAAATCCAACTCCTTCAAATATGACAGTCGACCAAGAGCCTCAGAATAACCAAAACGATACAATCATTCTCGGCGCTGGATGCTTCTGGTGTATCGAAGCCGTTTTTCAGGAATTGAATGGTGTTTTGAAGGTAGAATCAGGTTACACGGGAGGCCAAACATTAAATCCAACTTACAAAGAAGTTTGTACTGGAATGACTGGTCATGCTGAAGTTGCAAGAATTACCTATGATCCTAAAGTGGTTTCAATGGACGATATCCTTGAAGTATTTTGGCAAACGCATGATCCAACTACTTTGAATCGCCAAGGTGCAGATGTTGGAAGTCAATACAGATCTGCGGTGTATTACATAAACGACGAACAAAAGAGAATTGCCGAAGGCTACAAAGCCAAGCTAGATGTATCTGGAGCTTTCGAAAAGCCTATCGTTACAGAAATTACTGCATTCGATGGTAAATTTTATGTTGCCGAAGATTATCATCAGAACTATTACAGCCAAAATCCTGAACAGGGTTATTGCAGAATGGTGATCAAGCCGAAAGTGGATAAATTCAGAAAAGTGTTTCAAGATAAACTCAAGAACTAATTTGTTCCTGAATTTATAAGTGAGAAGGGCTGAATGCTAGATTAGTTCTTTCACCAATATAGCATTAGGAAACTCTACATCTTTTATTGTCTTGGTATACTCTTCAACCAGCTCAAAGCCAAGTTTCAGAAGTAGCGGACGCAGATAGAGGCTAGCATCTACTTTAACGTGAGCATATCCTTCCTCATGTGCATATTCAGAAATAATGGCAATCAAACGAGAGGCAATGCCTTTTCTTTGATATTGCGGTAAGATGTACAACATCGAAACTTCTCCGCGTGACGAAAATGCGATCAATCCGACCAACACATTCATTTCAAAACAGACCATTGTATAATGTGTTCGAATTAATTCATCCCAAAATGCTGGTCGAAGAGCTTGCGATACCCAAGCGGCTCTTTGATTTACTGTGTAGAATGCCGACGTGTTTTCTACCGCCGATGCAAACACATTGGTCATTCCTGAAATATCCCTTACCTCTGCTTTTCTGATTACCATTTCGAACGCAAGGTATCTTCAGTAATCATACTATACTGAACGGAATACCTGCATTTCTAACCTCAAGATACCCCCTATAAAAACATCGATCAACGACACCGAGCCAAGCAATGGTCTAATAAGTCACCATTAACACTTGATCAATAAACATTAACGACAACAAATTGCGCTTTTTTCAATTAATCAACTTTAGGAGTTTGCCCAACTGAATTCCTATGACTAATCAAGAGCAAGCCCATATACGTGAACAATCCATTGATTAAGAGAAGTTCAAAACCAATCTTGTATCCAAAGAGCAGTTTTTCAGAATACAGAGTACATATATAAGTGAGTATTGGGGCCAAAACTGCAACCACTGGAACACCAATTGAATTTACACCTCGTTTACTCAAAATACCGAAAGCGAACAAGCCCAACAATGGGCCGTAAGTATAGCCTGCAGCAACAAAAATTCCCGTAATAACCGAATCCTTATTGATCAATCGAAAGGCTAAAATAACCAACAAGAGTAGTACTGAAAATCCGGCATGAATCAGATTTCTGCTTCGAATTTTAGATGCTTCGGAGCGGTCGGTTCGTTTATCCATCCCCAGAATATCGATATAAAACGAGGTGGTTAAGGTTGTAAGCACTGAGTCGGCCGAAGAAAATGTTGCTGCAGTAATGCCCAACAAGAAAACCACTGAGGCAAACAATCCCAAGTGATTCAAAGTGAGCATTGGTAAAAAAGTATCGGTCTTTACAGGAACTTCAATTCCTGCTTGGCCTGCATAGATAAACATCAAAGCGCCAAGCGAAACAAATATTAAGTTCACCACCACCACGATTACACTAAACCAAAGCACATTTTTCTGCGCCTCAGGCAAACTTCTACAGCTCAGGTTTTTCTGCATCATATTCTGGTCAAGCCCAGTCATCACAATGGCGATAAATGCCCCAGAGATAAACTGCTTCCAGAAATAAAGCTTCGATTTAACATCCCAATTGAACACCTCAGCATATTCGCTCGATACGATTCCTTGAACGGCTTCTCCAAAAGTCCAATCGAGTTTATCGATAATCGACCATGCCGTGAGCACAACGCCTAATAACAAGAACAACGATTGAAAAGTATCGGTCCAAATAAGTGATCGAATTCCACCCTTCAACGTGTAAAGCAAAATCAGAATAATGATGATAGTAACAGAAACCCAAAATGGAACACCCATCGGTTCGAAGAGGAATATCTGCAGTACATTTGCAGAGATAAAAAGCCTGTAAGCCGCACCAATTGTTCGCGACAGCAGAAAATATACCGATCCAGTTTTTTGTGCGGTGATCCCGAAACGTTCGCCGAGATACGAATAAATCGATGTGAGATTCATTCGATAGTACATCGGCAAGAGCACCTTTGCAATCACAAAGTAGCCCACCAAATAGCCCAAAACCACCTGCATGTAAGCGAAATGCTTCACCCCTACTTCACCGGGCACCGAAACGAAAGTAACACCCGATAGCGAATCGCCAATCATCCCAAAAGCTACCAAATACCAAGGCGACGACTTGTTTCCAAGGAAGTATGAATCTGCATCAGATTTTCGGCTTTTCCACCAGGAAATCCCCATCAGAGCCAAGAAATACAGGCTGATAATCAAAATCAGCATGGCAGGACTAATCACATTCGGCATAAAACAAATCTATTGATCTATTGCAGATCTTCTAAGATTCGTGGAAAGCACTTTCAAAGAATAGAATGTGAATAGCCCAATTCTTCAACCAAAAGCAAGCTTATCTGTTAACTTTGCAACCTCATGCAGCCATTACCGTCGAAATTATTAGAAGATGCAGTAAATGAAATGTCTTCCCTACCGGGGATAGGCAAAAAAACTGCACTTCGTTTGGTTCTCCATCTTCTGAAAAGAGATACAGCTGCGATTGATCAATTTTCAGGCGCTTTTGTAAAACTGAAACGCGACATTCGAAACTGCAACATTTGCCATAATCTGTGCGATGAAGAAACTTGCACTATTTGCTCGGATCGAAACCGTGACAGATCATTGCTTTGTGTTGTTGAAGACGTGCGTGATGTGATGGCGCTAGAAAACACTGGACAATACAGAGGAATTTATCATGTTTTAGGTGGAATCATCTCACCTTTGGAAGGCACTGGCCCTTCCGACTTGAACATCGAAAGCCTATTGCTTAGAGTGCAAACAGGCGAACCAAAGGAAGTGATCATGGCGCTCAGTGCAACAATGGAAGGCGACACCACCAATTTTTACCTTTTCAGAAAACTAAAGGATTTCAACATCAAACTCAGCACATTGGCAAGAGGAGTTTCCGTTGGCGATGAGTTAGAATACGCCGATGAAGTTACCCTTGGAAGATCAATTCTTAACCGAACTCCTTTCGAAAACAACTTAAACCGATGAGCACAATCAGTATCCGCCATTATTTGTCTCTGGTAAAATTCAGCCACACTGTTTTTGCCTTGCCATTCGCTATTATCGGTTATTTTCTGGGTGTTGAGGCTTCAGGTACAAATCCCGACTGGACGCTTTTTGTAAAGGTTGTTCTTTGTATGGTTTTCGCAAGATCAGCAGCCATGGGCTTTAACAGATACATCGACCGCCGCTTCGATGAAATAAATGCCAGAACTGCCATCCGCGAAATCCCGGCTGGAATTATTTCGCCTTCATCAGCACTTGCCTTTGTTGTGGTGATGTCGATCGCTTTTTTAGCAACAACTTGGTTCATCAATCCACTTTGCTTTTACCTTTCACCAATTGCCCTGTCGGTGATTTTAGGCTACAGTATCACGAAACGGTTCACTTGGCTTTGCCACGTTGTATTAGGTGTTGGCTTGTCGCTGGCGCCTATCGGTGCTTACTTAGCTGTAACGGGTAAATTCGACTGGCTTCCACTTCTGTTTTCGTTCGCTGTTTTGTTCTGGACTTCAGGATTCGATATCATATATGCGCTTCAAGACGAAGATTTTGATCGTTCGCAAGATCTTTACAGCATCCCAGTTTGGCTTGGCAAAAAAAGAGCCCTCCGACTTTCAGAATTTCTCCATGCAATTACCGCCTTTTTCATCGTGGCTGCAGGTTTCAATATGCAAGCAGGCATCTTTTATTGGGCAGGTGCATCAGTATTCTTGATCATGTTGGTGTATCAACACAGCATTGTAAAACCCAATGATTTGAGCCGGGTAAACCTAGCCTTCGGCACTACAAATGGCGTTGCGAGTGTTGTGCTAGGCATTTCATATATCCTCGAACACTTCATTTCTTAGGATTTTAGAGGGTTGATAAATGACTGAAAACTCTTTGTGGAGCATTTTCGCTCTTTCATTAACATTGAAGTCCACATCGAAGCTATAAGAAAGTGAAAATTGCCATCATCGATATCGGTACAAATACCTTTAAACTCATGATTGCCCGAGTACATGAAAACGGGCAATTCACGGTGATTTTCAAGGAAAAAATTCCTGTAAAACTTGGCGAAGGTGGCATCAACAATCAAGTCATTTCGCACAGTCCATTCTTACGTGGCATCAAAGCCATGAACACTCACAAGGCTACAATCGACCGTTTCGAAGTAGATAAAATTCTTGCTTTCGCGACCTCAGCTATCCGCAGCGCGAAAAACGGAAAAGAATTTGTGCGCAAAGTGAAAGCAGAAACAGGAATCGCCATTGAAGTGATTTCTGGCGACCGTGAAGCGGAACTCATATATTACGGCGTTCGGAAAGCCCTCGACATGGGCAAAGAAAAATGCCTCATCATGGATATTGGCGGTGGAAGTACCGAGTTTATCATTGCCGACATGCACCGAATTTATTGGAAGCATAGTTTTGATTTAGGTGCTGCCAGATTGTTGGAAGTGATCAATCCTTCTGAACCAATCACCAAAAACGAAATCAAGCAATTAAAAAACCACCTCGAAGAACAACTACAACTGCTCTGGGGTGCTTGTGAAATATATCCTGTTAAAACCTTGGTAGGATCTTCAGGCTCGTTCGATTCTTTGGCGGAAATGATCTACTATAAGTTCCAAACGATTGAAAATCCGCTGATTAAAACAGAATACTCCTTCGACATGAAACACTTCGAAGCGATGTACAAAATTTTAACAAACAGTACCATCGAGAAACGCTTCAAAATCAAAGGGCTTGCAGCAATGCGTGTGGAAATGATCGTTGTTGCTGTTGTAATGATTCGTTTCGTTTTTAAACACTTAAACCTCGATGCAATGAGGCTTTCAACCTTTTCACTGAAAGAAGGAATTCTTTTCGACCACCTGAGTTCATTGGGTGAAAAAGAGTGAGCACATTGATTAAATTTACGGCATGGCAAAAATTCTAATAGTTGACGATGAACGTGCCATCCGAAGCACCCTAAAAGAAATTCTAGAATACGAAAACCATCAGGTTGACGAAGCAGTAGATGGTGCTGAGGGTTGGGAGAAAATTCAAAAAGGAGGTTACGATATCCTATTAAGCGATATCAAAATGCCCCGCATGGATGGAACCGAACTGCTCGAAAAAACACTTTCAGCAGGTCTCGACTGCCAGGTAATCATGATTTCTGGCCACGGAACCATTGAAACCGCGGTTGAATGCATCAAAAAAGGCGCATACGATTTTATCGCAAAACCGCTCGATCTCAACCGTTTGATGATCACTTTGCGCAATGCACTTGATAAATCCACTTTGATTGAGGAAACAAAAACCCTTCGAAAAAAAGTATCTAAAAATGCGGAGATGATTGGCGATTCACCAGCCATTCGCAAAGTAAAAGATATGATCGAAAGGGTTGCTCCTACTGATGCACGAGTACTGGTTACAGGTGAGAATGGAACCGGAAAGGAATTGGTAGCGCGTTACATCCATGAAAAAAGCAACCGAAGCACAGCCGCTTTAATTGAAGTAAACTGTGCAGCAATCCCATCCGAACTCATTGAAAGTGAACTGTTCGGCCACGAAAAGGGTGCTTTTACCTCAGCTATCAAGCAACGAAAAGGTCAATTTGAACTGGCACATGGTGGTACACTTTTTCTTGACGAAATCGGCGACATGAGCCTATCTGCTCAAGCCAAAGTGCTGCGTGCACTTCAAGAAAATAAGATCACACGCGTCGGAGGTGAAAAAGAAATTTCGGTTGATGTACGCATCATTGCGGCTACCAACAAAAATCTAAAGGATGAGATTGCCAAAGGGAACTTTCGCGAAGACCTTTACCACCGCCTCAGTGTGATCATCATAGAAGTGCCTTCATTGAACGACAGAATCGAAGATGTTCCACTTTTAGCAAATCACTTCCTTCAAACCATTTGCAACGATTACGGCATTCCTGTAAAAGCGATAAAAGCCGATGCAGTGAAGGAATTGATGGATATTCAATGGACTGGCAATATTCGAGAATTCAGAAACGTTGTTGAGAGATTGATCATTCTTGGAGAGAAAGAAATTAGCAAAGAAGATGTGATCAGTTTCGCAAGGCACACCAAACAAACCTGATAACAACTATCCTATGATGAAGTTATGCCTATTCGTTCTGCTCACTATAAGCTCCAGCATTTTTGCGCAAATTGGCAACCTTCGGTCAGGATTAGAGGCCTACACATCTGGTGAAAATCGAATGAAGGTGAATGATTGGCAAGGTGCTGCACTTGATTACTCAAATGCCATTGCTGCCGACCCAGGTTATGCAGAGGCATACTACAAAAGGAGTGTTGTTTATACCAAGCTGGGCAGATTTAATGAGGCGATAAAAGACCAGAACGAAGCATTAAGATTAAATCCGGGCATTCTCAAAATTTATGATGAGCGTGCTAAAATCAAAATGTTGGTTGAAGATTACCCTGGAGCTGTTTCAGACTTTACGAAAGCCATAGAATTGGCGCCTATTTCTCAACCAAGCATTCAATGCCAACAAGCACATGCACAATTGGCGGCTGAAGATTATGCTGGAGCGGTAAACACATTCAATAGTATCATCAGCCAAAATCCTCGCGACACATTATCCTATATTTTTCGAGCAATTGCCTTACTCAACTTGGATGAGCTCGAAAAAGCAGGAAAGGATATCGATATGGCCATTCGTCTGAATCCCAAAAATTCTCTCGCATACGAAGCCCAAGGATTAAGATTCCTTGAAATGAAAAAATATGATGATGCGATACAGTCATTCACCAAGGTGATCAATATCAATCCGCAATTTGCTTTGGCTTGGCACAATAGAGGGATTGCCTACAAGTTTAAAGGTGAAAATGTTCAAGCCGATAAAGATTTCACGAAGGCAATTTCCTTAGATCAAAACTTAAAATCTACCTATTTCAGTAGAGCGCTGATTAGAAAGAGATTAGGCGAGACTGAAGAGTCTTTGAAGGACTATAACAATGCACTTGCACTCGACAAAGATTACACGATGGCATTGTTCTATCGAGGTGCCGTTAAAAAAATATTGGGAGATTACCAAGGTGCGATGAACGATTATGATGAATCCATTCGTTTAAATCCACTTGACGCTCAAGCCTTTAACAATCGCGGCAATGTGAGAATGCTCTTTGGCGATTATACTTTGGCCATTCAAGATTACGATCAGTCGATTCGACTTCGAGAGAATTATGGAATTGCTTATTTTAACCGAGGAATTGCAAAGCTGATGCTTTTGAAAAAAGATACGGCTTGCGATGATTTTAAACTCAGTGAACAATATGGGTATGAAGCTGCTGCTGAGACCATTCGTGACTTTTGTACGCTCCAGCGCTAACTGGATTTTTCTACTTCTGCTGATTAGCTTTCAGGTAAATGGCCAGCAAAAAAAGGTGCTTTGGATAGGCAATAGTTATATCGGCACCAATAATCTTCCATTGGTATTTTACAATTTAGCAATCTCTGGTGGCGATACGGTTCAATATGATTCGAATACTCCAGGAGGAGCGAGTTTGCAAAACCATGCCGTTAACGCAGTCACCCAGCAAAAAATCCAATCTCAACCTTGGGATTTTGTGATTCTTCAAGCACAAAGTCAAGAACCTTCATTCCCACCGAATCAAGTTCAATCCCAAACACTGCCATTTGCTACCGACCTCGATAGCATGATCAAAGCGAACAATGCTTGCTCCGAAACCGTGTTTTACATGACTTGGGGAAGAAAATATGGCGACCAAACAAATTGTCCGAATTACCCGCCCATTTGTACATTCGAAGGGATGACTGGCCGGTTGAGGGAATCGTACAAGCTCATGGCCGACCAGAACCAAGGCATTGTAGCTCCGGTTGGAATAGCTTGGAAAAACAGTTGGTTTGCCGATAGTACCATTAACCTTTGGGTGAGCGACAATAGCCATCCAAGCCCATCGGGAACTTACCTTACTGCATGTGTTTTCTACTCAACACTCTTCAAAAAATCGCCAGTTGGGTTTAGTTATTTAGCTGGATTGGAGCCTGAAGTAGCAACTTATCTTCAGCAAGTAGCTTGGAGCACAGTTTCGGATAGCCTTGATACATGGAACATTGGAAGGTGGGAACCTCAAGCAGGCTTCAATTATAGTGTGAACGAAACCAGTGTAGATTTTAACCAAACCAGTCTTTACTCCTCATCTAACTTGTGGATTTTTGGGGATGGAAACACTTCTCCACTTGTAAATCCAACACATACTTATACTGCACCTGGAAACTACACTGTTAGTTTAATCGCTTCTGGGTGTGGCATTTCCGATACACTTACAGAGCAAATCAACATTACGTCTACTGCCATTACTGAGCATGTGAAAGACATCGATTGGAGGATTTTCCCAAATCCTTCTACACGTGATGTGATGATTCAAGCGGAAGATGTAACCACTTTCAAAATCGAAGTTTACGGTCCCGATGGAAAACTCGCAAAACGAAAAAGCGAAACAGGTCGGTTGGTAAAACTCGACTTTTCTGATCTCCCCGCAGGGATTTACCAAGTGTATTGCTACGGCAACGGAAGTTCTAGGATTTTCCGACTGATGAAGGAATAATTTTCTTTATCTTCTTATCTCAATTCAGCGCCCAATTGCTCAACTAGCGCCTTAACTAAACGCTCCATTGATTTCTCGATGTGCTTATCAGTGAGGGTCTGTTCTTCATCCCTGAAAAGGAAAGAAACAGCATACGATTTTTTACCCTCAGGCAATTTATCTCCTTGATAAACATCGAAAAGATTCACCTCACGAAGCAATTTCTTTTCGGTTGAAAATGCGATTTTCTCAATTTGGTTGTACTGCACAGATTGATCAATCAGCAATGCCAAATCGCGACGTACTGAAGGAAACTTTGAAACTTCACGGTACTGGATTTTGCTTCCACCATAGCTTTTTAGCATCAATTCCCAGTTGAATTCAGCAAACCAAACGGGTCCTGTAATATCGAATCTCTTCAGTAACGATGGATGAATACTTCCCATTTTCACCAACTCCTTTTCGCCCTTCTTAATTGACCAAGCTTGCTGATATGCTGGATCTTCAGTCATCAACCCTGTGAGTTGATTTAATTCCAAACCGCACAGCTGCAAAACATGTTGCACAACACCTTTCAGGTGATAAAAAGATGTTTTTTCGGAGTCCGCTTGCCAATGCAAAGGTTTGTCGTTCCCATATACGAACAATGCAAGTCGCTGTTTTTCTATAAAGCCCTCAGCTTGTTTAAAGTACACTTTCCCCCATTCGAAAAACTGAAGATCAGATTGCTGACGATTTTTGTTCCAAGCAATGTTTTCCAGTAAAGCTGGAATCATGCTCATACGCAAAATATCGAGTTCAGAACTCAATGGATTCGCCAATTTAACTGCTTGATCTACACCCTCTGGGGTAAATGAAGCTAGTTCGCTTGGGCTAAGTGAATTGTTAAGCGCCTCCATGAAACCAATTCCACAGAGATGATCTGAAATCCTGTTCCTCAGTTGAACTGGATCTGGTTTTGGAGCAGGAGTTACCGAATTTCGAACTTGTGCTGGAATCGTGATTCTATTGTAACCATAAATCCTCAAGATTTCTTCAGTAACATCAGCACTGCCTTCTACTCCTACTTTAAAGGTTGGAATTTCGAGTTGAACACCATCGGAGGTTTCTGAATAAACATGAATTTGCAAACGCTCAAGGATTTTCTTTGCCGCTTCTCGCGGGATCTCTTCACCAACCAATCGATCCATATCAGCCCATCGATAGAACAAACTAACAGGAATAACTTGTTGAGGGTAATGATCAGTTAATCCAGCATGCAATTGTCCACCCGCAAGTTCTACGATGAGATCAGCTGCGCGCTGCAAGGTGTATATTGTTGCTTCAGGATCTGTTCCACGTTCGAAGCGGAAAGAGGAGTCGGTTTTTAAATTGTGATTCCTTGAGGATTTCCGAACCCAAACAGGGTGAAAAGTAGCACATTCCAAAAAGACTTCGGTGGTTGATTCTGTAACACCCGAATCTAATCCACCATAAATACCAGCCAAACAAAGCGGCCCTTGAGCATCACAAATCATTAGATCTTGCTCGGTAAGTTTATGTTCTGAACCATCAAGCGCTTTAAACAGGGTTCCTGGCGCACACGTTTTTACATGAATCTTCTTCCCAGAAATTTTATTGGCATCAAAAGCATGCAAAGGCTGACCTGTTTCATGCAATATATAATTGGTGATGTCTACCAAATTATTGATGGGTCTCAAACCAATACTAAGCAACGCATTTTTAAGCCAAGCTGGACTTTCAGATACCTTGACGTTCGAAATACGAATGCTAGAATATCTGATCACGGCATCAGAAGTCTCAACCGAAACTTCAACATCGTGACCTTCGCTGGTAAAACTAGATTTTACTTGTGGTTTCAGTAATTCCAAATCACCTTGTTCATATAGCACTGCTGATAAATCGCGGGCTACACCAAAATGAGAAGCAGCATCAATCCTGTTTGGAGTAAGACCAATTTCAAATACTTGGTCAGATGAAACATTGAAAATTTCTGCAGCAGGTGTTCCTATTTTAGTGTCAGAAGGTAAAACTAAGATCCCGTCGTGGCTTTTGCCGGTGCCGATTTCGTCTTCTGCACAAAGCATCCCTTGCGACAATTCACCACGGATTTTACTTTCCTTGATTTGAAAAGACTCACCCGAAACTGGGAATAAAGTAGCACCAATAGTTGCTACAAGCACCTTTTGTCCGGTAGCCACATTGGGTGCACCACAAACAATCGATAGTAAATCTCCTGAACCAATATCCACCTTTGTGAGTGAAAGTCTATCGGCATTGGGATGTTGTTGGCAGTCTTTCACTTCTCCTACAACAATACCTTTCAAGCCTCCTTTGACACTTTCAAATTCTTCGAGGCTCTCTACCTCCAAACCACAGTCGGTAAGAAGTGGTGAAATTTCCTCTGGTGAAGGTGAATGGGATAAATATTGACGAAGCCAGTTGGCAGAAATTTTCATGTGAAATCGGGTAAAAGATCGTATTCAAAAAGTTTTAGTAACGCAACCAACGGAGCATTTCTTTCCAAGTTGGTCGTTTGCCGTACATTAGAATTCCAGTGCGGTAAATTTTAGCGGCTGCCCAAGTGGTCAAAATAAATCCAAGAATTAACATCCCCATCGACAATAGCACTTCAGAATAATGAACGCCGAAAGGCAACCTAACCATCATGATGATTGGAGACGTAAATGGAATGATAGACAACCAAACTGCCAGACTTCCATTGGGATCATTGAGAACAGTTTGCGCCATAACAAATGACAATATCAAAGGCGCTGAAACGGGTAACATGAACTGTTGTGTATCGGCTTCACTGTCTACAGCGCCGCCAATTGCAGCGAACATTGCACCATAAAGCAAATAGCCTCCGAGGAAGTAAAAAATGAAACATGGAATCATTAAGCCCCAATTGATGCGACTCACTTCGTTCACCATTTGCTGCGTTTGCTTCAATTCGTCGTAATCGGCAACAGCAGTTCCATCAGGGCTCTGCTTCATGAGGGCTTCCATTTTGTCGGAACTGAGTTTTTCCTTTACAACTGTCCCCATGAAAACAGTGTAAATTGTTCCAGTGAGAATCACCCAAAGAAGAAATTGAGTGAGACCGACCAAAGCGATTCCAAGAATTTTCCCCATCATTAGTTGGAAAGGCTTCACCGAAGAAATAATCACTTCAACAATTCTGTTGGTTTTTTCTTCAATAACCCCACGCATCACTTGGGCTCCGAAAAGGAAAATAAAGAAGTAAATCAGAATGCCTCCAATCATACCGAGTGCAGTATTCATTTCAACGCCTGAGCCTTTTTCGCCATCTAAAGGAATGATTTCCAAAGGCACATTCACGCTTTTCTTTACGTTGTCGACCAAATCCTGATCAACACCTTGGGATTGTAACTTGAGCCTTTCAATTTGCTTTTCAATCTGGTTCCGCACAAATAGTTTCATGCTGAGTGAAACTTGCTTGGCTGAGTACAATTTAATTTGACGTTGTAGGTGATTGATGTCATTCTCTTGAAAACGCGGCACATGAACCAACGCGAAGTATCCATCGGCATCGAGTGTCGACAAAGATTTCTTCAGCGGTGTTCTGGTGTAGAAGAACTTCACATCGTCGTTTTCTTGAAGTAAGCCCTCAATAAATCCAGCTTCATCGAGCACGAGCACTTTCTTCACTGAAACGTTCACAGATGCCATCCAAACGGGCACAATCATGATCGCAGCCATGATCAAGGGACCGAGAATGGTCATCAAAAGGAATGATTTTTTCCGAACGCGAGTGAGGTATTCTCTTCTAATAATTAGTCCTACTTTGCCCATGGTTATTGAATGTCGGGTTGAACTGTTCTAATAAAAATATCGCTCATCGAAGGTATCACTTCATTGAATGAAATGATTTCACAGATAGGCATGATGGCAGCAAACAGATTGTTCACTGTGTTGTTTCCTGCGAGACGCAGCGTTACAGTGCAATGATTATCTACTTGTTTACGATCAAGTAATTCCGCTCCAGCCCAAAGTGCATTGGTGAATCCTAGCATATTCCCGTTGAATTCCATTTTGTACGTATTGGTTCGGAATTCACGTTTTATGTCAGCGACTTTGCCGTCGAGGATTTTCTGGCTTTTATTGATCAATGCTATACTATCGCATAGTTCTTCAACTGTTTCCATGCGGTGAGTTGAAAAGATGATCGTTGAACCATTTCTTCTTAATTCGAGGATTTCGTCGCGAATCAGATTGGCATTTACTGGATCGAAACCTGTGAAAGGTTCATCAAAGATGAGTAATTCAGGTTCATGCAGAACAGTTACAATAAACTGTACTTTCTGAGCCATCCCTTTAGAAAGCTCCTCAACTTTTTTATTCCACCAACCTTGAATTTCGAATTTCTCGAACCAATTCCGGAGTTTCAATTTTGCAGTTTTGTGATCGAGCCCTTTCAATTGAGCCAGGTACATGCACTGCTCACCAACCTGCATCTTTCGGTAAAGCCCTCTTTCTTCGGGAAGATAACCTATGCGGCTAACATGCTCAGGTTTAAGTGGTTCACCATTGAAAAAAGCCTCTCCCTGATCTGGTACAGTAATCTGATTAATTATCCGAATGAGCGAAGTTTTTCCAGCACCGTTTGGACCGAGTAGACCAAAAATACTCCCTTTCTCAACTTTTATACTGACGTTGTTGAGTGCAACATAATTGCCATAGACTTTTGTAATATCTCGGGCTTCAAAAATAGGAACGCTCATAGGGCAAATTTGCGTTGAATTGTTCGGACATGAATAAGCCTGTCGGGAAAACTGCCAACAGGCTCCTGACAGGCTTCAAATATAGGATTTGTCTTAGTGAAAGTACTCTTTTACACGGTCGAAGAATGACTTTTCCTTTTTTCCAGGTTGAGGCTGGAAATTGGCCGACTCGCGTAATTTTTCTAAGATCGATTTTTCTTCAGAAGTAAGGGTTTGGGGCGTCCAAACATTTACATCCACCATCAGATCTCCACGCTGATAGCTATTTACTTCTGGCAATCCTTTTCCACGCAAACGATACACTTTACCCGATTGGGTACCTGGATCAATTTTAAACTTTGCTTTCCCTTCTAGCGTTGGAATTTCGATGGAAGTTCCAATGGCTGCATCTGCAAAGTTGATGTAACAGTTGTAGTAAAGATTGTTGCCATCACGCTTTAATTCGGCATGTTCAACTTCTTCTATGCTCACCAACAAATCGCCAGGAATTCCTCCCCGAGGAGCTGCGTTTCCTTTGCCTGCAACATTGAGCTGCATACCTTCACCTACTCCTGCAGGGATTTGCAATGAGATAAGGTCTTCTTCGCGGGTAATACCGTCACCACTGCAAGTTTTACATTTACTCGCGATGATTTTTCCTTCGCCATCACAGGCAGGACAGGTTGCAGTTGTTTGCATCTGTCCGAGAATAGTGTTAGTGATTCGGTGAACTCGACCAGCACCATTACAAGTTGAACATGTAGAAAATGATGATCCTTTATCGGCACCAGTTCCTGAACAGGTTCTGCAGCCAACGAATTTGTTCACCTTGATTTTCTTTTCAACTCCAGTAGCAATTTCCTCGAGTGTAAGCTTCACTTTGATGCGGAGATTACTTCCTCGGTTTACCCTTCTGCCTTGAGTTTGTTGGCCGAAACCACCAAAACCACCTTGGCCAAAGATGTCGCCGAATTGACTGAAGATATCCTCCATGTTCATTCCGCCACCATATCCACCACCTGATGCAGGACCGCTGTTGCCTTGGTGCCCAAAACGATCATAACGAGCTCGTTTATCAGCATTGCTGAGCACTTCATAGGCTTCGGCTGCCTCTTTGAAACTATCCTCAGCAGCTTTATCACCCGGATTTTTATCGGGATGGTATTTCACCGCCATTTTGCGGTAAGCCTTTTTCAATTCTTGCTCATCGGCGTTCTTAGAAACTCCGAGAACCTCATAATAATCTCTTTTTGCCATTTTTTTGATTATCAGCTTCCTACAACAACTTTAGCAAAGCGAATCACTTTGCCATGCAACGAAAAGCCCTTTTCTAGCTCTTCAATGACCTTTCCTTTTTGACTTTCGTCAGGAGCAGGAATTTGTGTGATGGCTTCATGGAGATCGGGATCAAAATCTTGACCTTTTGCATTCATTTCTTCCAAGCCACGACCGATTAGAATCCCTTTTAACTTTTGAGAAATGAGCAACATGCCTTCTTGTGCAGGATTTGATTCACCAGAAGCTTCAAGGGCTTTTGATGCTCTTTCAAAATCGTCTAACACAGGCAGAATGGCAGCAAAAATGTCAGAACCTGCAGTTTTAATCAAATCAGCGCGCTCTTTAATGGTGCGTTTTCTGTAATTATCGAATTCTGAGTACAAACGCAGGTATCGGTCGTTGATATCGTAGTATTTGGTTTCCCAATCTGAAATTTTTGCCTCCTCAGCATTTAATGCTTCTGGATTAATTGGATCTTCTCCTGCAATCGAGCCTTCAGCAACGATTTGTTCATCTGTAGCGGACTCATTCATCGATTGAGCATCAGCATCCATGGGATTTGTTTCCGCAGCTTTTTCTTCGGGGTTCATTTTACTAAAAAATTTTCTTATCCTGTTTTTCATTGGATTTCGCACCGCATTTGCAACCATAGTGCCATGCAGAGGATTGCGACATTCTGACATGAAAAAAGCAGGCTATCTGTTGAAGAAAGCCTGCTTTCAATAATTTTAAAACAACTTAGTTTCCGAGTTGCTTGTCGAGTTCTGCTTCGAGTGCAGCTCCTCTAAGATTCTTTGCTAGGATGATCCCTTTGCCATCAAGTAAATAGTTCATTGGAATTGAACTTACACCATAAATAGCAGCTGCTTGAGAGCTCCAACCCATCAAATCACTTACGTGGTTTTCCCAAACAAGACCATCTTTTTGAATCGCCTTTTCCCAAGCTTCTTTCTTCATATCAAGCGATACATTGTAAATTGTAAAGCCTTTGCCTGATTTGAATTTCAACTTGTTGTATTTGTTGTAAGCCTTCACCACATTTGGATTTTCCATGCGACATGGTCCGCACCAAGATGCCCAAAAGTCTAGTAGAACAACCTGGCCACGAAGAGAGGATAATTTAATTTCTTTTCCTGCAGGTGTTTTGAATGCCAAGTCGGGCGCCTGATTGCCCACGTTCAATCCAACAACGGGCTTAGGACCATTCGATTTGTAGTTAATTGCAAGCATGCTTCCGACAGTTATAAATGCCAATAGAAACAGCGACCAGAAGATTTTATTTGATTTCATGAATTGTTTTTATGAAAACGCGAATTTACAAAAATAAAGCCAAGCTTAACTTGACTTGTTGCCCAGAAATTGAATCTTTAGGTTTCTTACTTCTACCGTAGCGTTTTTCGGCTGAAAAATTGAAAGATTTATTTCGGGCCAAAACCCAGGAAATTCTTGAATTGGAAACAAAAATGATGCTGTTTCCCAACGGTTCGCCTGCTCAACTTTAGCAATGAGCAACTTCTTATTCCAAAACACAGGATAATCGCAAGAACCAAGTTCAGAAACGAGTGCGGCTTTGTGGTCAAGCTCAGACATACGCACTTGAAATTCAATTCGCATCATTCGAATTTCGCCTTGGGCAAATATTTCGGGAGGAACAGAAATATCGATCAATTCAAATAAACTGTCTTTTCCATTGAAGACAATTTGCGACACACCAGCTTGTTGTTTTAACAATAGTGGAGAAGTCCAAATTGGTTTTGGATGAGGAAAACTCTCTCTGATCCAAACTTCATCCTTTTCAAAAAGGTAAATAAAGTCATTTCCGTTTCGTAGGAAAATCTTCTTGTACTTAATGCTATCCATCTCATCAAATGGAAGAATAGAATGGACGTACTGCCAAACTTGGAAGAGATTCAGGAAAATACAAAGTCCAACAAATGAACACGCCAAGTATTTTTTCCATCTAACAATAGAAACATGGCTATATAAAGATGCAATGGGCAATGCACATAAAGGCATTAAATCAACAAATGGTCGCGATCCAAAACTTCCACCATACCACCAACACCACCAAGATGAAGTTACATAGATAAACAGGACAAAAATGAAGACCAAAGAAACAGTAGAGAACCGACCGAACTGCTTGTAAAAAAGATAGATGGCGGGAATCAGCAGAGTGAAAACAGGTGTATAAACGAGCCAACCTTTGCGATAGGAAAAAAGCAGGTTAACCCATTGAGGATTTAAAAAATCAAACCCTTCATTGCCATAGCTGTAAATCCACCATTGGTGAGTTTGTGCAAAATAATAGAGTGATTGCACTGATATAAATGCTGCTGGAATAGCCAATGACACCAACAACACTTTCCAATGCTGAAGGAGTTTTCCAATGATACTCTTCAGCGTTTCCAAAGAACCTGCAAACGGAATTACCGCCAAAAGAAACAAGGCATTTACAGGACGAATGAACACGATTAAACTCAACAAAAACACCAATAGAATGAGGCGTTTCGAACTGAATTTTTCTACTTGTTGATGAAGAACCAACAAAAAACAGGATATAAATCCGAATGAGTATATATGCGACATCCCAGGTTCTTGCAAAGCATAATAGTAGAGATTCGTTGCAAAGCATAACGTGATCAATGTCAACACGCTAACTATTTCTGAGAAGCCCAATCGGAGCAGGAGCTTACGCAATGAAATCAATCCAATCGCAAAATAAAAAAGCCCTGAAATGCAAATCGCAGCAATGTACCAAGCAGAATATCCAGTTCTTTCTTCAAAGCGAAACTGTTGAACGAGCAAGTCGCTTGCAAGGAAAAAGGGCAATTGAGCTACTGCCGTTCCAATGAAATATCGGTTTACAGTAACATAGCCAGAATCAGGCTGATTGGGCTTCCAAGGGGAATATGGGTAATCATTCTCGATGAAAGTATTGGGAAGATACATATAGTATCCATGCGCATCTCCTCCATAAGGAATTGCATCTTTCCAACTTTCGCCATCGAGCCGAACAGCCAAAATATGCCACTGGGCAATAAACAAAACCAACAGCAGAAACCTCGGAAAAGTGATCCAATTCTTCCAGTTCATACTGTTGGTTTAAAAATCAAAGACGCTTTATGTCTGCTCCGATTGCTCGAAGTCTTGTGTCGATATTTTGGTATCCACGGTCGATTTGCTCGATGTTATCGATAACCGAAGTGCCTTCAGCCGATAGGGCTGCAATCAATAAAGATACACCTGCACGGATATCCGGTGAAGTCATTTTTATTCCACGAAGTTTGTATCGTCTGTTCACTCCAATAATGGTTGCACGGTGCGGATCACACAAAATAATTTGAGCACCCATGTCGATGAGCTTATCAACGAAAAACAATCGGCTCTCGAACATTTTTTGGTGGATAAGTACCGAACCGTTGGCTTGGGTTGCAACAACCAAAACGATACTCAGCAAATCAGGCGTGAAACCTGGCCAAGGTGCATCAGCAACAGTTAAAATAGAGCCATCGATGTATTTATTGATGGTATAGCTTTCCTGTTCAGGGATAACGATATCGTCGCCATCACGAAGCACTTCAATTCCTAAACGGCGAAACACATCTGGAATCATCCCCAAATGATCGTAGCCGGTATCTTTAATTCGGATGTTGGACTGCGTCATAGCGGCTAGGCCAATGAAGGATCCAATTTCGATCATATCCGGAAGCATGCGGTGGGAACAACCACCAAGTTCGCGAACACCTTCAATGCTAATTAGGTTCGATCCAACACCACTAATCTTTGCACCCATGCTGTTAAGCATTTTACAGAGCTGTTGAATGTAAGGCTCACAAGCTGCATTAAATATGGTGGTAATGCCTTTGGCAAGCACTGCCGCCATGATAATGTTTGCAGTTCCGGTAACAGACGCCTCATCAAGCAACATAGAAGCTCCGCGTAATTCCTTCGCTTCAACTTTGTAGAAATTATCTACACTATCGAAATCGAATTCAGCTCCAAGATTCTGAAAGCCAATAAAATGTGTATCCAGTCGGCGGCGACCAATTTTATCTCCACCTGGTTTTGGGATGTAGCCTCGTCCAAATCTTGCGAGCAAAGGACCAACAATCATCACCGATCCTCGTAATGCAGCTCCGCGTTTCTTGAAATCTTCCGAAATCATGAAGTCGACATTCACATTGTCGGCTTGGAATACCCAAGATCCATTTCCTAATTTTTCGACTTTAACACCTAGTGCCTCAAGGAGGTCGATCAATTTGTTAACATCCACAATATCTGGCACATTGTGAATTTCGCAGCGCTCCGGTGTTAGAAGTACAGCACAAAGAATTTGAAGGGCTTCATTCTTGGCACCCTGTGGTGTAAGTTCACCTGAAAGGCGTTTGCCTCCGGCTATTTCGAATCTGTTCATACGGTTCAGTAGCTATTACTGCTGCCGAATTTACGCTTGAATGATTTCTGTTTTTGCTTGTTGCGATTAAACTTCTTACCCGGACTTTGTGAATAATTCGCAGTAAGCACTTCTGTAGCGGCTCCTAGCTGAGTTCCATCGGGCATTTGAAGCGATCCAGCAGATAAATCTTTTAGGTCTTTAAAGATAATATCATCTGCAACAGAATCGCGGTTCCATGCCAAATAAGATTTCTTTAGATGGTGTGCAATGGCACTTACCATAGATTCCTTCAAGGAAGGATCTTCTATTTTTCGGGCATTATCGATTAAATTCTCTACAATTTTACCGTAATGTTTGTAGCGAATTAAATTGCTGGGGTATTGAAGTTTAAATGGCTTGGTGGCCAAACTCTCTCTTGAAGGAATAGGATATGGAGAATCAACATCCAAACGAAAATCTGACATAATAAAAAGGTGATCCCACAATTTATGTCTGAAATCACTTTGGTCGCGAAGATGTGGATTTAATTGCCCCATCACTACGATGATTGCTCGTGCTGCTTGATTTCTTTGTTCGCGGTCTTCGATCGCACAGGCGTTATCGACCATTTTTTGAATATGGCGACCGTATTCAGAAATGATCAGCTTTGGTCGCTGAGAATTGTATTCCATCATAGTGTTCGAGTGCCTGAAAGGTGAAGAGATCTTCTAAAATTGCTGCTAAGAAAAGCGCAATAATCAGGCTTTGATAATTTTAAGTCTTGCAAACTTAAGCAATAATTGCTTTTGTCCTGCTACCTCAAAAAGTACTGTCGCCTTTTTTTCACCCGGTCGGCCATCCACATGAATAACTTTCCCTTTACCAAACTTCTCATGCTCAACTTGCATTCCTTCGGTAAGTTTAGAAAGATCGTCGGCTTCAAAACCTGGTTTTAATATCGCTTGTGAGGCAGATGTTAACTTGGGCTTGGACTGAAACCCAGATGAGGAAGGGCTTGTAGGAGATTTTGGCGCAAAGCCAGTTTCTGTTTTCTCTCTCGGTTTAAATGATGAAACGGAATTTTGTCGGCTTGTAAATCCTCCAAATCCTAATCGTTCATCTTCGAAATTCATAAAACTCTTTCCTTGCTGAGGTTCTGGAGGAAGTTCGAGCAGATTCTGGTCTATTTCTTCTAAAAACCGGCTTGGTTCAGAAAAATCAATTTTTCCCCAGCGGTATCGGCTAGTCGCATAGGTGATGGTAAGGAATTGCTCAGCTCGAGTGATCGCTACATAAAACAAACGGCGTTCTTCCTCAAGTTCCTCTCTAGAGTTTAGAGCCAACTGCGATGGGAAAAGATTCTCTTCCAAGCCAACCACGAATACAGCTTTAAATTCTAGCCCTTTTGCTGCATGAATCGTCATCATGGTCACTTTGTTCGTGTCTTCGTCGTCTTTTTCATCTGCATCTGTAAGCAAGGCAATATCGCGCATGAAAACATCTAACGTGCGTTCGGCAACTTCATCATCACTTTCAGGCGGCGTATCCACGAATTCTTGAATACCATTGAGGAGTTCCATCACATTGTCATGCTTTGAGACTCCTTCCGGTGTTTTGTCCACACCAAGCTCTTTTAACAAACCAGATGATCGAGCAATATGCATTGCCAAATCGTAGGCATTGCTTGTTGTGAGTCCATGTCGGAAGCTTCTGATCATCATCACAAATTCACCGATTTTCTGGGCTGTTGCACCCGATAAAATTCGGTATTGATCTAAGTTTTCGATGATTTCGAAGATGCTTACATTGTTCTGATCTGCAGCTACAACTAGCTTTTCCAAGGTAGTTTTACCAATTCCACGCGCTGGATAATTGATCACCCTTCTAAGCGCTTCTTCATCTGCAGAATTAATTGTAAGCCTGAAGTAAGCAAGAAGATCCTTAATTTCCTTGCGTTTATAAAACGACAATCCTCCATAAATTCTGTAAGGGATACCTCGTTTTCTAAGTGCTTCCTCCATTGCACGACTTTGAGCATTCGTTCTGTAAAGAATGGCAATGTCTTTATTCGGCAATTGATGTTGCATCCGTAAATCAAGAATGCTATTGGCAACAATATTTCCTTCTTCGTTGTCGGAACCAGCGCGCATCAAACGGATTCTTTCACCATCGTTATTATCGGTCCATACAACTTTCTTCAATTGGTCTTTGTTGTTGCGAATCACCGAATTTGCTGCTTCTACGATGGTTTTGGTTGACCTATAATTCTGCTCTAGTTTAAAAACTTTCAGCTCAGGATAGTCTTTTTCAAAATTGAGAATGTTCTGAATATTCGCTCCGCGGAAGGCATAAATACTCTGTGCATCATCACCAACAACACAAATGTTTTGGTACATGGCAGAGAGTTTTTTTACAATCAAGTATTGACTGAAGTTGGTATCTTGATACTCATCAACCAGAATAAACTTGAATTTCTGTTGATACTTATATAGTACTTCTGGAAACTGCTTTAATAGGACGTTGGTTTTGAACAACAAATCATCAAAATCCATTGCTGACGACTTAAACAAACGTTTGTCGTAGGTTTCATAAACTAAACCAAGCTTGGGCTTTCCACTTTGGCGATCTTCATCAAGGATTTGCGCATGGCTGCTATATTCTCGCGATGAAATCAGGTTGTTTTTCGCTGATGAAATCCGACTGAGTACAAGCGATGGTTTATAGATTTTATCATCCAATTGAAGTTCTGAAAGGATGTTCTTGATCAGTCCTTTTGAATCTTCAGTGTCGTAAATTGTGAAATTTGAGGGATAACCTAGTCGTTCGCCTTCTGCTCGAAGTATTCTTGCGAAGATAGAGTGAAATGTGCCCATCCAAAGGTTTCGCGCTTCAGTACCAACCACCAAATGATTGATCCTCTCCTTCATTTCACGAGCGGCCTTGTTGGTGAAGGTAAGTGCCAAAATATTGAATGAGTCTACTCCTTTGTGAAGCAAGTTTGCGATTCTATAGGTGAGCACGCGGGTTTTGCCTGATCCAGCACCAGCTATAATCATCACAGGGCCATCGGTGGTTTCGGCAGCTTGCCGTTGAATGGGGTTTAATTCACTAAGGAAATCACGCTTCATTGGGCAAAAGTAATCAAGCGCAAGGTGAAAGTTCGGGAAATGGCTTATTAATTTTATCAACCACCACATGCCAAAATTGAAACCCGAAGGAGAAATTTTAACATATCAGGAACATAAATCAATACACACCCGTAAGCATGTTTCTTTGTGAAATGCACAAATCAAAGCGCAAAAACACACTGAATACCTAATAAAAATGGATCAATGCAGGACAAAGAAAGTTTATTCAGAAAAAAAAGGACAGAATCATTGAAAAAAAAATCTAACTATCAGTTGGTTAATTAAAACTACTTCCTATCTTTGCGCTCCCAAAATTCGGGCGAGTAGACCGTTTTAATAAGATAATCACAACATAATCAAGCAGTAAAGCATGCCTACCATTCAGCAGCTTGTACGTAAAGGCCGCACGCCTAACGCCACTAAGAGTAAGAGTCCAGCATTGGATTCATGTCCTCAGCGCCGTGGAGTTTGTACACGGGTTTACACTACAACCCCAAAGAAGCCAAACTCAGCGATGCGTAAAGTAGCGCGTGTTCGTCTTACTAATACAAAAGAAGTTAACGCCTACATTCCAGGTGAAGGCCACAACCTACAAGAGCACTCAATCGTGCTTATTCGCGGTGGAAGGGTAAAAGATCTTCCAGGTGTACGTTATCACATCGTACGTGGAGCGCTCGATACATCGGGTGTTGAAGGTCGTAACCAACGTCGTTCAAAATACGGAACAAAGCGTCCTAAACCAGGTCAACCAGCTGCAGCAGCAGGTAAAGGTGGAAAAGGCGGCAAGAAAAAATAATCTGAAGATCTCAGCATAGCAATCACATGAGAAAATCCACACCCAAACGAATTCCCCGTCTACCGGATCCACGCTTCGGAGACCCTGTTGTTACACGTTTCGTAAACAACATGATGTATGATGGCAAAAAAAGTATTGCCTTCAAACTTTTCTACGATGCAGTCGATATCGTTGCAAAACGCACCGAAGAGAATGGCCATGAAGTATGGAAAAGAGCATTGGAGAACGTTAGTCCAGCAGTTGAAGTAAAAAGCCGCCGAGTTGGTGGTGCTACTTTCCAAATTCCAATGGAAATTCGTCCTGACCGTCGTACCGCACTTGGTATGAAGTGGTTAATCATGTACGCTCGCAAACGCAATGAAAAATCTATGGCAATGAAACTTGCTGGAGAAATTGTTGCAGCTAGCAAAGGTGAAGGATCTGCGCACAAGAAGAAAGAAGATACTCACCGTATGGCGGAAGCCAATAAGGCATTCTCACATTTCAGATTCTAAGTAAACCTACCAGATAAGTGCTATGAGCCACGATCTTAAATTTACGCGTAACATTGGTATTGCTGCACACATCGATGCAGGTAAGACTACCACAACCGAGCGTATCCTTTATTACACCGGTGTAAATCACAAAATTGGTGAAGTGCACGACGGTGCTGCTACCATGGACTGGATGGTTCAGGAGCAAGAAAGAGGTATAACCATTACATCAGCGGCTACAACCTGCTTTTGGACTTACCGCGACAACAACTACAAAATGAATATCATCGATACGCCAGGTCACGTTGACTTTACGGTGGAGGTGAATCGTTCATTGCGTGTGCTTGATGGTCTTGTATTTTTGTTTTCTGCTGTAGATGGTGTGGAACCACAGTCAGAAACAAACTGGCGATTAGCTAACAATTACAATGTAACCCGTCTTGGGTTTGTAAATAAAATGGACCGTCAAGGTGCCGACTTCCTTAACGTAGTTAAACAAGTTAAAGAAGTTCTTGGTGGTAATCCACTTCCTCTTCAGCTACCTATTGGTGCAGAAGAAACCTTCACAGGGGTAGTAGATTTGATCAACTGGCGAGGAATGGTTTGGAATGAGCACGACAAAGGTATGACCTATGAAGTGGTTGAAATTCCTGCCGACATGGTTGAAGAAGCAAGAGAGTGGAGAGAGAAACTTCTTGAAGCTGCTGCTGAATTCGACGAAAATCTTATGGAGAAATACTTCGAAGATCCTGAATCGTTAACTGAGGCAGAAATTCTTAGTGCACTTCGTAAGGCTTGCGTAGCAAACAAAGTTGTTCCAATGCTATGTGGTTCTGCTTTCAAGAACAAGGGTGTTCAAACCATGCTCGATCTTGTTATGGAACTTATGCCTAGCCCGATGGACAAAGAAAACATCGTAGGTACAAATCCTGATACTGGTGCTGAAGTTGTTCGCCGTCCTGATGTGAAAGATCCTTTCACTGCACTGGCTTTCAAAATTGCTACTGACCCATTCGTAGGTCGTTTATGTTTCTTCCGTGCATATTCTGGACGTTTGGACGCAGGTTCATATGTGCTTAATACTAGAAGTGGAAACAAGGAGCGTATCAGCCGTATCTTCCAAATGCATGCGAACAAGCAGAACTCAATCGATTACATCGAAGCTGGTGATATCGGAGCTGCTGTAGGTTTTAAAGACATCAAAACAGGAGATACCCTTTGCGACGAAAAGAACCCTATCGTTCTTGAAGCAATGAACTTCCCTGAACCAGTAATCGGTATCGCTATCGAGCCAAAAACTCAGGCTGATGTTGATAAAATGGGGATGGCACTTAGCAAGCTTTCTGAGGAGGATCCTACTTTCCGTGTACGTACAGACGAAGAAACAGGACAAACTATCATCTCAGGAATGGGTGAGCTTCACTTGGAAATCATCATGGACCGTTTGAAACGCGAGTTCAAAGTTGAGTGTAACCAAGGAGCTCCTCAAGTTAACTACAAAGAAACCATCAACGGTACAGTTACTCACCGTGAGGTTTACAAGAAGCAATCAGGAGGTCGTGGTAAATTTGCTGACATCGTAGTAACCATCGGGCCTGTAGATGAAGGCAAAGAAGGTCTGCAGTTCGTAAATGAAGTTGTAGGTGGTAACGTTCCTCGCGAATTCATTCCATCGGTTGAAAAAGGATTTAAGTCGGCCATGCAAAATGGTGTACTTGCCGGATACACAATGGATAGTTTGAAAGTTCGCTTAACTGACGGTTCATACCACGCAGTTGACTCCGATGCACTTTCATTTGAAATTTGTGCTCGTTCAGCATTCCGTGAAGCACTTCCAAAAGCAAAACCAGTTCTTCTTGAGCCAATCATGAAGGTTGAAGTACTTACACCAGAAGACTACATGGGTGATATCATCGGCGACTTGAATAAGCGTCGTGGTCAACTAGAAGGAATGGACAGTCGTGCTGGATCACAAGTAATCCGTGCAAAAGTTCCTTTGAGCGAAATGTTCGGATATGTGACTACACTTCGTACAATTTCTTCAGGTCGTGCAACATCAACTATGGAACCTTCGCATTACGCTGAAGCTCCTCGTCAAGTTGCTGATGATGTAATTGCAAAATCAAAAGGCAAAGCAAAAGTTTAATCGTTCTTTATACTCTACATGAGCCAGAAAATCCGCATCAAACTCAAGTCGTACGACTACAACCTCGTAGACAAGTCGGCTGAGAAAATTGTCAAAACGGTAAAATCTACCGGAGCAGTTGTGAGTGGTCCAATTCCACTTCCAACCAACAAGAAGATCTACACCGTTTTGCGTTCACCACACGTTAACAAAAAAGCGCGTGAGCAATTCCAATTGTGTTCTTACAAACGTCTATTGGATATTTACTCAACTACATCTAAAACTGTAGACGCCCTGATGAAACTTGAACTTCCAAGTGGAGTTGAAGTTGAAATCAAAGTGTGACGTTGTTTATTTCAGAATTTGTTTTTTCTCTCAATACAACAAAATGTCAGGTATCATAGGTAAAAAAATCGGAATGACTAGTCTTTACAGTGCCGCTGGTAAGAACATACCATGCACAGTTATTGAAGCTGGTCCTTGCGTAGTTACGCAAGTAAGAACCATCGAAAAAGATGGTTACAGCGCTGTTCAACTGGCGTTTGAAGAAAAAAAGGAGAAGCACACATCTGCTGCCATGAAAGGGCATTTCAGCAAGGCGTCAACAACGCCCAAAAGAAAGATTGCTGAATTTCGTCACTTCGACTCTGAGAGAACTCTTGGAGAAACGGTAACAGTTGAATTGTTCTCTGAAGGTGAATATGTAGATGTTATTGGAACATCTAAAGGTAAAGGTTTCCAAGGCGTTGTGAAACGTCACGGATTCAGTGGTGTTGGTATGGCTACACACGGTCAGCACAACCGACTGAGAGCTCCAGGTTCACTTGGTGCATCATCATACCCATCGCGTGTATTCAAGGGAATGCGTATGGCCGGCCGTACTGGTGGTTCCCGTGTAAAAATTCAAAACCTTGAGGTTTTGAAAGTTATCCCAGAACAGAACTTAATCGTTATCCAAGGCGCAGTGCCAGGTCCGAAGGGTTCATACGTAATGCTCGAGAAATAACATGGAATTAGCAATCTACAACTCCAACGGTCAAGAAACCGGCCGCAAGATGACGCTAAATAGCGAAGTCTTCGGTATAGAACCCAATGATCATGCGATCTATCTGGACGTTAAGCAAATTCTTGCTAACCGTCGTCAGGGGACACACAAATCAAAAGAAAGAGCTGAAGTATCTTATTCAACAAAGAAACTAAAGCGTCAAAAAGGTACTGGTGGTGCACGTGCAGGTAGCATCAAGTCGCCAGTTTTCGTAGGAGGAGGTCGTATATTCGGACCAAGACCACGCGATTACAGCTTCCGTTTGAATAAGAAAGTTAAGCAGTTGGCTCGTAAGTCAGCCTTAGCTTACAAAGCAAAGGATAACGGTATCGTACTTATTGAAGCTTTCGATTTCAATACTCCATCTACTAAAGGTTTCACTTCAATTTTAGGTAACTTAAAATTGACTGGTAAGAAAACATTAGTTATCATACCTGAATTGAACCAGAATATTTACTTGTCGAGCCGTAACCTGCAAAACAGTAAGGTTGTAATTGCAAATGATATCAACACATTTGATATCTTAAATGCAAACAACGTAGTACTTTTCGAAGGTTCAGTTAAGACTATTGAAAACCTCTTAAACCAAAACTGAAATGAACATCATCGTTAAACCAATCATTACGGAGAAGATGACCGGCATTTCTGAAAAACTTAACCGTTATGGTTTTGTGGTTCATGAGGATGCTAACAAGCTCCAAATCAAAACAGCCATTCAACAGATGTATGGCGTTACAGTTGAGCGTGTGAATACACAACGCTACATTGGGAAAGTTAAAATGCGAAACACCAAAAATGGTTTCAATACAGGGCTTAAAGGAAACTGCAAAAAAGCTATCGTGACATTGAAAGAGGGTGAGACCATTGATTTTTATAGCAATCTCTGATAGACATGGGACTTAAGAAATTCAATCCGATAACTCCAGGTACCCGTTTTAAGGTTGCCGATACTTTCTCTGATGTTACTACGTCTACTCCAGAGAAATCGCTTCTAGTAAGCAACAAGAAATCAGGTGGTCGTAACCATTCTGGTAAAATGACGATGCGTTATATTGGTGGTGGTAACAAACAACGTTACCGACTAATCGATTTCCGCAGAGACAAGCACGGTATCGAAGCTAAAGTGGCTACGATCGAGTATGATCCAAACCGTTCAGGGCGTATTGCTTTGTTGCAATATGTTGATGGTGAAAAAAGATACATTCTTGCTCCAGATAAACTTGAAGTGGGTCGTACAGTTCTTTCAGGTGAAAACGCACCAGTAGAACCAGGCAATGCACTTTTCCTGAAAGATATTCCTCTGGGTACAATGATCCATCATATCGAAATGCGCCCTGGACAAGGAGCTGTTTTGGTAAGAAGCGCAGGAGTTTCAGCACAACTTCAAGCTAGAGATGGAAAATATGCAATCATTCGCATGCCATCAGGTGAAATTCGTTTGATCTTAAATACGTGCCTAGCTGTAATTGGAACAGTAAGTAACTCAGACCACCGTCTAGTTCGTTCTGGAAAAGCTGGTAGAACACGTTGGTTAGGACGCCGTCCAAGAGTTCGTGGTGTAGCAATGAACCCAGTCGATCACCCTATGGGTGGTGGTGAGGGCCGCGCATCTGGAGGGCATCCACGCAGCCGCAAAGGTATTCCGGCAAAAGGATACAAGACACGTGCACCTAAGAATAGAAGTTCAAAGTATATTCTTGAGCGTCGTAAAAAATAATTTGTTCAACAACTGATATTGTCAACACATGAGCCGTTCGCTTAAAAAAGGACCTTTTATCGACTTCAAGCTAGAGAAGAAAGTTTTAGCTATGATCGATTCAAGCAAAAAATCCGTGATCAAAACCTGGGCACGTCGCTCAATGATTTCTCCGGATTTCGTTGGACAAACGATTGCAGTACATAATGGTAATAAGTTCATCCCTGTTTACGTAACTGAGAACATGGTAGGACATAAGCTTGGAGAATTTGCTCCAACGCGTACTTACCGTGGTCATGCAGGCAATCGTAAGGACAAAGGGAAGAAATAATCATTCACGTTCTTTATCTCTCACAAACAATGGGATCTCGTAAAAAAAACATGGCTGAGGCGATGAAAGCAGAGCGCAAGCAAATTGCATTCGCCAAGCTAAATAATTGTCCAACTTCACCGCGCAAGATGCGTCTGGTAGCAGACCTAATTCGTGGTGTGGACGTAGACCGCGCGTTGTCTATCCTTAAGTTTACAAATAAGGATGCAGCTGGTCGTCTAGAAAAGCTTTTACTTTCTGCGATTGCCAATTGGCAGTCAAAAAATGAAGGTGCGCGATTGGAAGACAGCAACGTAGTTGTAACTGAAATCAAAGTTGATGGAGGTCGCCAACTTAAGCGTCTTCGCCCGGCTCCACAAGGTCGTGGTTACAGAATCCGCAAGCGCTCAAACCACGTTACTTTGGTTGTTGGAACTAAAGTAGCAGCAAATTAATCCTATTCTCAAAAGACAATACAACAATTTACATGGGACAAAAAGCAAACCCGATCGGTCTTCGCCTAGGTATTATCCGCGGCTGGGATTCAAACTGGTACGGTGGAAAGAACTTCACTGAGAAACTAGTTGAGGATCATAAAATCCGCAAGTATCTAAGTGCTCGTTTGGTAAAAGCCGGCGTATCAAAGATCGTGATCGAGCGTACCCTTAAACTGGTTACAGTTACGATTAATACAGCCCGTCCGGGAATTATTATCGGTAAAGGTGGTCAGGAAGTAGACAAGTTGAAGGAAGAGCTTAAGAAGCTAACCAAGAAGGAAGTTCAGATCAACATTTTCGAGATCAAACGACCTGAATTGGATGCTCGTCTTGTAGCAGACGGAATTGCTCGTCAATTAGAGGGAAGAATTTCTTTCCGTCGTGCAATGAAGACTTCAATCGCTTCTACAATGAGAATGGGAGCAGAAGGTATCAAGTGTAAGATCTCTGGTCGTCTGGGTGGTGCCGAAATGGCACGTGTAGAAGGCTATAAAGAAGGTAGAACACCACTTCATACATTGCGTGCCGATATCGATTATGCATTAGCAGAAGCACATACCACATATGGACGTATCGGGATCAAAGTTTGGATCTGTAAAGGAGAAATTTACGGCAAGCGTGATTTGAGCCCTAATATCGGTCTTCAAGCCCAAAAAACAGGGGGCTCAGGCAACCAAGGTGGCAACGAACGTAACGACCGGGATCGTGGTCCACGCCGTGGCGGAGATCGCGACCGTAGAAGCAGAAATAAGTAATTCTGCATCAACATACAAAACCGAAGAGGACACAGCGTCCTCTTTTTTTTTGAGATTCTGAAAAGTTAAAAGCCTTGTCAATACTGAGATTCAGAGAAATAATAAGCTTACTACCAGAATACTTTAAAAAAAAATGAGTTTAGCTGTTGCAAATAAAAAACATCTTACTATCTTTGCCGTCCCCAAAATAGCAGGCTTTCACAAGTTTACTAGTTAAAGGAATAAGCAATAAAAGAATCCAGAAAAACTGATTTTCCATGTTACAGCCGAAGCGTACCAAGTACAGGAAGCAGCATAAAATGAAAATGAAGGGCAATGCAACACGTGGACACGAGTTGGCATTTGGCTCTTTTGGTATAAAAGCAATGGAGGGTGTATGGATGACTGCACGTCAGATCGAAGCTGCCCGTATTGCGGTAACACGTTACATGAAACGTGAAGGCCAGATCTGGATCCGGGTTTTCCCTGACAAGCCAATTACCAAAAAACCTGCAGAGGTTCGTATGGGTAAAGGTAAAGGTTCCCCAGAGTATTGGGTAGCTGTTGTTAAACCAGGAACCATCATTTTTGAAGCTGAAGGTGTTCCAATGGATATTGCTAAAGAAGCACTCCGTTTGGCATCTCAAAAATTACCAGTGACAACTAAATTCATAGTTCGTCGCGATTACCAAGAAGCTACAGCCTGATTGAAGCTATGAAACAGGAAGAGATCAAAGATCTTTCTCTCGCCGAGTTGAAAGACAAAGTAAAAGAAATGACACAGTTGCAATCACGATTGGTATTTAACCATGGCGTGTCTGCATCAGAAAGTCCGATCGGTATCCGTCATAACAGGCGTGCGATTGCCCGTATCAATACGGAAATTCGTATGCGTGAAATTCAGGAAACAGCACAATAAACTTCACGATGGAAGCAGAAGCAATTGATAGAAATTTACGCAAAGAGCGTGTGGGTCTTGTTCGAAGCACTAAAATGGATAAAACCATTGTAGTAGCTGTTGAACGTAAAGTAAAGCACCCTAAATACGGTAAATTCGTAAAAAAGACCACCACTTTTATGGCTCATGATGATAAAAATGAGTGTGGAGCTGGTGATACCGTGAAAATCATGGAGACTCGTCCAATGAGCAAGAATAAGCGCTGGAGACTAGTTGAAATCATTGAAAAAGCCAAGTAATTCACTACCCGAATAATAGAATTGAGTCATGATACAGCAGGAATCCAGGCTGACAGTCGCAGATAATTCAGGTGCAAAGGAAGTTCTTTGTATCCGCGTATTAGGCGGTACCAAGAAGCGTTACGCATCTGTCGGTGATAAAATTGTAGTTACAATTAAGCATGCATTGCCAAGTGGTAACTCAAAAAAAGGTTCTGTTACCAAAGCGGTAGTAGTACGCACTAAAAAAGAAATTCGTCGCCCGGATGGTTCATACATTCGTTTTGATGACAATGCCGTTGTATTGCTCAACAACAACGACGAATTACGCGGCACCCGTATTTTCGGACCTGTTGCTCGTGAACTGCGTGAAAAGCAGTATATGAAAATTGTTTCACTGGCTCCAGAGGTGCTTTAAATCAGCTTTCCATCATGAAACTGCATATCAAAAAAGGAGATAAAGTCCTAGTAATCGCTGGAAATCACAAAGGTGAGTCGGGCGAAATACAAGAAGTAAACGTTCAAAAGCAACGTGCCATAGTTACTGGTGTAAATCTTACATCACGTCACAACAAGCCAACTTCAGAAAATCCGCAAGGTGGTATCATTAAAAAAGAAGGATCTATTCATATTTCCAACTTAATGGTAATTGATCCTTCTACCGGTAAAGCGGCTCGTACAGGACGTAAAGCTGACGGATCAGGTAAAATGGTTCGTTTTTTCAAAACCAAAAAAGCGGAGGCAAGTAAGTGATGAGCTATACACCCAACCTCAAAAACAAGTACCGCAACGAAATCAAAAGCGCCTTGCTAAAGGAGTTCCAATACAAGAGCCCAATGCAAGTGCCGGTACTGAAAAAGATCTGTATTAACCAAGGAATTGGTGCTGCAGTATCTGATAAGAAAATGATTGAGTCTGCTATTGTGGAAATGACTACAATTACTGGTCAAAAAGCGGTTGCTACTAAATCTAAGAAAGATATTTCCAACTTCAAACTCCGTAAAGGCGTTCCAATTGGAGTTCGTGTAACACTTCGTGGTGATAAAATGTACGAATTCTTAGAACGTCTTATCGTAGTTGCTCTTCCTCGTATCCGTGATTTCCGTGGAATCAACGACAAAGGATTTGATGGTTATGGAAACTACACCCTTGGTGTTACTGAACAAATTATCTTCCCTGAGATTAACATCGATAAAGTTTCGAAAATCATGGGTATGGATATCACTTTTGTGACCAACGCTCCAACTGACAAAGAAGCATTTGCTCTTCTGAAGGAATTCGGTCTACCATTTAAAAATTTAAAAAAGTAAAACGATCCGATGGCTAAAGAAAGCATGAAGGCCCGAGAAGTTAAGAGGGCTAAATTGGTTGCCAGATACGCTTCGAAAAGAGAGGCTTTGAAAGCTGCAGGTGATTCTGTAGGACTTCAAAAACTTCCTCGCAATTCGAGTAAAATTCGCCTCCGTAACCGTTGTCAACTCACCGGTCGTCCACGAGGTTACATCCGTCAATTTGGACTTTCAAGGATTACATTCCGCGAAATGGCTCTTGATGGTAAAATCCCAGGAATCACCAAATCAAGTTGGTAATCCTTAACAATTAACTCAAAGAAATAATATAAAACAATGACTGATCCGATAGCAGACTACCTTACCAGGCTCCGGAACGCCATTCACGCAAATCACCGCGTGGTTGAAATTTCTTCTTCAAAATTGAAGCAGAATATGACCAAAATTCTTTTCGAAAAAGGGTATATTCTTAGTTACAAATTCGAAGAGCCATCTGAAGGAAATCCTCAGGGTACGATCAAAATCGCGTTGAAGTATCATCCAGTAACAAAAATTCCTGCGATTCGCACGTTAACGCGTGTTTCTAAGCCAGGTCTTCGAAGTTATGTTCATGTTGAGAAACTTCCACGAGTAATCAACGGACTCGGAATTGCAATCATTTCTACTTCTAAAGGTTTGATGACCGACAAAGAGGCGAGAAATGAAAATGTTGGTGGAGAAGTTCTCTGCTACATCTACTAATCACAATCAGCACAAAGAAAAGAAATGTCACGGATTGGAAAACTGCCGGTAAGTCTGCCTAATGGTGTTAGCGTTTCAGTAAACGCAGAAAACATTGTTACGGTAAAAGGCCCTCTCGGAGAACTGCATCAGCCAGTTGACCCGGCGATCGAAGTTAAAATTGAAGAAGGAATTCTAAGCGTATCTAGAAGTAGTGATGCGAAGGATCACCGTGCTAAGCATGGGTTATACCGTGCACTCATCAATAACATGGTGAACGGTGTTTCTGTAGGCTTCACTACTGAACAAGAATTAGTAGGTGTAGGTTACCGTGCTTCCAACACCGGGCAAATGCTTGAACTTTCTCTAGGATATTCTCACAATATTATGTTTGACATCCCTTCAGAGATTAAAGTAGAAACAAAAACTGAGAGGGGTAAAAACCCAATCATCATCATGAAATCTATCGACAAGCAACTACTAGGAATGGTTGCAGCGAAAATTCGTTCACTCCGCAAGCCTGAACCTTACAAAGGAAAAGGTATCAAGTTTGTTAACGAAGTACTTCGCCGCAAAGCTGGTAAGTCTGCAGGTAAGAAATAATCTGATATCAGGATCATGGCTATCACCAAAGAATACAGAAGAAGTCGGATTAAAAAAAGAATCCGCAAAGTGGTATCAGGAAATGCAAGTGCCCCGCGCATGAGTGTTTTCCGTAGCAACAGCGAGATCTACGTTCAATTGATCGACGATCTTAATGGGCACACACTTGCTGCTGCATCATCTGCAGAAGCTGACATCGCAAAACAAAAAGTAACCAAAATTGAAAAAGCTTCATTGGTAGGTAAGTCTATCGCTGCGAAAGCAAAAGAAGCTGGAATTGAAGCTGTTCGTTTCGATCGTGGAGGTTACCTATATCATGGCCGCGTTAAATCACTTGCCGAAGGTGCTCGTGAAGGTGGATTAAAATTCTAAATAGATCATGGCGAACGCAAATATCAAAAGAGTACGTTCAAGCGATATTGAACTAAAAGACAAACTGGTAGCCGTTAACCGTGTTACCAAAGTAACAAAAGGTGGTCGTACCTTTTCATTCTCTGCTATTGTTGTTGTAGGTAATGAAAAAGGGATCGTAGGACATGGTCTTGGAAAAGCAAAAGAAGTTACCGATGCAATCAGCAAAGGTGTCGATGATGCTAAAAAAACACTAATCAAAGTTCCTGTAATCAACGGTACTGTGCCGCACGAACAACTTGGTAAATTTGGTGGAGCACTTGTGTTCTTGAAACCAGCAGCACACGGTACAGGTGTAATTGCAGGTGGTGCGATGCGTTCTGTATTAGAAAGTGTTGGTATTACCGATGTACTTGCTAAGTCAAAAGGATCTTCTAATCCACACAACGTGGTGAAAGCAACTATCGACGCTTTAAGCCAAATGCGTGATCCAGCAACTGTTGCGCAACAACGCGGCATTTCAATGGAAAAAGTTTTCAACGGCTAATTCAGGTAACCATGGCAAAGATTCGCATCCAACAGATTAAAAGCGGCATTGACCGTCCTGAAAATCAAAAACGCACACTCCGTGCACTTGGTATCACCAAAATGAATGTTCCAGTTGAACATGAAGCTACCGCTCAAATTCTTGGAATGGTAGATAAGGTGAAACACCTAGTAATAGTAACAGAACTCTGATCTTAACAGACAAAATATCATGAATCTTAGTAATCTTAAACCAGCAGCAGGCTCCACGAAATCTTCGAAGAGAATTGGTCGTGGCCAAGGTTCAGGTCGTGGTGGTACTTCCACACGTGGACACAAAGGTGCTAAATCACGCTCTGGTTATTCATCCAAAGCTGGTTTTGAAGGTGGGCAAATGCCACTTCAGCGCCGTCTACCTAAATTCGGTTTTAAAAATATCAACCGTGTTGAGTACAGAGGTATTAACTTAGATACGCTTCAATCACTTTCTGAAAAAATCAATGGTGGAACAATCACCTTCGATACTTTGAAGGAAAATGGTTTGGCCGGTAAGAATGATTTGATCAAAATCCTTGGTCGTGGAGAAGTATCCGCTAAACTTGATGTAACAGCTCATGCATTCACAGCTACCGCTAAGGCAGCCATTGAATCAAAAGGAGGAACAGCTACAACTCTTGCCTAATGAAAAGACTTATAAATACCATCAAGAATATTTACAAGATTGAAGAACTGCGTTCTAAATTAGGGAACACTCTACTCTTCTTACTTGTATACCGACTTGGTTCATTCGTGGTTCTACCAGGCGTAAATCCAGAATCTTTGGATGCGCTCAAGCAGCAAACTTCAGATGGTATTCTGGGTCTATTGAATATGTTTTCTGGTGGAGCATTCTCTAATGCCTCCATTTTTGCACTTGGTATCATGCCTTACATTTCGGCATCTATCGTTGTGCAACTTTTAACTATTGCCGTTCCTTACTTCCAAAAAATGCAAAAAGAAGGAGAAAGCGGACGGAAGAAAATGAATCAAATTACCCGTTACTTAACAGTAGCAATTTGTGCGCTTCAAGCTCCTAGTTACTTAGCTAATCTAAATAATCAAATTGGAACTCAAGCCATTACTGATTCAAGTTCATTCTTCTGGATTTCTTCTACAATTATTCTTGTAGCTGGTACAATGTTTATCATGTGGTTGGGCGAAAGAATTACGGATCGTGGTATCGGTAATGGTATTTCGTTGATCATTATGGTGGGTATTATTGCTGAATTGCCAGGTGCTCTCCTCGGTGAATTTGGTTCTCGTATCGCTCAAGCAGGTGGTGGAACTGTAATGTTCCTTATCGAGCTTATTGGTTTGTTACTGGTCGTTATTCTTTCTATCATGCTTGTTCAAGGTGTGAGAAGAATTCCTGTTCAAGTTGCTAAACGAATTCAAGGTAACAACACCCCTGTTGGAGGTGTTCGTCAATACATTCCATTGCGTGTTAATACTGCTGGTGTAATGCCGATCATCTTTGCTCAGGCAATCATGTTTATTCCTATTACAATTGCTGGTTTTGCTAACCTTGATAGTCTCCA
The DNA here is from genome assembly GCA_945883545.1 of Chitinophaga pinensis. Taxonomy (GTDB): domain Bacteria; phylum Bacteroidota; class Bacteroidia; order M30B66; family M30B66; genus CAMCXT01. The sequence goes on along the minus strand of CAMCXT010000011.1, from coordinate 8,725 downwards.
AGGTTTTATGGCAACTTTCAGTAACCCAACCAGTTTTTGGTACAATTTCACTTTTGCAGTATTGATCATAGTATTCACTTACTTCTACACTGCAATTGCTGTAAATCCAAAGAATATGGCAGAGGAAATGAAGCGCAGCGGCGGTTTTGTACCAGGTGTTAAGCCAGGTGAAGCAACTGCTGAATTCATCGATTCTATCATGTCGAAAATAACGCTTCCGGGAGCATTTTTCCTTGCTTTCGTTGCGATAATGCCATCACTTGCGATGATGTTTGGTGTTACAAACAAATTCGCTCAGTTCTATGGTGGAACGTCTCTACTAATTTTGGTGGGAGTAGTTCTTGACACCCTGCAGCAAATTGAAAGTCACTTATTGATGCGTCAGTATGATGGATTAATGAAAAGTGGCAAAATCAAAGGTCGTGTTACGGCTGCTGCAGTTACAATGCCTAGTTAATCTGTTTTTTTGATGATCTATTACAAGACATCCGAAGAAATTGAAAAGATAAGAGTTAGTTCTTTACTTGTTGCCCGCGCCCTGGCGGAAGTTGCAAAAACGATTCGTCCGGGTGTTACCAGTCTTGAACTGGATAAGATTGCTGAGGAATTTATCCGTGATAACGGAGGAGTTCCAGCTTTCAAAGGATACAATGGTTTTCCAAACTCTCTGTGCATTTCACCAAATGAACAGGTTGTGCATGGAATTCCGAACAATCGTCCTTACGAAAACGGTGATATTATTTCAGTGGATTGTGGAGTGTTGAAAGATGGTTACTATGGTGATTCAGCTTATACCTTTGCAATCGGAGAAGTAAGTGATGCTGTAAAAAAGCTTCTTGAAACAACTAAAGAAAGTCTCTATCGAGGTATTTCAGTTGCTGTTGAAGGAAAAAGATTACAAGATATCAGCTACGAAATTCAATCATACTGTGAACTCAATGGATACTCTGTAGTTAGAGAATTGGTTGGTCATGGGATTGGAAAAAATCTTCACGAAGCACCTGAAGTTCCCAATTTTGGGAAAAGAGGATCAGGACCAAAGTTGAAAGAAGGACTGGTTATCGCGATTGAACCCATGATTAATATGGGTAGAAAAAATATCATTCATGGTAAAGATGGTTGGACCATCAAAACTTCTGATGGTATGCCTTCTGCACATTTTGAGCATACAATTGCGATAGGTAAAGGAAAAGCTGACATTCTTTCCTCCTTTGAGTTTATCGAAAAGGCATTGGAAGAACAGAAACTAAAATTTGTTTAATCACTAAAAATAATTCAACTACGTGTCCAAGCAATCGTCCATAGAACAAGACGGAACAATTATCGAAGCATTGTCGAACGCAATGTTTCGTGTTGAGCTTGAGAACGAGCACATCATCATTGCTCACATTTCGGGTAAGATGAGAATGAATTATATAAAGATCTTACCAGGCGACCGGGTGAAAGTGGAGATGTCTCCATACGACCTATCAAAAGGGCGAATCACTTACCGCTATAAATAAACCGGAACAATGAAAGTAAAAGCCTCCATCAAAAAAAGGAGTGCGGAGTGCAAGATTGTACGCCGCAAAGGGAGACTCTATGTTATCAACAAGAAGAACCCAAAATTCAAACAACGTCAAGGTTAAGCCTCAAATAAAAGAAGCAAATGGCTCGTATATCAGGAATTGATCTTCCAAAAAATAAGCGCGGAGAAATCGGTCTTACCTACATTTATGGTATTGGTCGCGCAACTGCACAAAGCATTCTAACAGAAGCTGGAATCGACTTTAACAAGAAGGTTTCACAATGGGATGACAGCGATCTTGGAAAGATCCGCGAAATCATTAACGAAAAAATTAAGGTTGAAGGTGCACTTCGTTCTGAGGTTCAACTCAACATTAAACGACTGATGGACATTGGTTCATATCGTGGAATCCGTCACCGGGTAGGTCTTCCGGTGCGTGGACAAACTACGAAGAACAATGCCCGGACCAGAAAGGGTAAGAAGAAAACTGTTGCCAACAAGAAAAAGGTAACTAAGTAATCTTCACCTGATACAAAACGATCTGATTTAAACAGAAATGGCGAAAACAACCAAAACAACCAAAAAGCGTGTTGTAAAGGTGGAATCCGTTGGTCATGCCCACATCAACGCCACATTCAACAACATCATTGTGTCTCTGACCAATATTACCGGTCAGGTGATCAGTTGGTCATCTGCGGGTAAAATGGGATTCCGCGGCTCAAAGAAAAATACACCTTATGCTGCTCAAATGGCAGCGACAGATTGCTCTAAAGTAGCATATGATCTTGGTCTTCGTAAGGTAAAAGTGTTTGTTAAAGGACCAGGGGGCGGACGTGAATCTGCGATCCGTACTATCCACAACTCAGGAATTGAAGTTTCTGAAATTGTAGACGTTACTCCAGTTCCACACAATGGTTGCCGTCCTCCTAAACGTCGCCGTGTTTAATCAATCAATTTAAATCAAGAAGAGCAATGGCTAGATATACCGGCCCCAAGTCTAAAATCGCCCGTAAATTCCGTGAGGCAATCTACGGTCCAGATAAAGTTCTGATCAAGAAGAATTATCCTCCAGGTCAGCACGGTCAATCAAAAAAGAGAGCTAAAACTTCAGAATATGCAGTTCAGCTTCTCGAGAAACAAAAAGCAAAATACACATACGGAATTCTAGAAAAACAATTTGCTAGGATTTTCGATCGTGCTTTACGTGCTAAAGGAATCACTGGTGAAAACCTTTTGAAATTCATTGAAGCTCGTTTAGACAATGTGGTTTACCGCATGGGGATTTCTCCAAGCCGCGATGGCGCTCGCCAACTTGTTTCACATTGTCACATTACTGTGAATGGAAGTGTTGTAAATATACCTTCATACACATTGAAACCAGGCGATGTTGTTGCAGTTCGTGAAAAGTCAAAATCACTTGAAGTAATTTCAACATCGGTTGCAGGCCACACCAACAAATATTCTTGGTTGGAATTCAACAATGGTACTCTATCTGGTACATTCCTTAATATGCCAGAAAGAGAGCAGATTCCGGAAAATATCCGCGAACAGCTCATCGTCGAATTGTACTCTAAATAATTCGGGTTTTCCAACCCACAAACAATAAAACTACAACTATGGCAATACTGGCGTTTCAAAAACCCGACAAAGTAGTAATGATCTCTTCTACTGATCAACATGGTCAGTTCGAGTTCAGACCTTTGGAACCAGGGTATGGAATTACTGTTGGTAATGCACTCCGCAGAATTCTGCTTTCATCTCTTGAAGGCTTTGCTATCACTTCCGTTAAATTCGAAAGTGTAGAGCACGAATTCTCTACTATTAAAGGAGTTGTTGAAGACGTAACTGAGATCATCCTCAATTTGAAACAAGTTCGTTTCAAGCGTCAGATTGATTCTACCGAACACGAAAAAGTGTTAATCACTGTTAGCGGACAAAATCAGTTCTCTGCTGGTGATATCGGTAAATTCACTTCTGGTTTCCAAGTGCTAAACCACGATTTCGTGATTTGTAACATGGATCCTTCAGTAACCCTGAAATTGGAGATTACCATCGATAAAGGAAGAGGTTATGTTCCTGCAGAGGAGAATAAATCTTCTAACCCACAGATGGGTCTTATCGCAATCGATTCTATTCACACTCCTATTCGTAACGTAAAATATTCCGTTGAGAATTACCGTGTTGAGCAGAAGACCGACTATGAAAAACTAATCATCGAAATCACAAGCGACGGTTCAATTCATCCTAAGGATGCTTTGAAAGAGGCTGCTAAAATTTTGATCCAGCATTTCATGTTGTTCTCTGATGAAAAGATTACTGAAGATGTTGAAGAAAAAGTAACTACTGAAGAATTTGATGAAGATATCCTTCACATGCGTCAGTTACTGAAAACACGTCTTGTTGATATGGATCTTTCAGTTCGTGCATTGAACTGCCTCAAAGCAGCAGATGTTGATACCATCGCAGATCTTGTTTCTTACAACAAAAATGATCTGTTGAAATTCAGAAACTTCGGTAAGAAATCACTTACTGAACTCGAAGAGTTGGTTCAAACCAAGCAGCTTACTTTTGGGATGAATCTCGCTAAATACAAACTGGATAAAGACTAATTATAGCCGGGAGGCTAGAATAAAATAATACCCGATCATGAGACACGGAAAGAAATTAAATCACCTGAGCAGAACCGCTCCGCACCGTAAAGCCCTTATGGCAAATATGGCGAGCTCGCTTATTCTGCACAAGCGAATCAATACCACCCTCGCGAAAGCAAAAGCACTTCGCACTTATGTCGAGCCTTTGATTACCAAATCAAAAGAAGATACAACTCACAGTCGTCGTACAGTATTCGCTTACTTGAAAGATAAGAACGCTGTTTCTGAATTGTTCCGTGAGGTTTCTGTGAAAATATCAGACCGTCCAGGGGGATATTGCAGAATCATCAAGTTACCAAATCGTTTGGGAGATAACTCCGCAATGGCTTTGATCGAGCTTGTTGACTTCAATGAAACATTACTTGCTGATTCTAATGCTTCTAAAGGGGCTGAAAAGAAAACTACACGCCGTAGTCGAGGTGGTTCTAAAAAAGCAACTACAGCTGCCGAATCATCTGCAACTGAAGCAACAGAAACTTCTGAAGAACAAGCAGCAGAATGATTTTTTAATTGATATAAAATTTGAAAGGATAAAACGATTCGTTTTATCCTTTTTTTTTGATCTTCGCACAACATCTTAATATGCGTTACTCCGAATCAAAACCTGCTATACTTCTGCTCGAAGATGGCACTGTATTTCACGGCCGCTCATGCGGAATTCCAGCCACTGCCACAGGGGAAATCTGTTTTAACACTGGTATGACCGGCTATCAAGAAATATTTACAGACCCTTCTTATCTCGGTCAAATTGTAATTGCTACCCATGTGCACATTGGTAATTATGGAGTAAAGCAGGAAGATACTGAATCCTCAGCGATCAAAATTTCAGGTCTCGTTTGCAGAGACTTCTCACAAATATTTTCAAGAACCTTGGCTGATGGTTCTTTGTACAACTACTTTAGAGAACAAAACATCCCAGCAGTTTCTGATATTGATACTAGGAAACTTGTTCGCCACATCCGGGATAAAGGTGCAATGAATGCAATCATATCGACCGAGACAACGAATATTGAAGAACTTCGAGAAAAATTAAGCAAGGTACCTTCTATGGAAGGTCTCGAATTATCTTCTACTGTATCCACTCAAATACCATACGTTAAGGGTTCAGATGATGCTGAGTTTCGGGTTGCTCTATTGGATCTTGGAGTGAAGGAAAACATTATAGAATGCTTGGTAGAGCGTGGTTGTAAAGTAAAGGTCTTCCCTGCAAAAACAACATTCTCTGAAATGGCTCAATTCGAACCTCATGGTTACATGATTTCAAATGGCCCAGGTGATCCAGCAGTTGTTGGATATGCTATTGAAACGGTTAAAGAAATTCTTGAGTCAGAAACACCTCTTTTTGGAATTTGTCTAGGTCATCAAATACTTGCCGAGGCATCAGGAATTGGGACTTACAAAATGTTCAATGGGCATCGCGGAATTAACCATCCGATCAAAAATCTTCAAACTGGGAAAGGCGAAATCACCTCTCAAAACCATGGATTCGCAGTTAAATCGGAAGATGTCGAGAAAAATTCAAATGTTGAGATCACCCATATTCACTTGAACGATCAAACAATCGCAGGCATTAAGTTGAAAAACAAGCCTGCCTTTTCTGTTCAATACCATCCAGAAGCAGCACCTGGACCTCATGATTCCCGCTATCTATTCGACGATTTTGTGAAACTCATGACTGACCATCATTCAGTAAAAATATAATCACTCAACTTAACCCTAAATGAGCGCAATTGCACATATACACGCCCGTCAAATTCTTGACTCAAGAGGAAATCCAACCATCGAAGTAGATGTAATCACTGAAGGCGGAGGTTTTGGACGAGCAGCAGTTCCATCAGGAGCTTCTACTGGAACACACGAAGCTGTTGAACTTCGCGATGGAGACAAAAAGCGCTATCTAGGGAAGGGTGTAGAAAATGCAGTAAACAACGTAAATTCTACCATTGCTGATGAATTGCGCGGAATGGAAGTTACCGACCAACGTTCAATTGATATCACAATGATCGAATTGGATGGGTCTGCCAATAAAGCAAACCTCGGTGCAAATGCGATTCTTGGTGTATCGTTAGCAGCCGCAAAAGCAGGTGCGGCCGAAACTGGACAACCACTTTACCGATACATCGGAGGAGTGAATGCCGCTTTACTTCCTGTTCCAATGATGAATATTCTCAATGGAGGTTCACATGCCGATAATAGCATCGACTTTCAGGAATTTATGATCATGCCTGTAAATGCAAGATCTTTTTCTGAATCTCTAAGGATGGGAACTGAGATATTTCATCACCTGAAAACTGTACTCAAAGGAAAAGGAATGTCGACCAATGTTGGGGATGAAGGAGGATTTGCTCCAAATATCAAGTCCAATGAAGAAGCGATTCAGATTGTGATTGAAGCAATTGAGAAAGCTGGTTATCGCCCAGGTGAAGATATCTGGATTGCTATGGATGCCGCTGCATCTGAATTCTACAACGCGGAAGAAAAAGTATATCATTTCAAAAAGTCAACTGGCGACAAACTAACTTCTGCTCAGATGGTTGATTATTGGGCCGATTGGAGTAAGAAGTACCCAATCTTATCCATCGAAGATGGTCTTGCTGAAGACGATTGGGATGGATGGAAAAATCTAACCGAGAAAATTGGCAACAAAGTTCAACTTGTTGGTGACGACCTTTTTGTTACCAATGTGGAGCGACTTGGACAAGGAATCGACAAGCAAATTGCGAACTCAATCCTTGTGAAAGTAAATCAAATCGGAACGCTAACTGAAACAATCAATGCTGTTCAGTTGGCAATGAACAACAAGTATACTGCTGTCATGAGCCACCGTTCTGGCGAAACAGAAGATACTACCATTGCCGACTTAGCTGTAGCGCTTCGCTGTGGACAAATCAAAACTGGTTCTGCCTCTCGATCAGACAGGATCGCAAAATACAACCAACTACTTCGGATTGAAGAAATGTTGGGTACAACCGGCCGCTTCCACGGTAAAGATGTATTAAGAGGATAAGTTATCTCAAGAGTATTGTATTTCTAATCTGAATCAAGTTCTTGAGAGATTGAAATGTGATGTTGTAAAATCACTAAACTTGTAAATGCTGATATTAATTAATCACTAATTTATATTGAGAAAATACTAGTTTTTATATTTCAAGTTCCCCTTTTGATTCAAATTTAAACGCAGATTTAATTAGATTCAATTTTACCTATTATTATGTTCTGATTATGAAACACTAAAGTTATACAAACAAAAAACTGCTATCAACAATGACCATGATACCAAATTCATCAGCTAAAAAGTCTGTTTTCTTTGAAAACTTAGATGGCTTAAGAGCAATTGCTGCACTAGCTGTTATATTCTATCATATGTCTTTGTGGTTTGCATTTCCAAATGAGGCCATATATATTTATTTGAAAAAAATATTTTCTTTTGGGAGAGTTGGAGGAAGCTTAGGTGTTACATTTTTCTTCATTCTAAGCGGCTTCCTGATTACATACCTTCTTTTTATTGAACAAGAAAATAATAATAAAATAAATGTTTCAAAGTTCTACATGCGAAGAGTATTAAGAATTTGGCCATTGTATTATCTTACTGTTTTTATAGGTTTCGTAATATATCCTTTATTATTTGAGTTGTCAGGAGATGTTTATAAGGAAACGGGAAACTTGTTTCTTTACATGGTTTTTGGGGCTAATTTTGACCCTATATACTTAAAAGGAAGCCACAATCCAATCCTTGGTGTGCAGTGGAGTGTCGCGATTGAAGAGCAATTTTACTTAATATGGCCTTTGCTATTCGTGTTTTTTATTAGAGTTCGATCATTTTCATTCTACCTTCTCACAATTATTATATTATCAGAGCTTTTTACAAATTTTTCAAACACATGGCCAGTAAAATATTATCATTTATTTAGCAACATAAAGTATTTAGCCTTTGGGGCGCTAATAGCCGTTTTTTGCTACAATAAAAAGGAAGTAATTGTTGAAAAGTTCTCTAGAATTCCTAAAATACTAAATTTAATAATATATTTAACTTGCATGACACTACTATTTAATCAAGCACAAATTAATATTCTTTTGCCTAACTATAAATTTGTTTTCAATATGATAGCTATGAGTTTCTTTGGATATGTTCTAATAGATCAAAATTTTTCAATAAATTCATTCTTTAAAATAGGAAAATTTAAATTACTAAGTTGGTTAGGTAAAATAAGCTACGGTTTATATTTAAATCATATGATTGCCATCTCAGTTATAATTTCAATATTTCCTAAAGACGAAACATTTTTATTGACTAAGTTTTCGCTGACGCTTGTTATTACCATATTAATTAGCCACTTGAGTCATAAATACTATGAATCTTTCTTTATAAATCTAAAAAATAAATTCTCTACATAATAAAATATTGTTCGTATTTCAAATTGACCTCTTCCCTAAAATTCGGACTTACCTAAAATAGAGTTTTCGGTAACAAAAAAACTAATTTTAATAACTTGTTACCATGAAAAAATCAAAATTCACTGAAGCGCAAATTGTCTTTGCAATAAAGCAGTCAGAAACAGGCACCCGT
>CAMCXT010000010.1 GCA_945883545.1 Chitinophaga pinensis | reverse complement strand
ATAAAAAAGCAATACCACATTTTGAATATGGTTTCGGTTTCGGTTCCAATTGCTTTGATTTCAGAAATAGCGTCAAGAGCCGATGTTGAGTTTATTGAAAAGGCCGATCGACTGAAAGTCACTTACGATAAACCAGTGGCTATGGAAATGAACAGTGCACGCGTTGTTGGCGGACATGAGCCTGGCTTAGAGGCCATTGGAGCTCCTTTTATGTGGAATCTAGGTTACACCGGATTGGGAAGAAGATTGTACACAGTAGATACTGGGGTTTGGCCGGTTCATCCAGCCATTCAGCGCCAATGGAGAGGGAATTATTATCCAGAATCACAGTCATGGTTAGGATTTGATTTTGAACACCCTGCTGATAAGCCAGATGCTCACGGAACACATGTAACAGGAACTGTATTAGGATTGGATCAAGAAAACAATGATACCATTGGAGTTGCTTTCAATGCTACATTCATGGCTACGGATCCGATTGTTGAGAATCTCGCAGATGTGAAGCCATTGGAAGTGATTTTAACTGCGTTCGAATTTGCATTGGATCCAGACAACGACCCAAATACATTCGATGATGTGCCGGATGTAATTTGTAATTCATGGGGATTTGGAGATACCATCATCGACGGATTGTGCACCGATCCATTTATACTGTCGTTGTACAGTTCGATTGATGCAGCAGGAATCGCAGTTGAGTTTTCTGCAGGTAACGAAGGTCCAGGTGCAGCAACAGCAGGAATGCCTGCTTACGTTGTTTTGGATAGCTTAACGGTTTTTTCTGTTGGGGCGGTTGATGCTAGTACAACAGATTACACAATAGCGTCATTTTCAAGCAGAGGCCCTTCTAGTTGCGGAGAAACTGATCAATTGAAAATTAAACCGGAAGTTTCTGCTCCCGGTGTTAACGTTAGATCTTCTGTACAACAGAATCAATACGCAAGCTATTCGGGAACATCGATGGCTGGGCCGCATGTGGCTGGAGCTGCGCTTTTGTTGAAAGAAGCGTTTCCATTTTTAACGGGTAAAGAAATTTTGAATGCACTTTATTTAACGGCTATTGATTTAGGTGCAGCAGGTGAGGACAATACCTACGGACGTGGAATTATCAACCTTGAGTTTGCCTACAATTACCTTTCGCAACTTTATACGCCCGTGCCACCTAATACTTCGACATTTGATGTGGAAATTGAAAAGTTCATTGGTTCAGATTTAAATTGTTCGGGTAATTATCCATTGCAGCTGGTTATCAGAAATGCAGGAAGCACTGATTTTTCAGGTGGAATAATTCAGTATTTCATGAATGGAACTTCGGTTGGCTCGAGTACTTATTCGGGACTTCTTCAAGAAGGAGAAAGAGATACCATTTTCAGTCCTGCTATACTTTTTAATGCTGGGTTGAATGAACTAAGAGCTGTAATTCAGCCATTGGTTTCAACGGTTGAACGTGATTTGGTGAATAATAACAGAGTGCTCAGAATGAAAACGCAGCCCCAAGTGTCCATGCCATTTGGTGAAAGTTTTGAATACAATGATTTTACCGGAAACAACTGGCATTTGGTGAATGGTGATTATAAAATTACTTGGGATACAATCAAAACTGGAGGCTTGCCGAATAGCCAATATTCTGGTTTTATGAAATATCTCACTTATACTACTAGAGATCCCAATGATATCGTTTATACACCGTTTATTTCGGTTCCAGAAGGTTCAGATTCACTTATCTTGAGTTTCGATTATGCTTACCGGTTCAGAAGCAATAGCCTATCTGACTCTCTTGAAGTGAGCTATTCTCAGGATTGCGGAAATTCTTGGGTTCCAATTTTTTACAAAGGAGGAGAAGAGTTAGCAACGATTGATACGTTCTGGACCAATTTCAAACCATTTGCATCAACACATTGGAAAAATGAAAGACAAAATTTGATCAACCAAATTGATGGGAATGAGGTCATTTTTAAGTTTCGTGCAATTAACGACAACGGCTCGAATTTCTTTATCGACAATATTTTTGTCTACGATGCAGTGAGCCCTGCTTCAATTCTATCTGCTGAAGCGGAATCATTTAAGTTGTTCCCGAATCCTGCACACGATTATGTAGAATTGAAGTTTCTACCACTTGGAAGCAATGGAAAATTAACAGTTTGCGATATTACAGGCAAAGCAGTTTATGTTGAGAATTTATCTCAAAGTCAGCAACAAGCAAAAATCCAAACATCACATCTTGGACAAGGCATTTATTTCGTTGCCGTAGAGACCAATAAAGGAAGAACAGTTCAAAAGCTCGTGATTCAATAAATCACATTCCAATAAACAGAAAGGCCGATTGAAATAGCATTTTTCAATCGGCCTTTTGCATGTTATTAGGTATTTTACTCTGATGCTAAATGTGGACGAATAATTAAAACACTAGGAACATCATCCAACCATAAACTTTTGCTTTCAACAAGCGCTTTCCAACTTTTATAACTAACCAACATCAGTTCTTGCTTATCGAGAAAATCCTTGTGGATGATTTTTTCTTGAAGTAAACTGACTTTGGTTTTATGGTCAGACGCTATTGTGTTGAACTTATCTTTCGCGGTATTTGTGTTATCGAATAGACCTGTTGTATCGCAAAAGGCAACTTCAGACCCTGAATTTTCAATAAACTTTCTTGCATAATTTAGTAGGAAAGCATCTTCTTCACTGAAAACAGGAACAAATAACTTTCCGGAACCAGTGAAATCTCGGTCCAATAAAACACCAACATCGCACTTCGTTTCCAACAAGAAATCGCGTGCTTTCTCATCAATCAAATCATTTGCTGGTAAAATCGGACGAGCGCCCGTAATTGTTCCCAAGAGATTTTCAGGTGAAAACGACTTTGTAACACCCACAATGTTTCCTAAGATTGAACCCGTATAAAGCGATCTTCCTGCACCAATTAAAAGGAAATTACTCGATTCTTTGTCCACAAATGAATTCACTTCCTTGTGTAAATCTGGAGATGTCTTATATTCTTTGCGGATCTCTAATTTGAGTTTTTCAGCTTCCGATAGAATAGGCTTAAAGCTTTGTCGTTCAAACTCCTCCACATTCATTAAGTTCACTTCAGCGCTCAAAGTAACGTGCATCGCAGTAAATGAAACTTCTCGTGTATTCTGACCAAACATTTGAGTTGCCAACCGAAGCAATGTTCTACCTGAAGTCGCCAATCCAAATGAAATGAGCACTTTATAGGTTTCTTTAATTTGCCCCTGAATAACTTCTGCAGCCTGAGTTTTATCCTTGAATACAAAATTTATCATGCTCAACATTGGTCCTGTAGTGAATGTGGTAACCAATGCCATCAGAACTAACATAGCAAACATCTCAGGACTTAAAATTCCAAGATCATATCCGATGTTCAATACGATCAGTTCCATCAAGCCGCGCGTATTCATCAATGCGCCAATCGATAAGCTATCTTTCCACGTTTGACCAACATATCTGGCAGCAAGTGCTGAACCTAGGAATTTTCCAACTATAGCAATCAGGATCACCAACAGACAGGTGTACCAAAGCGAAGAATCATTTAACAATCCAATTTGGGTGCGAAGTCCAGTGAACACAAAGAACAATGGAAGCAGCAATACCAAAGCAACATCCTCGAGCTTGTCGACCAATATCTTTCTGAAGTTCAAGTTTGGAGGCATCACGACGCCTGCTAAAAATGCACCGAACAAGGCATGAATACCAATTACTTCTGTGGCCCAAGCAGAACTCAATAAAATGAGAAATACCAGTGCGATAATGCCTCGAGAAATGGTTTCTCGGTTTGTATAAATTGAACCAAGTCGGTTCAAGAATGGTCGCAATACCAGTAACATGAAAAGTACATAAACCAATGAAAGTCCAATGGTTACTAGGGCAGGAGTGAAGGCGCCAGCTTTAACAATGGCAATTACGATGGCCAATAAACACCATGCAGTAACATCATCAATAGCAGCGCTCGTGATGGCAATAATCCCAAGTTTTGTTTTTGTTAATCCACGTTCTTGTACGATGCGCGCTAACACCGGAAATGCAGTTACACTCATCGAAATCCCCATGAATAGGGCAAATGAAATGAACTGAACATTGTTGGGCGCAAAATCTAGGTAGGTGAAATAGGCCAATCCAACACCTAAGGAAAATGGGAAAACAATGCTCACATGTGATATAAATATTGCATCCTTCGCCTTGCTTTTCAATACGTTAACATCCAATTCCATCCCAATAACGAACATGAAAAGGATCAACCCGATCTGACTTAGGAATTGCAGATTTCCAAGTGAACTGGCTGGGAATATCATCGAAGAAACCTCAGGAAAATAAAGACCGAGTAGGGAAGGCCCCAATAAAATACCGGCTAAGATTTCTCCAATTACACTTGGCTGACCTATCCTAGAAAAGAAAAATCCTAGAAACCTAGAACAAGCTATTATGGTAATAATTTGAATAATTAGCATCGGCAATGTATGCCCCAAATTCTCACTGAAGGTCGCCACAACTTGATCCTGCGGAGAAACTACGGTCATATGCTGTGTTGCCTCTCTAACCACCGTCGATTCAAATACCCCTCCTGCCTGAACGGTAAAAAACACAGCAGTCAGTGCAGCAATTATCGTAATAGAGTAAGACAAAAAATTTCTGCTCAAAACTCAATTTTTATAATGAATCAAACGAAAGAGAATCTTGTGAAAAATACTGATTCTTTCTTCAATTCAAGATGTCCCAGCATGAAATCATTGTGAATATTTTCAATCCATTAATAGGCTCAAAACTTCACCAGAATATCAGAGTTACAAATTCCTTTATGACTTCCAATTTTATAGGTCATTTAAAATCTGCAACTGCCGATCTGCTTGTAAAAGAATAGCTTGTTTATCAGATTCTTGCATGCGATCCCAAGTCTTGTACATCATCCCAATTCTTGGATTCCTTTCTAACTTGCTGCGGTGGCGATGGTGAAAATGCCAGTATAAACTATTGAATGGACAAGCTTTTGCTCCAAGCTTCTGTTTATGGTCGTAATAACAACTATCGCAATATGTGCCCATCTTTTTGATGTAAGCACCACTGCTGGTATAGGGTTTCGATCCAACAATCCCTCCATCGGCAAATTGGCTCATACCACGCGTGTTGGTGATTTCGACCCATTCGATGGCATCAATATAAATACCTAGATACCACCGATCAACATCATCAGGCGAAATGCCCGCCAATAAAGCAAAGTTCCCAATCACCATCAACCGCTGTATGTGGTGTGCATAAGCATGCTTCAAGCTTTGTCCTATCGAATGTTGGAGACATTTCATCTTTGTTTCTCCAGTCCAAAACCATGTCGGCAATTCCCTTTCGTGCTCGAAAAAATTCAATGATGCGTACTCTGGCATCTTCATCCAATAAATCCCACGCATGTATTCGCGCCAGCCAAGTACTTGACGAACAAAGCCTTCCAACTGGTTGATTGTAATTCTTCCAGGCGATTTATCGAAATCTTCAATACATCTATTGATCACTTCGAGTGGATGCAAGAGCTTCACATTTAAGGCAAATGAAATTCTGGAATGAAACAGAAAATCATCTCTGTCGGTCATTGCATCTTGATAAGTTCCAAACTGAGGCAACCTGAAAATAATGAACTCTTCTAAGACTTTCAGCGCTTGCTCTCGGTTCGTTGGCCACAGAAATTCTTTAGCATCAATTTCTCCGAATGTTGGAATTTCACAAGCCCGAACTCTTCTGTAAATTTCAGAAACATCCGATGAAACCACAGATTTAGGTGGAAGCTTTACCGACGCATCCATTTTCTGACGGTTGTCGTGGTCGAAATTCCATTTCCCACCAACAGGATCAGAACCCTCCATTAACACATTCCACTTCTTGCGCATCATGCGGTAGAAGCTTTCCATTAAGTATTGCTTCTTGCCCGCAAAGAAATCTCCCATCTCATTTCTTGAGGTTAAGAAATGCTCGGTATCAAATGCAACAACGGGTACCTTAGCTGTTAATGCAAACTGTTTAAGCTGAACATCCAACCTATATTCGTCGGGCAATTGATATTCAAATTGATCTACTTGATACGCTTTGATCCAATACTCAAGCTGTTCGATTAGGTCTCCTCTGTTTTCTTCAGCATCTAGTTTTACATGCCTAACTTGATGTCCAGCCAACCTGAGTTGTTCTGCAAATTGTTCCATGGCAGCGAAAAAGCCAACCACTTTCTGAACATGATGCAACACATAACCTGTTTCCTGCCGAAGCTCCATGATCAGGTAAACATGTTGATCGTTTACTTCCTGATACCAAGAATGGGCTGCATTTAACTGATCACCTAAGATTAACCGTAGCTTTTTCATCTTTCTAACAACAGTCCGACGATGAAAGGGTTCGCCACGACCGCAGAGTTTTCAGATAGGCATCAATTCAGTTGGAAGAAATCTTGACCAACAATTTTCGCCATCAACTGCTGAAACTCAGGATTTGTGCCGTCAACCTTCGAATTCTCCGAAACCATCGACACATGCATGTCGTCTTGATTAGAAGTCAGATTGATACGCAAATTGCATTTTCCAGGAAAACGATTGATCAAGTCGGTCAAGTCATTCACAAACTTCTCGTTCAGATTCACTTCATGAATGTTTAAGGTTACTTGTTTGTATCTGTCTTTTAAATCGGCCATCAATCCCATAGAATGGATGCCTGGCTCAAGCATATCAGGATTTCTAAAGCTCTTGTCGGCTTTCCAATTCACGTAAATGATGGTTCCAACCACAAGGAAGTGCTTCATTTTCAGATATTTTTCTGAGAAAAGCATGAACTCCTTGTTTCCAGTGTAATCTTCCATCACGAAACTTGCGTATGGCTTTCCGGCTTTTGTCATTCGGTGATTTACCGATGTTACCATTCCGCCCGAACGCTGATCTTGTCTCGACTTTAGCTTTTCCTGATCGTCCATTTCAACAATCGGAATAAACTTGAAGCTTTCCATTTCGCGGCGGTAATCGTCAAGCGGATGCCCACTTAAATATATACCTACCACTTCTCGTTCTTTCTCTAACATTTCCAATACATGCCAAGGTTCAACCTGCGGGATGATTGGTTCTGGAATGCTAATTTCATCGGTGCTATCACCAAACAAACTGGTTGATGCTCTGTCTTTTCCTTCTTGAACACTTTGCCCATAACGCACCAATGTGTCTAGAAAACCTGGTCTTGAAGGTACTTCAGCATAGAAAAAAACTGCACGGTTGTTGTTGCCCATCAAGCCATCATATGCTCCAGCTTGAGCCAAATTCTCGATGTTTTTCTTGTTTGCAGAACGAAGATTTACCCGTCTCAAGAAATCATAAATGGTTTCAAATGCTCCATTTTCCTCGCGCTCAACAATAATCGATTCAACTGCAGCTTCTCCAACACCTTTTATCGCCGCCAATCCGAAGCGAATCTGGCCTTTTTTGTTCACTGAGAACTTCAATTTCGACTCATTGATGTCTGGACCCAATACCGGAATTCCCATGCGCCTGCATTCTTCCATGAAGAAAGTAATCTTGTCCATCGAACTCAAGTTGTTGGTCAAGTTGGCCGCCATGAATTCTGCAGGATAGTGGGCTTTCAAATAAGCCGTCTGAAATGCCACAAAAGCGTAACAAGTGGAGTGTGACTTATTAAACGCATACGAAGCAAAAGCTTCCCAGTCTGTCCAGATCTTCTCAAGTTTTTTGGCATCCATCCCAAGTTTGATCGCACCTTCGATAAATTTTGGCTTGAGTTCATCCAGCGTTTTACGGTCTTTTTTACCCATAGCCTTCCTCAGTTTATCGGCTTGACCTTTTGAAAAGCCAGCTAATTTTTGAGAAAGAAGCATTACTTGCTCCTGATAAACCGTAATCCCATAAGTTTCTTTCAAGTATTCCTCCATCTCAGGAAGGTCATAACTTACTGCTTCTAAGCCATGTTTACGCTTAATGAAGTTTGGAATGTATTCGAGCGGACCTGGACGATACAGTGCATTCATCGCAATCAAATCCTCGAATTTATCGGGCTTTAAATCGCGCAAATACTTTTGCATTCCCGCACTCTCAAACTGAAACGTAGCATTGGTTTCAGCCCGTTGATACAATTCGTAGGTCTTGACATCGTCGAGCGGAATAGTATCTATATCGATTTCAATCCCATGATTTTCTTTGATTAGTTGTAAGGCATCGCGAATAATGGTGAGGGTTTTCAAGCCCAAAAAGTCCATTTTAATAACACCAGCGTCCTCAATTACCGAACCTTCATATTGGGTAACCAAAAGGTCGGAGTCTTTCGCAGTTGCTACAGGGATAAGCGTTGTAAGATCCTGCGGAGCAATAATAATTCCTGCTGCATGCACGCCTGTGTTTCTAACTGAGCCCTCTAAAATCAGTGCTTCATGCAATACCTGACTTTCCAACGATCCGGTACGCTCAAAAATCTCGCGGAGCTTTTTCACACCGTCCATTTCTTCGCTGCCCAAACCTTCTTTCGATTTCAAACTTCCTTCACCATCCAACGGCGCTTTAATCACGCGGTTGAGTTTAATCCCTGGCTTCTCGGGAACCAGCTTGGCCAAAATATTCGCATCAGCCAAAGGAAGGTCCATGACACGAGCAACATCCTTGATGCTCGATTTTGCAGCCATCGAACCGTAGGTTACAATTTGAGCAACCTGATTTTTACCATATTTGTCTACAACATAGTCGATTACTCGTTGGCGGCCCTCGTCGTCGAAGTCTGTATCAATATCGGGCATCGACGCACGCTCAGGATTTAGAAAACGCTCAAACAGCAAATCGTACTTGATCGGATCGATATTCGTAATCCCGATACAATAAGCAACAGCCGATCCAGCGGCCGATCCACGGCCCGGTCCAATAAAGACACCTAAATCTCGACCAGCCTTGATAAAGTCGGAAACAATCAAGAAATAACCTGCAAATCCCATTCGATCGATAACCCCAAGTTCGAAATTGAGTCGTTCCTCAACTTCTGCAGAAATGGATTCGTAACGGATTCGCGCGCCTTCCATGGTTAGGTGACGAAGGAAGTTCATCTGATTGTCGAATTCCTTTGGCAAAGGGAAATTCGGAAGCATGATATCACGCTTTAAATCAAGCAGTTCGATCTTGGAAACGATCTCGTTGGTATTGTCGATTGCCTGTGGAATATCTTGAAACAAAGTGTTCATCTCACTTTGGTTCTTGAAGTAAAATTGGTCGTTGAAAAATGCGAAACGCTTGCCTTTCACACTTGCATCATCGTCGGTAAATTCTTTGTTTGTAGGGGTCGATTTTTTCTCTCCGGTGTTGATACACAGTAAGATATCATGTGCATTCCAATCCTCGCGCTCCACATAATGCGAATCATTGGATGCAATCACTTTCACATTGTACTTATCGGCAAACTCTAACAAAACTTGGTTTACTTGTTCTTGTTCAGGCATCGCATGGCGCTGAAGTTCAACGTAATAATCCTCGCCAAACAAATCTAACCACCATTTAAAAGCCTTTTCACCTGCTTCTTTTCCTTTTTTCAAGATGGTACGAGGAACCTCAGCTCCAATGCAACAAGTAGTTGCGATAAGCCCATCATGATGCTTCAAAATCAGATCTTTATCGATTCTTGGATATTTCCCATAAAGCCCTTCGATGTAACCCAAAGAACATAGTTTGACCAAATTTTTATATCCAACATCGTTTTTTGCCAGCAACAATTGGTGGTTCCGCACATCGCGGTCGTCTTTAGTGAATGACCGTTTAAATCGATCCTCCACCATATAAAACTCGCATCCAACAATGGGTTTAACCTTAGGCTTTCCATCGTCGCCCTTGTTTTTATAAGCCTCTGCCACAAAAGCAAAAACGCCGAACATATTTCCATGATCGGTAATCGCCATGGCAGGCATCCCATCTGCAACGGCTTTTTTGTAAAGTTTACTGATATCTGCAGCGCCGTCGAGCAACGAAAACTGCGTGTGTACGTGAAGATGAGAGAAAGAAGGCATTCAACAAAGATCGATAATGGGCACCTCTTTTTTCCGAATGATTATCAACAGTGAAGTGAATGTCGCATCTGAAAACTTGTGAATTTATTGATATTCAGACTTTACAAAACATATCCACAAGAAGGTCTGAAAAACATTTTTCGGCAGGCCATAAACCGGGCTCTCCGCGGCACACGGTGCCTTGCTGCGATCCCTGGCCCGATCACGAACCAATGCACTTTTCTAAAACAGTAAGCCTAATTGATTCAGGTGATTATTTCTTCACTAATTCCTCTAATCCTTCGAAGTCGAACATCGTCGGATCGAATAGGTGAGAGGCATGTATATTCGACATCGCCGTCATCATGATTTCCTTGCGGTTCGGGTATTTCTTCTCCCATTCAATCATCATCGATTTCACCACCTGTCGCTGCATATTTTCCTGCGATCCACACAAATTGCATGGTATAATTGGAAATTGGCGCTCCACCGCATATTGGGCAATCTCATCTTCCTTGCAAAAGATCATTGGCCTAATCACAACATGACGACCATCATCGGTTCTAAACTTCGCAGGCATAGCCTCAAGTTTTCCTGCAAAAAACAAATTCAAGAAAAACGTTTCTAAGGTATCTTCACGATGATGCCCAAGCGCGATTTTATTACAGCCCATTTCTTCGGCTGCATCATATAAAATTCCACGTCGCAAACGAGAACATAAGCTGCACATGGTTTTTCCTGCGGGCGTTTTTTCAGTCACCACCGAATACGTATCACGCTCCAATATTCTAAAAGGAACGTTCAATTTTGTGAGGTATTCAGGTAGAATATGTTCCGGAAAATCGGGTTGTTTCTGGTCGAGGTTTACTGCCAATATTTCAAACGCATTGCCCATCACCACTTGCTGGTGCAGCAATAGATCGAGCATGGTATAGCTGTCTTTTCCTCCCGATAGGCACACCATAATCTTATCGCCTGGCTCTACCAATTGGAATTTCTCTTGGGCATCCCAATACGACTTCCTTAGCCTTTTGGTGATCTGTTCATGGGTGAATGTGCGCGTAGTTTCCACGGGGCAAAAATAAAGAATTCGACCCAAGCTGCATAACTGAAACTTAGTGTCGAATTCTTTAGATAGTTGTATTGTTTACTACTTGATCGGATAGTACACTTTGGTGAGCCACTTTGCTGTATCTTTTTCAGCCTGCGGATCGGTTACATATTCTTCCCAAGGCGCACCAATGATCTGCTTTTTCTCCTTCACGATAAAATTATCGGCAGTTTCATGTGCCAAAGGTGTTTGTGAATAATCGCCATAAAACGAAACCACAACTGCATTTCCAGCAGCGATTTTTCCAGCTTTCACCTTTCCAGCATCTTTACCAGCTTTCGACACAGGCAAAGCTGCATCAAACTCAAACATGGTGTTCGACTCTGAATAATAAATCGCGAAAGGAGCTCCAATCTCTTCAAGTTTTTGAGCTCCAATGGCTTTACCAATTTCGCCATAAGCCATCCCTAACTTTTCGCTGACCGTCGAAACGCTTGCTGTGTCGTGGTATGCCAAATAAAACTTCTCAGTAAGTTGTTCAACCTTCGCCTCTTCAACTCTCCCTTTCCAATTTTGCTCAGCAGCCTTAGGTGCTTTTTCTGCCAATTCCTTGATTTTATTCAGGCCTTGGTCAAACTGATCTTCCAACATTCCTTTGATCAAAACACTTATCCATCGTGTAAATGGATTCATTCCGTTTTCTGATTCAAACGTCCAACTTAACTTGGTTGCTCCATTCTCATTTTCAAGTAAATAGGCAGCTTTAGAAACGCCCATTCCATCAAATTCAACATCATTGAGCATTTGTTTATTGGGTTCGCTAGCTGTAATGGTTACCTTTCCTTTTCCCGTTTCTGGGCCATCCCAAGTATAAGTGGCTCCAACGCCTTCAACAATTTCACCATAAGTAAGCTTTACAGTAGGATCCATCGCTTGCCAAGGTGACCATTGTTCCCAATTTTTTAGGTTGTTCACCAATGGAAATACAGTTTCAGGTGAAGCATTGATCACGATTGATCGTGTTACCAAGCTCTTGCCAGGTAGGAAGAAGCCAATTATAATAAACAGCGCAAGGATGGCCAATAAGCCCAATCCAATCTTTTTAAGTGTTTTCATAAGTGTTATTTAGCATGTTTAGGGATTTCGAAACTAAACAAATTATCCTATATAGGTATTAACCCTGTCGGAACTTTTCTGCTGCTTCACACAAGCTTTTAGCTCTTTCGATGAATAAATCAATTTCAGATTTCTCGGTGTCCCAGCTGCACATCAACCGCACCTCATTTAAGGCTTCGTTCCAAACATAGAATGGGAACTCTTCAGCAAGTTGCTCCGAAACACCCTCTGGGAAAATGGCGAAAATCGCATTGGCTTCAACTGGTTTCGTGATCCGAACGCCTTCGATTGTATGCAAAGCTTTCGATAGTTCTTGAGCCAATCGATTTGAATGTGTTGCCAATTGTAGCCACAAATCATCTTTGAAAAATGCACTAAACTGAGCCGAAATAAACCGCATTTTAGAAAACAGCTGCATGCTTTGCTTCCGCTGGTACTTCATGTATTTAGCCAATTCGGGCTTGAAAAATACCACTGCTTCGCCCATCATCATGCCGTTTTTTGTTCCTCCAAAGCTCATCACATCTACACCTGCTTCGCGAATAAATTCACGCGGCGAAATTCCCAAGGCTACAGTAGCATTCGAAATTCTTGCTCCATCAACATGCAAATACAGATTTTCTTTTTTACAGAAATCCCCAAATGCTTTGATCTCTTCAGGTTGATAGAGGGTTCCGTATTCTGTGCTCTGTGTGATTGAAATAACCTTTGGTTGCACATGGTGTTCAACGCCTCTTCCTACCAACAATTCAGGAACTTGATCAACAGAAAATTTACCATTTTTGCTTGCAATCGGAATTAACTTCGACATCAAATTCCTTTCTGGTGCGCCGGTTTCGTCGGTATGAATATGCGCCATATCGCTGCATATTACCGCTTCAAAAGGATGCAAACAGGCTTGAAGTCCTAAAACATTGGCTCCAGTTCCACTGTAAACAAAAAACACTTCAATGTCATCGCCAAACAGCCGCTTGAAATCTTGCTCTGCAGTTTCTGTATAATGATCGTATCCATATCCTTTAACATGTCCAGAATTGGCTTCAATCAAGGCTTCCATAATTTTTGGATGGATACCTGAGCAATTGTCGGAGGCGAAAAATTTCTTGTTCATGGTCGGTTCTTAAAATAGCCCAAAGTTGATTCTTGGGCTTCAAATAAAATATCTTCTGATTTGTGTACTTGTTTAAATGTCAGCGTTTTGGAAATACCGTCGACTACTTCACGAACCTCAATTTGCTGCATACATTGATTGTTTCCGAGGCAAGGCGGCACAACAAATTCATGCACGCAAGGACTGCAATACACGTTCTTGTAAATGGGCACGCAGGATTCCATTTGTCCATATTGTGAAGGAGAACATGGTCCAAACAACCCACAAACAGGGCTTCGAAATGCCAAAGCAATATGCAGTGGACCGGTATCATTGGTAACGATAGCATTTGCACCATCAATGAGTGCAAACAATTCGTTCAAGCTTAATACTCCCGCCGATTGAACAACGCGCGTTTCATGGTGAAATGCTTGTTTTATTTCATCCACATACGTGGCTTCCGATTTACTTCCGGTAAGCACAAATTGGTAATCAGGATAAACACGTATCAACTCAGCAATCAACGAAAAAAATTGCGGTTTTCCCCAACGTCTTTCCAATCTTAAGTCAGATGCATTTGGATTGATAACCAAATATTTATGATCATTAAGTGAAAGTTTTACTTTCATCGATTCTCGGTCAGAATCTGCATAATTTGGGTGCACCAAATTGGGTGATGTTTTTGTGCCAGGAAGTATCCTGCCCATTTGAAGGTAAATTTCCATCAATGGCGCCTTGATGTTGTAGTACATCAAATGTGTGTACAAACCGCTTCTGTAATCTTTGTCGCTCTTGTAATAACCCAACCGGTTGGTGGCAGCGCTGAGCGTGCAAATCAAGCTTGAAAAGTTCGAATACACTTCCAAGTCGATATACACTTGAGGCCTAAATTTCCAAAGCTGCAAAACCAAGGTTAAACTCGACCGAATCAAGCTAATGATTCCTTTGTCATCAATGAGCAACTTTCTATCAATCAGTTCACTATAAGCATTCAGGATGCCCGCATTGGCATTGCTGCTCACAAACACGATTTCAGCGTCAGGATAAGATTTTCGAAGCGAATCGAGCAGGGCAGAGGCTTGGATTACAGATCCCATCCCCTTGAATTTACACACCACAATGCGTTTGAAATCCCTGTCCAGCTTGTGGTTGATGCCCAGCACAAAACCTAGAATCCTCACAAAGAATCGAAGAACGATACAAAGGAACCAGCCCAAATACCGATCGGTTTTTACCTGAAAACTGGTCTTCATCGTATTACAAATTTTCGTTTCCAGATTTCATAGCCTCCAACTTTCGTTTCAAAACGATAGTTCTTCCTGATATACAGTGCAATAATGCAATGGCGCATCTCATTTTGAACACCATCTGTAGCATCCCACCAATCTGGTGGATCATGTCGGAACAAAACCAATGGAACTTTCCAACCTTGCATCCTCGATGTCCAATCTTGCTGCAAGGTCATACTGTGCACATTCTGAGGATTCTGGAAGAAAAACGACGGCACTTCCTTTTCAGCGTAATAATACAGCATCGGCGTATTCGAAAAGTCGTAAAAGGTTTCTCCATCCTTCAATTCTGATCGAAGATATTGAACGATACTGTTGATTTTATCTTTCTTAAAGGTCTCATTTTCAGTCCATCGGCGAACTTCATGATGCCTTCCAACTTCCAAAGATTTTAATGGTTTAGCATGAACAGCTTGAAAAGCCGACAGCTCAGGCAGCCTTTCAGGAAAGCGCACCCAAATCGACAATACCGCCCAACTCGCCATTAAAAGTACGTTGGCATTGAGCTTTTTCAGTTTCGCTCCGCGGACAATTACATATGGAAGCACTACAAACCCGAGCGACAAAAGGAAGTTATCTGTCGATTCAGCAAATCCATGGCGCACCAAACCCCGGGGAAAGTTCACCAAAACAAATACACTGATGAAAAACGTGATGAGCCAAGGTTCAGCAGCCGTGCGACTTTTACTTTTAAAGATGTTGTACAAACTGTAAAACAATGCAACCACGATCATCAATGGCAGTAACAGATGGTGAAACTTCCAAGCTGTGGTCTTTTCATCGCCCATGTAATCTAATCCATAAGATTGTGAACTCGACAGGTAATCTAAAATGGCCTTTAGATTTTTCATCCAATCGATTCCGTTCACCGTACAAACGATCCAAAAGATTGCTGCTAAACCTCCACCAACAATCGAAGTTGAAACGATCCAATGGAATGATTTGAACTTTCCTGTGAGGTAAACAACTCCGATCATGGCGACCAAGGCCACCAAATAAGCAACCGAAAGATCAGCCCGCCAAGGAATTAGCATGATTAGGCTCAATGCAAACAACCACCGATTGACTTTCGTGTCTTGTTTCATCAACAACAAAAAAGCGAACATGGGCACCAACGCCATCAAGTAATAGTTCGAAAATGTTGCAAAGGTGAACGGGAAGAAAATCGAGATAAAGACTGCGAAAACAAGCGATCGGGTAAGCTTCTGCACCAGAACGAAAACCAAAACGATCCAAACAACCATTTCGAGGATATCGAAAATCAAGAAATCCAATCCCTGATAACCATAGAGTGCTTGATAAATCAACCCAAATCCATAATCCGAGACAAAGTGCGATGAGGCTTTTTCGAGTAACGGAACAACCTGAAAATAATGGTATTCCATCAATGGAAGCACACGATTTGCCATTTCGTACATTTCCTGAGGCGCTTCACTATAAGGCAAATAAAACTGCTGGATTACAAAACCACAAACGAGCAAAACTGCGCTCAGTTGGGTGCTTTTTCGCCATGAAACTTCCTTGTTTCGTTTCCAATATAGATATCCGAGTAGTAATGAAAACAGCACCAAATAAAGCAAATCGGGCGATGCACCGATGTTCATCCTCAACTGAAGAAAATACCTCAACTCGGTGATGATGAATGGAAAAATCGCAGTGCAAAACAATGGTAGAACCAAAGCAATCAGCTTCTTACCTTGCGAACTGCTGTATGATTTCTGAAGATAAAGCAATGCTCCGAAGCCAAGACTCAGCAGCAAAAGTTGCAATGTCATTTCAGCTTTATCTGGAAAAATCCAATTGAAGTTTAACCAAATCAACAAGCTGATTAAACCCGAATTGAGCAGGGAGATCGTCGGAAACGATTGCTTTGAAACGGAGTTCTTAAAAATCCAGATACACCCTTGCCAGCACAACATGAGGTAAGCAGAAAACTGAAAGGTTTCGTCCCAAAAGGTGCACAAGGCGAACAAAATTCCAGAAGCAGAGAGGCTTTTGTTCCAACTTTCGAGTTTTTCGGGAAGTCGAAAAAAGTTCAATCCAGAAAGCACGCTCGAAATTGCCATCAGGAATGCCGAACCAAACACAAAGAGATAAAATGCACTAACTCTTGCAGGAATATCAATACGTTTTAGGGTTGCTTCACCAATCTGATTGTAATCGGTAAATTCCAATTTCGGATGCATTTCAGGTATGAAAAGCAAGGCAAACAGGAGCCCGTGAAAAATCACATGCCAACCAAATCGAAAAGGAATAGCTTTTAGGTTCATCGGCCTGCAAGCTAATCAAGCCGCAGGAATTAATCTAATGAACCAATTGATACTTATCAAAATTGAATGTTCATTCCGAAACTGCCGTTTCTCAGCCAAACAATCTGCATCAGATTTTTGAAATACGAAGATTGGTAGCGCAATGAAGAGTAAAACAAGGCATCAAACACCAAAAGAAACCCGCCTTGAAGCATCAAACTTTTGCCAAACCCTTGAAATTGTTCCGACCTAGTGAGGTTCAATTCATTTTTGCCTCTTTCTCTAAGGTACAATCCTGTTGCAATGTAAGCGATGTCTAATCCAGAATTAAAGATCAGCGTGCGCTCCAAAGTATGGAATTTGTTCATCGATTCGATCGCATCCGACGATAGTCTTTCCTTTTTGCTATTCAAGTATCCACTCAATGCCAAACCACCGTTCACAAGATTCCAGAGGCCATTCATGGTGTGGAATTGTTTGTCGATGCCAGTTGTTTTTTCTCGAAAAGCCAAACTGGTCGTGATATTAAGTACCGACCAAGAGCCAAGGATAGTCATCGCCTTTTTCTCGGTTTTGTTTCGCATGAAATCCATCTGCAATGCTAAACTATCGCGCTTTCCGCCTAAGGATAGCAGATCTAACTGTCCATAAACATTCGGAAGTAGAGTAATAAACAGCAGCCCTAAGCAAACCGAACGTATCATGTTTTCTGCTTTTTCTTCTTCGCTGCTGGAAAGAGGATGTTGTTCAAGATAAGTCGATATCCCGGCGAATTGGGATGCAATGCTAGATCGGTTGGAGGATCTCCAACTTTGTGCTCATAGTCTTCCGGATCGTGTCCGCCATAAAATGTCCAAGTGCCTTTCCCGTATTCTCCATGGATGTATCGGGCTTCACCTGCAGCTTTGTTTTCGCCCATGATCAGCACATTCGTTTTAATGTTTTTCTTCACGAATGCTGTGGTTTGCCCCATAAATCCTTTGATGATTTTTTCGTGGTTCTGACAAAGCATCGTTGGAACGGGATCCCATTTTGCCGAAAATTCGAACAATCCGAAGTAATCTTCCTTCTCAGGAATTCGTCGGCCTTGCGTAGCATCGATGCTTGAGAATTCGTATTCAGCAGGGTTTTGACTCAAGATGAAATCAGTGAAAGCGAAACAATTATCGAAATTCATTTTGCCCTGCATGGCTTTGTCGGAAGGATCGCCATCGAACATTGTTTCGCAAATATCCACACCATCGGCAGCCAAGGAAATGTCGTAGCTGTCTGTAGCTGAACACATAGCAAACAAAAATCCACCTCCAACGGTGAAGTCTCGAATTTTCTTTGCCACCGAAAGTTTAAGTTCGGAAACCTTGTTAAATCCTAATCTTCGAGCAGTTGCTTCGGCCGATGCTTGTTGGTCTTGATACCATTTTTGCGCGCGGTAAGCGTACCAGAAACGACCGTATTGCCCTGTGAAATCCTCATGGTGAAGGTGCAACCAATCGTAGGTTGGAAGCTTGTCGCCCATAATTTCTTCATCGTAAATAACATCGTAGGGAATTTCAGCATAGGTAAGTACCAAGGTTACTGCATCGTCCCAAGGAGCTTTGTCTTTTGGAGAATAAACAGCCACTTTAGGTGCCTTTTCCAATTTAACCGCATCCATGTTGGTTTCTGGTTGGGCGATTTCTTCCAAGATGGCATTGGCTTGAACATCAGCGATTATGGTATAACTCACACCACGAATTAAGCATTCGTTTTCGATTTGCTTGATTTGCTTGACCAAAAAGCTACCTCCGCGGTAGTTGAGCAGCCAATGCATTTCAACTTCTTGTTCAAGTATCCAGAACGCAATTCCGTATGCTTTGATATGATTCTGCTGGGTTTGGTCCATTTGAATCAGCATCGAAGCCGCACGGACTTTCATCCCCGAAAGGCAAAGAACAAGGGAAAAAAGGATGAGCAGTTTTTTCATAGACGTATTCAAAAATACCTAAACGTCAGAAACGACATTCGGTTATACAATGGAAATATTTTTTAGAAAGGTACCTCATCCGAATCCCATGGATCTTGAGCGTTCATCTTTGATCCTCGTGTGATGGTTGCCGGATTTTCATCGAAGGCTTGATTTGGTTGCATGCCTGCAGATGGATTCATGGTTCCAGTGCCTTCAATATTTGCCAATGGCGACGGACTGCTCGATCCTGAATATCCTTGGTTCACGAATTTCGCGAGATGAGAAACATAGTGCAGCGGAACAGCTCCCAAGGATCCATTTCTGTGCTTCGCGATGTGCACCTCGGCTAAACCTGCCGTTGGACGACCATCATCAGTTTCTGTAATTTGATAGTATTCAGGGCGATAGATAAACATTACCATGTCGGCATCTTGCTCAATCGCTCCCGATTCACGCAAGTCGGAGAGTTGAGGAATTTTAGAGCCTCCACGTTGTTCAACATTTCTGCTCAACTGTGAAAGTGCAATCACTGGGATATCGAGTTCTTTCGCGATTCCTTTCAAGGATCTGGAGATCATCGAAATTTCCTGCTCACGGTTTCCTCCGCTTTTTCCATCCGATCCGGCAGTCATCAACTGAAGGTAATCGATAATGATCATAGAAATGCCATGATTTGCTTTCAAACGACGAGCTTTTGCGCGCAATTCAAAGATGGATAGGGCAGGTGTATCATCGATAAAAATCGGAGCTTCGGTGAGTTCACGGATTTTTGTGTCAAGTTGATGCCATTCGTGGTTCTCTAGTTTTCCGCGCTTTAACTTTTCATTGCTGAGTTCAGCTTCTCCAGAAATCAAACGCATCACCAACTGGATGCTCGACATTTCCAGTGAGAACATCGCGACAGGTCGTTTGAAATCGACTGCTGCATTTCTTGCCAGTGCCAATACCAATGCGGTTTTACCCATACCAGGACGAGCAGCGAGGATCACAAGATCTGATCGTTGCCAGCCAGCCGTCATCCGATCCAATTCTGTAAATCCTGATGGAACACCACTCAATCCATCGGTTTGTAAACCAGCCAATTCGATCTGTTTTTTCGCCTCAGTAACGAGGTCGCTCATTTGGGCGAAATTCTTTTTGATGTTTCCTTGTCCTACAGCGAAAAGCTCTTTCTCTGCTTCATCGAGCAACAACAATGCATCTGTACTTTCTTCATATGCTTTTGAAATGATGTTTGAAGAAACCTTGATGAGTTCGCGTTGAATCTGCTTTTGATTGAGAATTCGGGTGTGGTATTCAATGTTAGCTGTGGATGCAACTCGGTTGGTAAGGAAAGTAATATATCCAGCACCACCAGCAATATCGAGTTCTCCGCGTCGGCGAAGTTCTTGAACTACTGTGAGGATATCAACTGGTTTAGAATTGTTGAAGAGGTAATGCACCACTTCGAAAATCTTCTGATGTTCTTGTTTATAGAAGGTATCAGGTTTTAAAGAATCGATTACGTTCGACAATGCATCTTTGTCGAGCATAAGTGCGCCCAAAACAGCCTCTTCAACATCTAAAGCTTGAGGAGGAAGTTTGCCGGGAACGTATTCCGGAACTTGTCCAATGCCGGGAATCACTTGTCGTTTGCGTGTTGTAACCGTTCTGTTATCTGATTCTGCCATAAGAAAACAAATATACCTCGATTAAATGCGGCTGAGCAGATTGTTAAAAAATTGTAAAGACCTGAAATAGAACAGATCAACAGTAGGATTTTAATTCCAGCTTGCCATTTTCCAAAACGGCATAAGTACACTTCGAAAACCAATCGCCAAGGTTTATATACCGAACGGAATCAGAAACCTGCAGATCGAGTGGAAGATGGCGGTGGCCAAAAATGAAATAATCAATATCTGGTTGCAATAACAACTGTTCTTTAGAATAGATCAGCAGCCATTCGTGTTCTTCACCTTTAAATCGGTCTTTTTCGGCAGCTGTTTCCCGACTTTTTCTCGACCAAAAATTCGCCATTCCGATCCCTAAATTGGGATGCAATCGGGCAAATAACCACTGACAAAACGGATTGGCAAAAACCTTCTTGAGGAACTTGTATCCATGATCGCCCGGACCTAAACCATCGCCATGACCGAGCAAGATTTTCTTGCCTTGGAACTCAATAAGAATGGGCTTTCGGTGGATGATGAGGCCACATTCATTTTCGAGATAATCGAACATCCACATATCGTGGTTGCCGGTGAAGATTTCGATCCGAATGCCTCGATCGCGAAGGTGTGATAAAGTTCCGAGAAGTCTTGTGTAGCCTCTCGGAACAGCATGTTTGTATTCGAACCAAAAATCGAATAGATCGCCAACAAGGTAAATGCACTCTGCGTCGATTGCAGCTGCATTCAACCATTCCACGATTTTCTTTTCCCGAACGAGGCTCGATGCTTCATCGGGCGTTCCTAAGTGGAAATCGCTGGCGAAATAGACCTTTTTCATCATTTAAGCACCGAGGTTGCGAATAGCACCTAGCGGATTGAAAAGTTTGATGTTTAGCACAAATCTGATTCTTTGTTCGAAAAGGTTGCTGCTTGTAAATTTGAAAGCATCACCTAAATTCTTTGTGTAAACCAACGGGAAGAAAATTTCGAAATTCTTTCCAAAGATTGGTAAACTCAATCCTGCTTCCCCTGCAAAATCCGTTGCATTGCTTGAAATGATCGCCAAAGGAGTAATTGTTTGAGTGGTATATCCGAAATATGCTAGGTTGGCATACACCTTAAAAGGTATTTTAGAAGGCAACGATGTTTTGAAGTTTGCTGCCAACATGAATCGATCCGACTGTCCGAGGAAAGTTGGTAAGGCAAAAGCACCATCGGTATTCGACATTTGTCTCGACAGCACACCGGTATTTTCTTGTCGCCCAAGGAAGATATTATCGTACAAATAGTCTTGGTCTCCATTCTGGCCGCTCAAGCGAAAACGGGCATCAACGCCTTGGTTGTAATCGTTGCTTCTGTATAAGAATGCACCGCCAAATACTCTTAAATCGAGGCCCTTCTTTTTCTTCTGATAGGAAATGAAACGTTCGTAGGTAATTGAACTCTTAACGAATGTTTTGGCTTGTTGAATTTCAGTATTCATCGACCATGGTTTGAGCACATGGTTGTTGGTGAGTAAGAAGTTTATAACATTGTAATTGGTAAATAAATTGCCCAAAATGGAATTAGCTCTTTCAATTCTAATATATCTGTAATTCAGGTCTTTAACCAATGTTTTGCGCGCATGATTTTTATCCTTGAACCTGATTTTTACACTGCCCGTTAACTTTGTAAAGTTCGGAGCATACAATAGCGCATATCTATCAGCAGAAGTTCCGATGGTAATGGTTTGAATGGATCCTTTTACTGGTCGGAATTGATAATTGATCATTGCAGATCCTGCCAATTCCTTGTTTTTTACACCGTACATTGGAACTGCAAAGTATTCAAGCCTGCGACGGAAGATTCCAAAATTCGAAACGCCCAATCCAATCATTAAACCATTGTAAGCATTATATCCAGTGGCAGGAAGTAGATAGATGTTCTTTTTTCCTGGTCGCTCCAATCCGGTGATCAATCCAATTTTGGGTGCACCTTTTCTGAAGATTCCGTGCATTTTTCTTAGGTCGTTTTTCGGATTTATATCCAAAACTTGACCTGTTCCATTTACCGAAATGAAGTCAGTTTTCTTGGTTAAATCGGCAGGAATTTCAAGCTTCTGCTTTTTACTGCTTCCCTTGAACCAATATGTTTTTAATTGAGAATCATCCTGCTTAATCGAAATTGAAACTGGTCCGGCAATTTCTCCGTGATTTCTCACGGTAACCTTGTAGCCATTGTCAGTTTTTTTCGCTGCTCCAATGGCATAATCCACGCGCTTTCTGGATTCAATGAGGCCATCGAAAAACCAATCTAACTTTTCGCCAGTGAAGGTTTCTGCATGGTTCCTGAAATCTTCTGGATACGGATGTTTGAACTTCCACTTTTCGAAATAGGCAAGCATCATCGCATCAAACTTTTCCTGACCGAGATAGGCTGCCAAATAGTTGTAAGCCACAGCGGTCTTCATGTAGATCATCGTTCCATAGTTTATGGAAGTATAATCGTGTGAATGCAAGTTAAGCGGTTGATCGATTGCATTTCTCGCACACAACAGGTAAGGAACAGTTTGTATATAGTATTTATCGAATTTGTCCAGTCCGAGTGTCTTGATATATCCATCCGGAAGCATTGTCGAAATCAAGCTGTGGTCAGGATATTTCTCCCGCATATAGCGGTTTTCGTAGTATGAATTTGTGCCTTCATCCATCCATGGATGGTCGCGCTCGTTGGATGCCAAGATCCCGTAAAACCAATTGTGACCAACTTCATGGGCAATCACTTCATCCAACTGTGTTGTATCGGAAGTAGGGGAGATGATGGTGATTGTTGGATATTCCATTCCTCCACCAGCACTTAATGCACCATCCAAAGCTTTGCAAACGTTGTAAGGATAATCGCCCACCCAACGCGAGTAATACTTCACAGCATCATTCACGTAGGAAACTCCGTTTGTCCAAGCTTTGGCATTTTTCGGAGTGAAATAAATCCACGTGTCAACGGTTCTTCCTGATCTTTCCAGCTTTACGCTGCCTCGTTTGATCTTGTATTCTTTGTCGGTGAACCATGCGAAATCGTGCACGTTGTCGAGCTTGTAAACAACGGTTTTCATTTTGGAAGCTGAACGAAGCGTATCTTTCGAAACTACCATTCCTGCTTTCATCCAACTTTCGGTTTGCTCAATGTTGGCTTCGATTCTAGCAAGTTCTTCGGGATTCGAAACCATTTCACCGCTTGAAGCAACTACATAATTTTCAGGCAATGTGATGCTCACTTCGTAATTTCCAAATTCTGAGTAAAACTCTCCCTGGTTTAGATACGGCATTGGATGCCAACCTTTGCTGTCGAATACCGCTGGTTTCGGGTACCATTGGCACAATTGATATTGCTGCTGATAATGCCCCAATCTTGAAAATGCCGATGATGGGATTTTTACCCGAAATGGCGTGGTGATCGTAATCGTTTCGCCCGGATTTAAGGCTTTGTTCAATGTGATTTTACAGATGTCTTGGTGTTCAGGATGGTATTCCATTTTCACCGATTGTCCATCTACTTTGAAATCGAGGCTATCGATATAACCCCTTGCTTCATCTTTTGCATATTGAAACTTCGTACTCCCTGAAAGCAACTCAGCTTTAGCAAATGCAGTTTCATTGTTCTTGTAAGCGTTTGGCCATAAATGGAACCAAATTTCACTCAATGAAACAGTTGAGTTGTTGGTGTATTTCACTGCTTCTTCAGCCATGAGCATGTGGCGAACATCATCCATTTGAACACGGATCGAATAATCCACTTTTTGCTGAAAATATGCCTGAGCTGTAATCGTTTGGATGCTCAAAAGCAATCCTGCAAGTGAAAGATAGAAGTATAATTTTTTCATAGTTCCATTTTTGCGCATGAGATAATTTGCGCGGTAAGAATGTTACAATGCACCGAATGTTATTTCAAAAGCTTGGTAACAGCTTCTTCCAATTGTGGTCCGCGAAGCCCTTTTGCCACGATTTTTCCTTCGCGGTCGATAAGCACAGTAAACGGAATGCCTTGAAAACCATATTGCTTTACCACTGAAGAACTCCAATAGGCCAAGTCGCTTACATGTGAAGGCCAAACCAATCCGTCTTTTTCGATGGCTTTGATCCAAGCGCTTTTGTCTTTATCTAACGATACCGAATACACTTCAAAACCTTGTGCTTTTTGGGCTTGATACAACTTCACTACGTTCGGATTTTCGGCTCTGCACGGACCGCACCAAGATGCCCAGAAATCGATCAAGACTACCTTTCCGCGGAGCGAAGACAATGGAATGTTGCTTCCATCTGGATTCGGCATGTTTATTTCCGGCGCTAGAGCACCAACGGCTGTAGCTTTCATTTGCTCAACACGGTTGATGAAACTTTGAGCAAATCCTGAAGCTGGATAATTCTTTTTGAGGCTGTTGGCTAAACTATCATATGATGCAAAATCTTGGTCTGGATCAAGCAAATCGGCAGCGGTAATTGTGGCGATTTTATCAGGATTGTCGCGGATGATTTTTCTAGCCTTTTCTAATTGAGCAGCTACAAATTCATTGAATCCTTGCTCCATTGAAATTTGCAATTTCCCACGTTCTTCGGCTGGTGCATCATTGATGGCGCGCATCAACGAATCGCGGTGGTTGTTGATGCCCAATCGGATCGATTTAATGTCGAGGGTTAATTTGCCTTCGATGCTTCCTTCTAAAGTGTATTCTTGTTGAAGCAAGATGCCATTGTTCACGTATTTCACCGATTCGGTTGGATCGAGAACCACGAAAACAGTGTTGTTGGCGCTCACTTTCAAACGGTAAAAGTCTTTCACTTTAACCTTTTTATCGAAGGTGAAATTCCCTTTGTCGTCGGTTTGCGTAGAATCGATGGTCGCAATATCGTTTCCAATGATTTGCTCAAGATACAACCAGGCTTTTGCATGTTTCTGAACTGTTCCAGAAAGCTGTGGATTCTTCGCTGTATCCGATCCGCAGGCGGTTAAAACTGCAGCAAACACGAACATCAACAAGGAAATTGATTTGAGAGATTGGATGGTTTTCATGCTTTATCGAGTGCTTCTTTAAGTAATTGACTAGATGTTTTTGGATCTGCTTTTCCTTTCGAAATCTTCATGACTTCTCCCATGAAAAGTCCGATGAGTCCGGTTTTACCAGCTTTGTATTCGTCAACTTTTCCTGGATATTTCGCGATGGCTTCTTCGATCCAACCTTGCAATTCATTTGAGTCATTTGCCT
Source organism: Chitinophaga pinensis (assembly GCA_945883545.1). Classification (GTDB taxonomy): domain Bacteria; phylum Bacteroidota; class Bacteroidia; order M30B66; family M30B66; genus CAMCXT01. The sequence goes on along the minus strand of CAMCXT010000010.1, from coordinate 48,210 downwards.
GGATCCAATTGTTTGCGGTTGCGATATCAATGGCCGAAACTTCTGGCGTTTTAAGCATTTCAGGGAAAACACGCTGACTCGCTATTGAAAAGTTCAACTGACCTGCGTCGATGAGGCTGATCAATTCAGCGATGGCAGCAGGCTTCAGCGGGAAGCTATCGATTTCTAAACCGTTTTCATTCAACCACGATTTCACAGGACCATTGATCCAATTCGCAGCTGCTTTGTAGTTGGAAGTTAGATTGCTTAACGCATTGAAGAACAGTGCGATCTGCTTATTTTCGGTGAGAATGCCTGCATCATATTCTGAAAGTTGGAAATCGACCGTGAAGCGCTTGTGCAGCTCGTTTGGAAGTGCTGGCATTTCACTTCGAATTTTCTCGATGTAGGATTGTTCAACAATCACCGGACAAATGTCAGGTTCAGGGAAATAGCGATAATCGTTTGCCTTTTCCTTGCTTCTGAGGGTGAACGTGCTTCCGTTAACTGCATCGAAACTTCGGGTTTCTTGATCGATTCTTTGGCCCGTTTCGCACATTTGGATTTGACGTTGAATTTCGAAATCGATAGCACGTTGTACATTTCGAATGGAATTCATGTTTTTCACTTCAACCTTGGTTCCCAAATTTGGATCGCCTTTCAATCTTACCGAAATATTGGCATCGCAGCGCATACTTCCTTCTTCGAGGTTTCCATCGCAGATATCAAGATAACGAACCAGTTTGCGCACTTCAGTAAGATAGGCACCAGCTTCTTCTGCAGATGTCATTTCAGGTTCAGAAACCATCTCCAACAAAGGCACGCCAGCGCGATTTAAGTCGATCAAAGAATCGTAAGGATCTTGGTCGTGCATGCTTTTTCCAGCATCTTCTTCCAGGTGGATTCGTGTAATGTTGATGTCTTTGTCGACAGAATTGGTTTTGATATGGATCGTTCCACCAGTACAAATCGGTGTTTTGTCTTGTGTGATTTGATAACCCTTCGGCAAATCGGCGTAGAAATAATTCTTACGAGCAAACTGATTTTCACGTGTGATATTACAGCCACAGGCAAGCCCGAGTTTCACTGCAAACTCGATCGAACGTTTGTTCACCTTTGGTAAAGTACCTGGGTGACCGAGCGTAATTACACTGATATTGGAGTTTGGATGCGAACCGAAAGTTGCAGGATCGGATGCGTATGCTTTACTTTTCGTTAACAGCTGAATATGGACTTCAAGTCCGATAACGGATTCGTACTGATTTGAATGCATGTGATAAATTGGAATTGTCTCCGGCTTCAAATATAGACCAATTTTGAGCGCTTCAGGGGATTTGCAGCCCTTTTTGATGATAAAAATAATGTGTTGTTGAAGTGAATAAATGTGTTGACAATGTAGATTAGTTGATTGAAAGTCAGTGGATTTAATGGCTTAACTTTTGTGTAATAAATAATTCATAAATGGTGCAACAATGCTTCTTTGGGCTCGTTTAGCTTGTGTGAGCAAATTTGCTGCACGACATATAAAAAAAAGCAATGAAATCGTTTGTAACGAATTTGAGTTCGATGGGAAAACGGCTCATTTTCACGCTTCGATACGTTAGATTGTTTTTCTAATTTTTCGAAGTGCCGAATTAAAGTGCTAAAAACGAAGCGGCCTGATCAGGGGGTATGATCAGGCCGCTTTTGCGTTTAAGTATTTGAGTTATCGAAGTACCAATTTTTTGAGTACTTGTTTTTTACCGTTATCAAGTTTAACGTAATACACTCCGCGTGGAAGATGCTCCACATCTAAATCGATTTTGGTTTGGTTGATTGTCTTTTTCAATACTACGGATCCCAACATATTGTGAAGTTCTAATTTTCCACCATGCATGGGTTCTGACAATTGTAGGCTTACTATTTTTTCTGAAGATGGGTTAGGGTAGATACTAAATTCAGGAATTGTGTTTTGACCAATACTGTTAGATCCTGTTTGAACATTGAAATTGTCGAGATCTAACCAGTAATCAGATGAATTTCCGCGAATACCTCTAATTTTAATCTGGATATTTTGGCCTTCAAAGGCACTCAGATCAACCGATTTGCTTGCGTATTCGAGTGCAGAGATGTGATTTGACGAATTGATGGTTAGCAGTGGAGCGCCGAAATTGTTACTTCCATCGATTGCAGCGAAAACCTCAACTTTGTCGGTATTAATAGTGTATCCGTTGAAAGCTGCTCCAGCAATGTATGATACAAAACGGTAATCAAAGGTGAAATTTGTTCCTTGAAAAATCGGACCAATTACAGTGGTGATTGTAGAATCGGAAGTTTTGAAGGGTGAAAATTGTATGGTTAAAGCTTTGGAAGCTGAAGTTCCATGGTTAGAATAAACCCGCATTCCTCCGCCAAAATTGGTTGGTATGCTGCCTGTTCCAGTATAACTTTCAAAGTTATCGCTCCAAATAGAATTTTGCGCTACAACAGTGTGTAGAGGCAATAAAATCAGGGTTAGTAAGGAAATTCGTATCAATCGTTTCATGCGATTATGATTTACGTGAGTTTTACAAAGATCAGACCATTTTCAGACGATAGAAAATAGAATGAATAACGTTTTCGACAATCCATTGTTGTTTATTTAATGAAAGCGTCAATTTTTAAAATATGTAATCAATGCATAGTGACAAGCTGATGGGCATGTTATGATAGTCGAGAAATTTCGAAACTGCTTGTTTCTCTATTAATCCGACATCAACCTTTTATATCTTGCCGAAAAAATAGATTCATGACGCCATTTCTTCAATACCTTGCTGATAAGCAACTTCCAGGGTATGCTCTTGTTAAAAATGCAGTTACACAGTTTGTTCCTGGGAAGGGATACCAAATGACGAGTTTTGAAGAAGCGAATTGGGCCACAAATATGGATGAATTGGTGGTGAAAATTCCGAAACCAGTTTTGCAAAACACGCGCGAAGCCAAGGAATATGCTGGATATAGGTTTTCACCAGAGGAACTTAATGCTGGAGAATTTCATTTCGATACAATGCCATCCGCTTTGTTGAATGAAGCAAACGACACAACAGTTTTTGGTGAATCATACACCATTTTATGGGTTGCAGAACCTGAAGATGAATGGCTTCAAAAAGTCATCATCGATCGGTTGAATGAACAAGAATCCGATTCAATTTCAGGAGAAGTTATTCTTACTGTTTGGGAGGAAACCATTGATCGTGTTTTCTTTAGATCAATCGATGAGCAAGAAGAAATGATGGCTTTGGTTTTCGATGAGCTGATCAACAATTTAATAGATGCCATCAATCAGCTTCCGAATGCACCAGATCCATCGGCTTGGGATGTTTTGGGTGGTATTGATTTTTCGGAAGAATAATGAAGAATGATCGTTTTCACGAAATCGGAGAAATCCTCGAAGAGAAAGCTGACTTATACAATAGGCTCACCTTTATCGAAGATGATCCGATCAGCATACCGCATCTATTTGTAAAGAAAGAGGATATTGAAATTTCAGGACTTCTAACCGCCATTATTTCTTGGGGCCAGCGGAAAACATTGATTCGAAATGCCCGTGAAATGGTGAAAAGAATGGACGATGCGCCGCACGATTTTATCCTTGATCACTCAGAAAAAGAACTTACACGCTTTAATGATTTCGTGCATCGAACCTTTAATAGAAACGATTGCAAGTTTTTTATTGGAAGATTGGGTGAAATTTATCGTCAGCAGCAGAGTTTAGAATCGATGTTTAGTTCAGCTGAAGGAACTGTTTATCATTCGATCGTAAATTTCAGAAAGATCATGTTGGATGCAGATGTTCCAGTTGGAAGTTCAAAGCATTTGGCAGATCCTTCGACTGGATCAGCAGCCAAAAGAATCAACATGTTTCTTCGTTGGATGGTGAGAAAAGACCAAAGGAAAATTGACTTTGGCATTTGGAATTCGATATCATCGGCTCAACTGATGATTCCATTGGATGTTCATTCAGGCGGAGTTGCACGTAAATTGGGCATCCTGATTAGAAAGCAGGATGATTGGCGCGCCGTAGAAGAGCTCACTGAATTCCTCAGAAAACTCGACCCAGTTGATCCAGTGAAATTCGATTATGCCCTCTTTGGAATGGGGGTAAACGAAAAGCTCAGCCGCTAACTACCTCATAACGGATAGTCTCGAAACCAAGCTGTATTTTCTTCCTTTTAGTACCGCGTAGTACTTACCATCTGGAAGGTTTTTCAAATCGACCCGCACTTGTTCATTTTTGCGCACTCTGCCGAGAGAGTATTCGAAAACTTGATTCCCTTCCACATCTTGTACTTGAAATACGAGTTTCTTTTCACGTCTTGGAAGGCGCAATTGGATGTCGGCTTCAAGTTTGTTGTCGTGAGGAAAAACGATGTAATGTTCCATTTCCTCTAATTCGAGAGGTTTTCTGGAATCTACCACAACGATTTCTACAGTTTTCTTGACGGTTTCCTCTTCATTGCTGGCATGCAGTGTAACTTGATACGTTCCAGCTTTATCGAATTTGTGCTTTACATGTTGGAAACCACTCAAGGATTTTCCATCACCAAACTTCCAAAAGAAGTCTTTCGCCCAACCGGTGCGCGCAGAAAATTCAACTTCCTGTTCGTTGTTAAGGTCTACGTGAATTCGCGAAGCCTTGATTTCAAGGTCGGCGCTTTTCTTGGTTTTTACAAAACTTGACGTTTTATAGTCTTCGGAGAGTTCACTGAGCAGATCATAACCAGGAACGGTTTGACCATATGCGATAGGTTCTCCGGCTTGGGTTTCTGTTTGCGCTTTTGCAGCTTGAGAAAGTGACAGCACAACAAAAAGCGCTGTAAATAGAGGATGTATAGTTGCTTTCATAAGAGTACATGATGATGCTCAGCAAACCTACTTCGGTCTATTTTTTTTATTTCTCCAACAATATCAAGGAACTCAGCGATGTAAGGAAAGAATGGCTAGTTTTGCAAGATTCTTGTCCGAGGATTGTTAAAACACTGATTAATAAGTGATTGTATTGATTTAAATAATCAATTGATTTGAATTAATACAACTGTGTAAAATCTAAAATTGTTGTAACCTCCTAGGGTTACATTAAAATGCAAGAGGCGCAAAAATGGGCGTTGAGTTTGGTGCAAAAAAAAATCGCAGGCTATTGAAAACAACCTGCGATGAAACTGAAACGAAATTTGAAAATCAGTTCAGAATATTTTTTGCGATCACTAGTTTTTGAATCTCAGAAGTGCCTTCGCCAATTGTGCAGAGTTTTGAATCTCTATAGAACTTCTCTACTGGGAAATCTTTCGTGTAACCATAACCTCCGTGAATTTGAACTGCTTCTGTTGAAACGTGCACACACATTTCTGAAGCATAAAGTTTCGCCATGGCCGATTCGGTGGTTACCTTTTCGCCACGGTTTTTCAAATCAGCAGCGCGCATGGTAAGCAATTCAGCAGCTTCATATTTCGTACTCATGTCGGCAATCTTGAAGCTAATGCCTTGGAAGTTTGCGATTGGCTGACCGAACTGCTGACGTTCTTTAGAATAACGAATAGAAGCTTCTAAAGCACCTTTTCCAATTCCCAAAGAAAGTGCAGCAATAGAAATTCTACCACCATCGAGCACTTTCATCGCTTGAATGAACCCGTCGCCAACTTTACCTAAGACTTGATCTTTGTGGATGCGGCAATTGTCGAAAATCAATTCTGCAGTTTCAGAGGCACGCATGCCAAGTTTGTTTTCTTTCTTTCCGGCAGAAAAACCTGGAGTTCCTCGTTCGATAACGAAAGCAGTGATTCCACGAGAATCGAGCAATTCGCCTGTTCTTGCTAAAACAACTGCAACATCACCACTGATACCGTGTGTGATCCAGTTTTTGGTTCCGTTTAATACATAGTAATCGCCATCTTCTTGGGCAACACATTTCATACGCATGGCATCGGAACCAGTATTGGCTTCGGTTAAGCCCCAAGCACCAATCCATTCACCAGTTGCCAATTTTGGAAGATATTTTCTTTTCTGCTCTTCATTTGCAAAGGCAAGAATATGCCCAGTGCAAAGTGAATTGTGCGCAGCCATCGAAAGAGCGATTGATCCACAAACCTTACCTAATTCGGTAATGGCTGTTACATATTCGAAATATCCGAATCCTGATCCACCATATTCTTCGGGAACCAAAACACCCATTAATCCTAGTTCTCCCAATTTGGTGAAAACTTCTCTAGGGAAATATTGACTTTCGTCCCATTCCATCATTTTCGGACGGATATGCTTATCTCCAAAATCTCTTATCATTTCGCGGATCATCCGCTGATTTTCATTCTCGCTAAATTCCATAGTGTTATTTCAGAAAACGTCGCAAAGGTAGTAGATAGAAAGCCTTGGTTCAGCAGCCTGTGACTAAAAAAATGTAAATTATCAAAGTGTTAAATCGACAATCACCTTTTCATGTTGCGGATAAACCGTGAGGAGATCGTTTTTTACTGCCAGTTCAAATTCAGAAAATTCGAAGCCAGGGGCAACCGTGCATCCACATAGTGCATAGCCTCCTTCTTGGTTCACTTTCGAGGCAAACCAAACTCCAGCAGGGATCGTGGTTGTTAGTACTTGTCCGGTATCGGTATCGGAACCCAAATCAACAGTTTGCAGATTTCCATTTTGGTCGATAGAATAAATGGTGATTCCAGTTCCTGCATAAAAATGCCAAACTTCGGCAGCACCGATGCGGTGAAATGCAGAAAATGCTTGGTCGTCCAACAAAAAATAGATGGCTGTGGATGCCGAATAGGTTTTCAATTCACCTTTCAGATTTTCGGCTGTTACCGTTCTTGGATCTCGAAATGTTTCGGTGTACCATCCACCTTCTGGATGTGCTGTCATTCGAAGATTTTCTATCCAATGTTTTGCAGAATGCATCATTTGTGTATCCACTTCAAGGTTTGATTGATTTCAGGACTTGTGATTTGGATCAGGTACAAACCTTTCACTTTGGGCACAAAGCTCAGTTTCCCCGGAAGGGAAGTAATTTCAGTTGAAAGGATTCTGCCTCCGATATCTAACACCGAAATGCTTGCTTTGGTGGATTGAGGAGCTGAAATATAGATTTCGTTTTCGCCAGGATTGGGGAATAACTTGAAAGCTGCATTTTCTGGATTGTTGATTAGGGTTGGGAAGATGCCGTTGAAAAATGTAATTCCACCAGCATAATTTCCAATTACAGCTTCAGGGTTTCCATCGTCGTTTAAATCGGCGAGTGTGATGGAAGTTCTTTCGCCAAAACGGTTGCCTAAAAAGGTGCTATCGAGTAGTTCGAACTGACCTTCGAGGTTGTTGTCGATGTTTCCATAAAGTTCAAAGTATCCATTTTGACTTCCAGAAATTAAATATGTAATACCGCTTTTTCTGAAAAGAAATGGTGTACTGAAGCCATTGGGTTCTCCGGGCAATGCAGTGTTCACGCCGCCAAATTGATCGGTTTGGAGTTCTAGAACAGGAGAATTTCCGGTACTTGTATTCCTATAATAGGATATTTTACCATCACGGTTTCCAACGATCAAATCGACTCTTCCGTTTTGGTCAACATCAAACAAACAGGGAGAAGCATAGGTTCCGACATCGATATCTTCAAACGCAGGTGTGATAAACGTCATGTTAGCGGGATTTCCAGGCAAAGCAGTGTTTTCGAAATGATACATTCTGCCATCGGAGGCACCGAGCAGCAAATCTTGATCACCATCGTTATCAAGGTCGCCTGAAGTAGGGTGGAAGTTCACAGAGATTCCGGCAAGGTTTCCTGCGGATGCATAATTCCGGTTTTTTAGTTTGAACCGAATTTCAGTTGCATCGGATTGATTTTCAAGCAACGCTATCTGAGGTTTGTAGTCGCCGGTGGGTAAAAAGTACCCATAATTTCCAACCAGCAAATCCTTCTTTCCATCCACATTGTAATCGAAGAAATAAGGAATTGCACCTTCACCAAAATCCATTGTTTCACTTGTAAATTGGGTGTTTCCCTGATATTGAAAGATTGGTGCATTGTCTTGTCCGTTGTTCAAGTAATACAGAAAGCAGCGGTAGTTTTCGGAGCCAGTTTCAGAATTTGGCGCTACGATCAAATCGCGTTTGCCATCCTGATCGATATCGATATAGAATGCTGCCGGGAAGATTGAAAGGTTAACAAAAGTAGTGTTGTCGGGATAGTTGGGCGTTTGACTAGTAATTAGTGCATCGTTAGAAGTTCCGCCATTGATTAGTTTGGTTAAGGTTCGGTAAGCAATATCACCAAGTAGAAGATCGTAATCGTTGTCGCCATCACTATCAAATGCTGTAATTGCTGATCCTGCGTGCCTTTCAAGTCCAAATCGACCGCCACCAAAGCTCTCACATGTATCATTTAACGAGACTTCATTGGTAGAAAAATTTTCAGTGAATCGACCCCAGTTTTCGGTTTCTAGTTGAAGTACTAAGGTATCGCAGCGGTTGAAGTTTTCTTGCGCCAAGTTGCGATGATACTCCACACAAGAGCCTAAAATATTAAAAACGAGTAGATCAAGATCTCCGTCGGAGTCTAAATCTTCGAGTGCAGGCACATCCACCGGAATGCAAAAGATATCGATCTGATTGTTGTTGACTTCCGTTTTTAGTTGATCGATGTAAAGGCTAAACTGAGGGCCACTGCCGTTAAACCCTTCATTTTTGAAAACCCTGATTCCACTGTTGAAGAACGTGAAGATGTCTTCCAATCCATCGCAATTGAAATCCTTCATCAGCATAAAATGCTGTGCATCTGGAAAATTCGGTTCTGCTTCGATGTTTTGTTTCCAAGATGGATTTCCAGGCGTACCTGTAAATTCTAATAAGGTAACACGGTCTCCGGATCTTTCGAAGAAAACGAGGTCCTTTTGGTTGTCGTTGTTCACATCACAAGTTCCGACTTGGCAAAAATTAAAGCCACCAGTCCATGGATAATTTAACAGTGTACTGTCTTCGTTCCAAACACGGATTTCTGCGCTACGTTGTAAGGCTAGCACCGTTTGTTGTGAATAAAGGAAGCTGTTAAAACATGTAATTATCAGAGCAGCAAGTAGAAGGATTTTTTTCATTCCCAAAAGGAGTATGTGCAAAAATGCCATTTTTTATTCATTTCCTAAGGGTGAATTTTCGTTCGATGTTCTATATTTGCCGTCGATTTTAAGAAAATTTAACGAATTCAGATGCAAAACAAAGGTGCCATTAGCTTTTTCGCGATTCTACTCAGCCTTGTATGTCTTTATGAGTTATCCTTCACTTATGTTTCAGGCAAAGTGGAAAAGGATGCTTGGGCATACGCAGGGGGAGATTCAGCCAAGGCGAAAACTTATCTCGATTCCATTGCGAATGAGGTAGTTTACTTAGGTAAAACCTACTCAGAAGTAAAAGAAAAAGAGATCAATCTTGGACTTGACCTTAAGGGCGGGATGAACGTAATGCTTGAAGTTTCTGTGGCGGATGTAGTCCGTACCATGGCAAACAATAGCCAAGACCCAACATTCACTAAAGCCATTGATCAAGCGCAAGCTGAACAACGCAAAAACGGAGGCGACTTTGTTACGTTGTTTGTAAATGCTGCTAAGCAAATTGATCCTAATGTGAAGTTCTCTTCTCCTGGTTTCTTTGGTAACAAAGACATGCAGGCAAAGGTGAATTCAAAAATGACGAACGACGAAGTCATTAAAGTTGTTCGTGAACAAGCAAAATCATCTATCGACAATGCTTATTTGGTATTGCGTAATCGTATCGACAAGTTCGGGGTTACACAGCCAAATATTCAGCGTTTAGAAGGTTCTGATCGTATTTTGGTTGAACTTCCGGGTGTTAAGGAACCTAATCGTGTTCGTAAACTTCTTCAAGGAGCTGCAAAGCTTGAGTTCTGGGAAACCTTCGAAAACGGCAATGAAATCTGGGCATCACTTGAAAAGGTGAATGTTAAACTTCGCGAATTGAATGGTGTTGCTGTGGTAGATACTACTACAGCAGTTTTAGATACTACTGCTGCTGGAATTGCTGCTAAAGCTGCGGCCGATTCTGCAAAAGTAGCTGCTGATTCTGCAAAGTCGCTTACTGAAAAGTTGGCAGCTAAAAAAGATACTGGAGCAACCGATTCTACATCAGCACAAAAAGCTGACCGTGAGAAATTTATCAAGGAGAATCCTTTGTATGCAGTTCTAAACCAGAACGTTTATCAAGAAACTCCAGAAGGTCCATACTTGTACAAGCCAGGTGCTGCAGTAGCAATCGCGCTTCCGAAGGATACAGCGAAAGTGAATGCGATCTTCAAAAAACCAGAGGTTATTTCTGTAATGCCTTCAGATCTTCGCTTGTTGTGGGGAGTGAAGTCGAAGAAAGACAAATCGCCTGTACTTGAGCTTTTTGCTATCAAAGTTCCACGCGACAACAATCCAAAATTAACTGGAGATCATATTGTTGATGCACGTTTGGCTTATGGTCAGTTGAATAACCGTCCAGAAGTTCAAATGACAATGGACGGTGAAGGTGCTCGTATTTGGAAGCGCTTAACTGGCGAGAATGTGAAAAAAGCGATCGCCATTTCATTGGATGATTTTGTGTATTCAGCGCCAAATGTTCAGCAAGAAATTGCAGGTGGTGTTTCTCAAATTACTGGAGACTTCACCATTGAAGAGGCGGAAGATTTGTCGAACATCCTGAATTCAGGTAAGATGGATGCTCCTGCACGTATCGTTCAAGAAGCGATTGTAGGACCATCACTTGGTCAGGCAGCGATCAATGCTGGTTTACTTTCTTCATTGGTAGGTATCCTATTGGTATTCCTATTTATGGGCTTCTATTACAGTGGTGGTGGAGTTGTAGCCGATGTGGCTTTGATTGCCAACTTGTTTTTCTTGATGGGCGTTATGGCATCTCTAGGTGCAGTATTAACCCTTCCAGGTATCGCAGGTATCGTATTAACAATTGGTATGTCGGTGGATGCGAACGTACTGATCTATGAAAGGATCAGGGAAGAGTTGGCTGAAGGTAAAGGCTACAAGCTTGCGATTGCTGACGGTTACAAGAATGCTTATTCTGCGATTATTGATTCGAACGTTACAACATTGCTTACTGGTATTGTATTGTATGTGTTTGGATCTGGTCCAATACAAGGTTTCGCGACCACATTGATCATTGGTATTTTGACCTCGTTGTTCTCAGCGATCTTCATCACCCGTTTGATTTTTGAATTCTTCAATGGCAGAAATAAGCAATTGAAGTTCTCGATTCCAATGACTGCTAATATTTTGAAGGATTCGAATTTCGACTTCATTAATCAGCGTCGTCGTTTCTATGTTGTATCGGCAATTGTAATTGTTGTTGGTTTAGGTTCGATGATTTTCAAAGGTTTTGGTTATGGTGTAGATTTCGAAGGTGGTCGTTCATATGTATTAAAGTTCGACAAAACTGTTTCATCTGAAACAGCTAAGGCTAACCTTTATGCTGCATTGAAGCAAACTCCAGATGTGAAAGTTTATGGATCATCGAACCAGCTTCAAGTTACAACCGATTTCATGGTTGATGATAAGTCGTTAGGTGCAGATTCTATTGTAGAAAATAAAGTTGTTACTGAACTAACTAAGTTAACAGGAAAAGCTCCTGAAATAGTATCGTCTGACAAAGTTGAAGCAACTGTAGCGAAAGACATTAAGGATTCTGCGATACTTTCCATTGTGTTCTCCTTGTTGATCTTGTTTGCTTATTTGCAGATTCGTTTCCGGAGATGGCAGTATGGTGTTGGCGCTATTGCAGCTTTGGCTTATGTAGTCACCTTCATTCTTGCTGTGTTCTCAATCTTTAACGGAATACTGCCTTTCTCTTTGGATATTGATCAAGCATTTATCGCAGCGATATTAACTGTTGTAGGTTATTCGATCAACGATACTGTTGTAATCTTCGACAGGATTCGTGAGTACTTAGGTCAGCATGGTAGCAAGAAAGAAGACATGGCAACAGTGATCAACAATGCCTTGAATAGCACGTTAAGTAGAACAGTAGTTACAGGTTTAACAACGATGGGTGTGTTGATTATCCTCTTCTTCTTTGGAGGTGAAGTTATTCGTGGATTCTCTTTCGCTATGTTGTTAGGAGTAATTGTTGGTACTTACACATCACTCTTTGTTGCATCGCCGGTGGTTGTGGATTTGTTCCGTAGAACCAACCGTTTGAATGCAGAAAAAGAGGCTTCAGAGAATAAATAATGAATAACTGATTTATTCAGTTGAAATGAATAATTTTGCAGCAGGTTCCAAACGGGGCCTGCTGTTTTTTTATGACTTCACCGGTGTTATTGTTTTTTGAAGTTGGTGGGGGAGAGATTCTCCTAATAATGGTTGTTGTGTTGATGTTTTTCGGTTCGAAGAATATTCCACAAATAGCCCGAGGATTGGGAAAAGGTCTCCGCGAAATCAAAGATGCATCGAACAGTATCAAGCAGGAAATCGTAAGGGAGGCAGAAAAAATCAAGGATGAAACCGGAGTTTCAAAAGAAATTCAGGACATCAAAACCGATATCAACAAAACTTTAGATCAATGACAGCAATCATTTTAGGGGCATTTGGCCCAACGGAGTTTATATTAATTGCTGCTGTGGTGGTGATTATGTTTGGTGGCAAAAAGATTCCATCCTTAATGAAAGGTATTGGCCAAGGCATCAAAGAATTTAAAGATGCAAAAGGCGGTAAGGTTGATACGAAATCTACACCTGAGTCTATTTCCGAGAAATCTTAAAAGGATCTCTTTCTTTTTTGCGGGCACCTGGCTCGTAAGATTTTACTTGGGCGATGTTTCGTATTGCTACGCTGGCAACCGTACATCCAAAAATGGCAGGCATGTACGACATCGTGCCGATTAAACTTTTCTTAGGATTTCCTTCTGGAGCTTCCACGATTCGATGAGGATCAGCGTATTCTTTGCTGAAAACCACATCGACACCTGATTTAATTCCCATTCTTACCAAACGTTTCCGTACATATTTGGCAAGGTTACAGTGTTTGGTTTCTGAAATGTCGGTAACCATCAATCCTGTTGGATCTACCTTTCCACCAGCGCCCATCGAACTCACCACAGGAAGTCCGAGTCGTTTACAATGGTAGATAAGGTTCACCTTCGGCGTTAAGGTATCGATACAATCAAGCACATAATCATATTTGAATCTTTCGAGCACTTCTGGAATGAACTGTTCCTTCAGATAACGATCGATTACATGTAATTTTAAGTCTGGGTTGATGTCGAGAAGTCGCTGCGCCATTACTTCCGTCTTTAACTGATTCTCGGTGCTGGTGAGCGCAGGTATTTGACGGTTTTTGTTGCTGGCTTCAACAGTATCGGCATCGGCGATAGAAATTTCGGATATGCCAGCCCTAACGAGCATTTCTGCGGCAATTCCTCCAACGCCTCCAAGTCCGGCTACAAGCACATGCGCGTTCAAGAGTCTTAAAATTGGTTCATCGCCGAGCAGTAATTGTGTTCTGCCCATCCATTGAGGGATCTGATTATCCATGCTTATTTATTGAAATCGCGCGCGAAATTATTGCAAATGGCAGTTCGAAGCGCATCGATCGACAAATTCTTTAGAGTAGCTGCTTTTTGATAAACATCAGAAATTGAAATAGGTTTTGTATCGGTTTCAAGATAGATCTGCTCAATGGGAAGTTGAGTGAAAGTTTCTTGCAGCTGGACATCGTTTAACAATCGCGGCCCGAACGACAAGCAGGCACCTTTTTGAATTAATTGCTTCGCTTCGATGGAGTTTCCTTTAAAGCCATGCACGATGAAAGGCACTTTGATTGTCTTAGAAATGTGCAGGATATCGGAGTAAGTCTTAACCAAATGTAAAATGAGGGGTTTATTGAATTGATTGGCTAATTCGATATGCGCATGGAAGATCTCTAGTTGCAATTCGATGGAAGGTCCTTTCAATTTGTCGAGCCCACACTCGCCAACAGCGCAAATATTAGGAACATGGACGAGGAGCTCATTGAGTTGGTTGAGTTGTTCTGTGAAGTTATTTTTGATAAGCCACGGGTGAATGCCGCAGCTAATAGGGTAGGAGATATGGACTAACTTTTCCTGAGCAGTAACAAAGGCATTCCGCACCACCAATTCATTTTCTAGTTGTGGTTTCCGGTGGGAGTGAAGGTTGATGAATAGATGGGGAGAGATCATATTTCTATTAGACTAAAAATATAAGATTATTGAATACCATTTCGATGTGATGATTTTGCAAACAAGTTGAACAGAAAGAATAATAATTTTCAATTTTATCAAAACAATTTGCCTACAACTCAGCATTCTGTTTGAAATTAAATTTGGAATTGTGATTCTATTTTTGTGGGATAAAACCCAAGCTATTCCCCTACCCAAGTGGAAAGTTCGGAGATTTGGGAATAGGCGAAAAGGGAATTCTGAAAATTGATAAATTACTTTTAAACCGCAGTGTGAATAAAGAGTAAACATTGGGTGAATAAGAAAATACCGAAACGATTATTCTCAGCGTTCAAAGTAACCAAATATGCCATTTGAGGGCTGTTCGAAAAACTCGATGATGATTTTATTGAGCCGGGAAAGTCTCTGCCTGTCTGCATAATGAATGAACACAGACAGGCAGGGAACTTGAATTAATTGTGGAGCCGGCGGGAGTCGAACCCGCGTCCAAACAAGGAATTCATAGGCTTTCTACATGCTTATTTCCGAATCAATTGTCGGAAGGGGGAAGGAACGGAACAAACCAGCCCTCTTCTTAGTCCCGATAGTTTTCGATAATTCATCAGGACCCTGAACTATCTATCTCAAACTTTACGATGCCTTGTCGGGAACGACTTGAGAAAACTTCCCCGATAGACAACTAGTGCTTACCATTCCGGTAAGCGGCGTAACCCTTCTAGGATTAGGCAGCTAGTGCGTAGTTGTTTTCGCCAGTTGATGGCTCGCGGATTGTATTTTCGGGTTAACCTCGCAACACCCGGCATGCTTACATATCAATGCGCTCGCTGTCAAAACCATGACGGCCCCATTGGAATGAACATGCAAAAATACGTTTAAATTTTACTTTGATTCACAATAGCACAACAAACCAGAAAATTAATTCAATCATTTAGGGTATTACAGCTGAATGCAACATCTTTGCGGTCCCAAAATCATTTGAATTTATGATCCACATAGGAATCATTCGTGAAGGAAAAAAGCCTGAAGACAAACGTGTTGCATTCACGCCAGAGCAATGCCTCGAAATCCTTTCAAGCTTCAACAATGTTCAGATTACCGTTCAACCATCGCCGCATAGGTGTATTCCAGATAGCGCGTACCTTGAAGCAGGACTTACTCTGAACGAAGATTTATCCACATGTGATATTCTTTTTGGGATCAAAGAAGTACCTGTAGAAGAGTTGATTCCCAATAAAAAATACCTGTTTTTCTCCCATACAATCAAAAAGCAGCCACACAACCGCAAACTTCTGCGTAAAGTGCTTCAAAGCAATATTTGCCTGATAGATTACGAAACACTCGTTTGGGAAAATGGCAGCAGAGTGCTCGGCTTTGGTAGGTTTGCTGGAATTGTGGGAACGCACAATGGTTTTATGACCTGGGGAAAAAAGATGGGGCTGTTTAACCTGAAGCCAGCTTATTTGTGCCGCGACTATAAAGAGATGTTCGATCAGTATAGCAACATCCAAATGCCACCGATTAAAATCGCATTAACAGGCGATGGACGGGTTGCGCATGGCTGCTTGGAATTGCTTGATAAACTGGGAATTCGTGAAGTAACACCGCGAGAATTTATTGAAGAGGTTTACGATTATCCGGTGTATGTTCATTTGGTGACCGAAGATTTTTACGCGCAAAAAGATGGCGAACTGTGGGACAAATCGGATTTCTACCACAATCCTGAAAATTACGTTTCAACCTTTAAGCAATATAGTAAACACTGCGATTTAATGTTGAACGCAATCTTTTGGAATGAACGAATTCCTAGGTTCTTCAGTTTGGAAGATATGAAGTCGCGCGATTTCAAAATCAAGGTGATCGCCGACATCAGTTGCGACGTTAACGGTTCAATCCCCGCAACATTAAAGGATACAACCATCGAAGATCCTGTTTTTGGTTATCATCCTTTGTCGGAAACCATCGAAGAACCATACCTTCCCAACACAATCGATATCATGGCTGTAAGCAATTTACCGTGTGAACTGCCTTTCGATGCGTCTTTCGCTTTTGGTGAGCAGCTGATCAAACATGTGATCGGGAACTTGTTTATATCCGATACCAATGGAATGATAAAACGCGCTTCAATTGCAGATCAAGGCGAACTAATGCCGCGATTTAAATACTTAAGCGATTACGTCGATTAAATCAGCTTAAGCCTTTTTGCGAAGAATTACCTCTCCGTATTTTACGAGCAATGCCTTCAATTCTAAGGTGTTGATTGGCTTACTGATGTAATCATTCATTCCTGCTTCTAGACATAGCTCTCGGTCTCCTTTAAGGGCATTTGCAGTAACAGCAATGATGATTGGTTGATCCATTGAATCAATGGTAGATCGGATTGTTCTGGTTGCTTCTAAACCATCCATTTCAGGCATCATCACGTCCATCAGAATCATGTCGTAAAGATTTTCTTGCATCATTTCGAATGCTATTTTACCATTATCGGCGATATCGATCTGATAACCAAATATTTCAAGGATTCTTTCAGCCAATTTTTGGTTGATCATATTGTCTTCAGCGAGAAGGATTCGAATTGGATATTTTGTACCAACTGAAGCTTCAGGAATTGATGCAATAAATTCAGGTTCGATATTTACAGGCTGATCTACTTGAAAGATACTAGCCATTTTTTGAAGAAGCAAATCGTGTCTGATTGGTTTATTCACATGTGCTTTGAAGTATCGATTTATATCGGTGCGCGAAAGCATATGCCCCACAGAAGAATAAAGAATTAGCGGAACACCGTTTACCAGCTTGTCCATTTCCTTTCCGAACGTAATGCCATCCATCTCAGGCATTTTCATGTCGATCAATCCTAAATCAAATTTCTTTCCTTCCCGAATGATAGAAAGTGCAATCATTGGATTGTTGTAAGACTCCACCAACATCCCATTATTCCTGAATAATTGCTCCAATATTTTTCGATTGGTCATGTTATCATCCACAATAAGAATGCGCTTTCCTTTTAATAATTCGGCGCTCCGAAATCGATTTTCATCCAAAAAGGTTCGCTCCATGAAAACATCAAATGTGAACGTTGTTCCTTCATTTTCTTTACTTTCTGCTTGCAACTTACCTCCCATCAAATCAACCAAGCGCATACTGATCGCCAATCCTAAGCCTGTTCCTCCATATTTCCTTGTTGTAGAATTGTCGACCTGTGAAAATGGCTTAAACAGCTTATCTAGCTTCTCTTCAGGAATACCAATTCCAGTATCTGTAACCAAAATTTGTAGATGTACTTTTTGTCCGAGCTGGCCCAAGTTTTTAACATGTACCAAAACTTCTCCTTGTTCGGTGAATTTGATAGCGTTCCCAATCAGATTCACAATCACTTGGCGCAAACGGGTTACATCGCCAATCAATTGAAATACTTCGTTGTTTTCTACACTGTAAAGCAGCTCTAAATTCTTCTCATAAGCACGACTGGAGAAGAGATTCATCACCTCTTCGATGATTGTATTGAGATCGAAAGATGTTTGTTCGAGTTCCAAATGACCCGCTTCGATCTTACTGAAATCGAGGATATCGTTGATGATATTTAGAAGATGTTCACCACTTAATTTGATCGTATCCACATAATCGCGTTGTTCCGACGACAATGAAGTGTCGGCCAAAAGACTTGTCATTCCTATAACTCCATTCATAGGAGTTCTAATTTCATGGCTCATTGTGGCAAGAAAATCCGATTTTGCCCTTGTTGCATTTTCTGCTATTTCTTTCGAAAGGATGATTTCCTCCTCGAATTCCTTGATCCTAGTAATGTCGCGGATAGCACCATCGTACATGACGTTTCCATCGGAATCTACAGTTCGCATGGATGAGAGCAAACCCCAAAAAGTTGAACCGTCTTTTTTACGAAATTTAACTTCCTCATTGTTGAAGGATCCAGATTTTTCGATGAATTCAACGAGTTCTTTCCTTCGATTCACATCCACATACAAACTACCTGATGGAGATTGAATGGCTTCTTCTTCGGATGCGAAACCGAACATTTCTACAAAGGCTTGATTCACGTAAACCATTCCTTTTTCAGGCGTACTTCGGTAAAGACCTTCTTTGATGTTTCTATTGATCGAAGAAAGTAGCTGTTGATTTTGTTGTATGAGTTCTTCAGATCTTTTTTGTTCGGTGATATCTTTCGAGAAAATTGTAACACCAACAACCTTTTTAGCATTAGACCTTATCGGATAAAGCTTCACTTCTGTAATCGATTCGTAAAAGCTGATGTTTAATCGATCGTAATAAGTTCTTTGATAGCCTTGTAAGGCTTTATCGATCCGTTTTTTTGAAATTCGCTTTAAGTCTTCATATTCGGGCGGCATCATTTCAAAAATGTTCCTGCCTTTTTCAAGTTGCACTCCAAAACGCGCGTAGAAATTGTCCTCAAAATTTGAGTTGTAATCGATGATTTCGTATTGGTGATTGATCAAATAGATATCGTCATCGGTAGAGTCTAAAATCGCACGAAGATTCGATTCCTTGATTTTACTCTCTTCGGTTCGCTTTTGGATGTTTTTTTCCAAATACGCATTCATTTGGCGGATATGTTCGAGTGCTTTTTCGGTATCCGATTTCAATCGAACAATGTCATTCAACAATGGATACAAAAGATCTTCAGGCTCTATATTCGACAACACTGAATCATTTTCTATCGAAGAATCTCCATCATGTTTTAGGAAATGGTTAAGCGCTTGAATTTTTTTCTTGAGTTCTTGGTCTGAAGAATTCTGCCTTTCTTTTTCTTCTGAATGATTTTCGGGTTCTTGATCTGATTTATTTTCTGGTTCTTCCTCAGGTTCAGGCTTCTGACCTGAAAACAATTGTTTCAAATTTTCAATTGCAGTGGGAAGCTTCCCGAAAATACGTGTATTTGATCCAGGATTAAAATTGTAGAAATAGCGAAGGAATTTTTGCTGAACCGCATTTCCGTAAACAACCCATCTTTCCGAGAAAACAGAATCTGAAAGAATTGAACTTAGAAGTGACATAGAACTGCGTAAAAACCGATGGGGTAAAAACTTGATGCCACTGAGGTCTACGATAATCTTACATGTGGCATTTTGTGCTGATGGGTATGTATTCACCTTGTGCTTGAGTTGATTAAGCCAATCCAATGATGCAGAGTTCATGATGCCCGAAAGGGATAGAATCCAAGCATTTTCGTTGAGCTGAATATAGCGTGCATTGAAGCTAAATCGGGCTATGCCGAGTTTTTGCTGATAGGCTTGAAATGGAAACGTTAAATCGTTTGTTGCCACAGTTTTTTATCCTCTCTGTTCGATTTTTTGAGGTATTCAAATTTTATCCGAATAGAAGTTAGATGCCCGTTGAAGGTTATGATGCTCTTACAAGTGTAAGAAAGGACGAGTTAAATCAATTCAATAACTCCATTAATGCTGATTTTACTAGAGTATCATCCAAATTTACCAACATTTATAGGTGTTAACATCGAAAGTAATTTTACGAATTCAGATTAATCAAACTGCTACGGATGTTTTGAAATCACCTATTACTCGGCAGTTGAAAATCCATCAGATAAAACTTGGCATCAGGGCCCATACAGAAGAGCAAATCCAAGGCAGAACAGCCATTGATAAATCCGAAACGATCCGAAAACACTTGAAAATACTCGGGTGTTTCAATATGACCAAACAACTTTGGATGGATCCAATCGCGTAAATCTTCTCCATTAAAATCTGCTGGATTAGCCCATTGATAGGTTGTAGAGGGCATCTTCAATCCGAAATCTTTACAAAGCAGTCCTAACGCTTTTAGGTTGAACTCCATCAATGTGGCCACTGGCGTTTTGAATAAATCCTCATAGGCATCGCAGTAATAATTGAAGTAAGGCGAGTTGTTATAAGTTGCCGTTAAGGTGCGCCAATGGGTGCGATTCCAGTGATTTCGATAATCGATAGTGACTTGATTGTATGTTCTGTTGGATTGTGAAAAATTTACTGGAATACTCAATTCAATAGCTCCAGTGGATCCTGCGATCCGGTAACGATTCCGATAGGTTTGTTTTAGGTAATTGTCGTGAACTTCAATAAGTGTATCTGGTTGCTGCGACAACAATGCCATCGTCTTGATGTCAGGAAATGCGCCAAGTGAAAAGATTGCAGGACTTTTCATCGAATAAAACTGAACATTCTTTTCCAACGAATTTCACTCGTATTGGGATCATGAGAAAAGAAAACCATCCATGCTTTTCCACTGATATGGTTTTCAGGAACGAAGCCCCAAGCCCTTGAATCGGCAGAATTATCGCGGTTATCACCCATCATGAAATAATAGTTCATTTCGAATGTGTACGATTTTGATTCCTTTTTATCGATGTAAATTTTCCCACCAGCCATTTCTAGTGTGTGTCCTTCGTATTCTCTAATAATACGCTCATACAGTACGATGTTGGAATCATTTAACTGCACGGTGGATCCTTTTTGAGGCACTAAAACGGGACCCCAAAAATCATTGTTAAATGCAAAAAAGCGATTGTGTGGAAAAATATGGGCCTGATAATCGCCTTCACTTTCCATACGCATCGTTACATTGCTCACTGTTGAAAGGGTTCCGAGGAAATTTGCAATACTGTCGTTCAACGGAAATTCATAGTCATGGATGTTCGATACCAATCCACCTTCGGTAATTCTTAAAGAATCAAGTAAGCGCTGCGGAAAGGGTTCTGAAGATTTGATATGTCTTGTAAACTGCATTTCAGCAGAAACAGGCATCGGCTTTCCATTAATAAATACACGTTTCGACCAAATCTTTAGTTCATCACCAGGTAAGGCAACACAGCGCTTCACGTACAAAGTGCGTTTGTCGATTGGTCGATCTAGTTCCATCGGATAATTAAAAACGACCACATCATTGCGTTCTACATCTATCGATCCGATTCTCCAATAAGGCAGTTCGAGCCAATCAAGATATGCTGGTGTATTATCGGTGAATGGCAAGTTTTGGTGCATGAAAGGTACCGCCAATGGCGTGATAGGCAATCGGGGACCGTAACTAACCTTAGAGATAAAAATGAAATCACCAGGCAAAAGCGATTTTTCCATGCTTTGTGTAGGAATAAATGCGCCTTGAATGAAGAAGGTTCTAATGGTCCATGCAACCAAGAAAGCCCAAAGGAATGCCTTGGACCAATCTTTTAGATGCTTCATCAGATTCTTCATTACGTTAAATATATGGTTAGTTGAGAAGGAGGAATCGCACGTATTGGAGAATTCATTCACTATGATCGAAAGTGCTGAATGCCCTTAAAAATAAGGATATTCAAAGATCGATTGTGGATAAAAGGGTTTAATCAATCTGATTTATGGATTGCAGTATTCGCAGAATCCTGGATCAGATACAATTAAACCTTCGGGATTTCCCGACCATTCTTGATGATGACAATTCATACAAGCATACAAAACCTTATGAATTAATCGAGTAGGGGATTCGCAGATGCTACAAGGAAGACCCTTTTCAACTTCAACGATATCAAACCCAGGATAGTTGCACGTTGGACAAGTTGCCTGTAGTTTTCTCTTTAATTTTTCGGCAGTTTCTGCAATTACTTGCATCCTGGTTGGGTTTCGGTGGGCGCGCATGTCGGTTTCAAAACTCAATCTATACCCTTCGATATTCTCGTATTTATTAAATATCTCTTCAATCTCAAGTTTTGAGTCTAAATCTTTGAATATCTGATTGTTGTTATCGTTTATTTCACTTTCTAATTTGATGATAATACCATGATTTGGAAAATCGATACTGCGGAGAAATTCTATCACTTCGATCCAGTTTTTGGGAACGATGCTCGAAAAATTGGTGTTTGTACTGATGTGTTGAGTATGCCAAAATCGACCTGTTTTTAGCTCTAAAAGCACTATCCATTCATGGTCGGCAGGAATAAAATAGATGGATGGATGCGGTCCGAAAGAACCTTCGTTCGCAATCGCATAATCAGCATCCACATGGTTAATTGCCAATTTCGCTTTTAGCAGAGCGGTTTCCAACGGGTTTTGAACTCTAATTACCTCACCAGAAAAAGTTCCAAGAATATCTGTATTGAGGGTAGGGGCAACGATGAAATTTAATCCCTCAAAACCTTGAAATAAAGGTAAAATAGCTTTTTCTTTTCCATGCATCGTAATCAAAACGCAGGTTTTATCTTGGAAAAATGGTTCCTTAATTAAATTCATCTATTAAAAATAAGCAGTTCAATTGTGTAGTTTTGAAATATGGAAAAAAGCCCAAAACTTCTCGTTCTTTTTTGTTTTCTAATCAACTTTAGCCACGCACAATTTTCGCCAGACCTTAAAAAATTGGCGACTATGATGCAAGGATCTTTCAGCAGCGAACTGCAAAGTAAGAATGATTCAACATACTTTGATATCCGGTTGCACATCGTTCCAATTTGGCAAAACAGAACCGATGGCATTTGGATGTATGTTGAACAGGCTGTTGCTAAAATGCAGGATAAGCCTTATCGCCAGCGCGTTTATAAGCTCACAGAAACTGGAACAGGAACCTTTGAAAGTGCCGTTTTTATCCTTAAATCGCCATTGAGATTTGCTGGAAAACCTGAATTGGTAGAGAAATTAAGTCCTGATTCCTTGACATTGAAAGATGGCTGTTCGGTGATTCTGAAGAAGTCTGCAAAGAAAAAGTTCAACGGTGGCACCGAAGGAAGTAAATGTCCTTCTGACTTGAAAAACGCTTCATATGCAAGTTCTGAAGTGTTCATCACTCCGAAAATGATGGTGAGTTGGGACCGTGGCTTCGACAAAAATGGAAGTCAAGTTTGGGGCGCACAAAAAGGCGGATATCGTTTCATCAAAAAGCGCAAAAAATAAGCTCAATCCCAATATGATTTCGCCAATCGAAATGTATTTGCATGTGCTTCAATGATATCGGCAATTCTTTCTGAATAACCGCCTCCCATGGTAACTACAATTGGCAAATTGAGTTGAAAAGCCATGTCAAATACTAAACGATCCCTTTCTCTACATCCTTGAATGGTTAAGCCTAAGCGACCCAGCTTATCGGTAGCCAGAACATCCACGCCCGCTTGATAAAAGATAAAATCGGACTTAACATTTTCTTTTAGGTAATTGAGATGCTTGTTGAGTAGATTCAAGTATTCATCATCCGAAATACCATCCTCCAATTCCACATCTAAATCGGAACATTCTTTATGCAGCGGATAATTTTTCTTTCCGTGCATCGAGAAGGTAAAAACATTCGGATTCGATTGAAAGATTTCTGCAGTGCCGTTTCCTTGGTGCACATCTAAATCGATCACCATTGCTGAATCAATCAGCTTTTCAACCAGCAACACCGATGCTGCAATAGCCACATCATTGAGCAAACAAAACCCTTCGCCTCGGTTGGTGAATGCATGATGAGTGCCACCGGCGATATTCATTGCGACACCATTTTCTAAAGCAAAGCGTGCCGCCTGAACCGTTCCACCAGCAATTATGATTTCTCTTTGAATCAATTGTTTCGAAAGTGGAAAGCCAGTTCTTCGGATTTCTGCAGCACTGAGCTCAAGTTTCTCTAGTCTTCCCCAATATTGTTCGTCGTGACAAAGCAAAATCTGCTTTTCGGTAACAGGTTCAGGAATGAAAAATTGATCCTGAGTAATTGTTCCTTCAAAAATGAGTTGTTCGGGCAAAAGTGAATATTTCTCCATCGGAAATCGGTGATTGTCCGGCAATGGATGATGATACAATGGGTCCCAGGCAATTTTATACATCTATTGAATAACCGAGTTCAAAGAAAATAGTTTTGTATTTAAAAACCGATGCAACATACAGTCGGTGCAGATTGTCAATTCCTGGTAAGAATTATCCTGAATTCTGTGTTTCACTTTCCTTTCATGCCAGTTTCCCAGATAAAATTCAGTGGATAATTCCCGAAGGAAATCCATCCTATTCCAGTGAAACGAACCCTCAAGTTTGCTTCACTGGCGATGGAAGCTATTCAGTTACAATGATCGTTTCGAATGCCGATGGAAGCGACACTTTATTTAAGATCATTAGTATCTATCGAGATTGTCCGATTGTAATCCCACACGTATTTACGCCTAACCAAGATGGAGTGAACGATACATTTGAAATAGGTGCATTGCCACAGAATTGTCGGCTGTATATTTACGACCGATGGGGTAGACTGATTTTCGAAACAAAAAAATACAAAAATGAATGGCAGGGTGAAGTCGAGTTATCGGCCGTATACTTTTATGTTCTCGAAACACCTGATGGCAAAAGGATGAAAGGGAATATTTTAGTGTTGAACGATTAAAAACTGTAACCAAGGCTAATTCCAGCGAAAGGCACAAATAACTCATCGGTTACCCAATCATCAGGGTCGTACAATTGGAAGAATGGCGTGAATGAAGCTCTGAATATCAAACCTTTATCGCTTACATATCGATACCCGAGAACAGGATTGGCGAGAACATAATTTCCGTCGCCTCCCATTATACTAATGGCATACGTTCTAATACCATTGAATCCTAGTTCAAAATTATTGCTGTTTTTACCGAAGAGTAGATTTACACCTGCTAAAGGAACAGCATTAACCAAAATTGCCGTACCTGTTCCAATTCTAAAGTTGAATTTCACTTTTTCATCCCGATACAATTCTCTTTCGTAATTCAATGACAAAAAAAATCCTGACCCGAACAACTCTCCGTAAATGCTATTTTTCCGCACTTTGGTTTCGTTGTTTGGATAAATCTCAGGATCGAGAATTTGTGCTTCCAAACAATTGCTGGTTTTGAAAATTACCAGAAATATAACGCAAAGAATTTTGAATGATTTCAGCATCATAACTCTCGTTTATTTGGAAGTGAAGTTAATTATATTCTTAAAATAACTGATTGAAGGTTACCGAAGACTATACTTGAAGTACGCCAACATTGTATCGTTTTTCGATTGGAGCGTGGTTAGCGGCTTCAATCCCCATCGAAATTGCTTTTCGGGTTTCAAGTGGATCAATAATCGCATCAACCACTAAACGAGCTGCGCTGTAGTATATTGAAGTTGTTTGCTCATAGTGGTTAAAAATCTTGTCGTACATCGCTTTTTCATCTTCAGGCGTAATTTCCTTGCCTTTTGCTTTCAACGTACTTACTTCGATTTGTAACAATACTTTTGCTGCTTGTGCTCCACCCATTACTGCAATTTGAGCCGATGGCCATGCAAGCATCAGGCGAGGATCGTAGGCCTTTCCGCACATAGCGTAATTTCCAGCACCGTAGCTATTACCAACAACAACAGTAAATTTAGGAACAACCGAATTGGCCATTGCATTCACCATTTTGGCTCCATCCTTAATAATTCCACCTTGTTCCGACCTAGATCCAACCATAAAACCAGTTACATCCTGAAGGAATAAAAGCGGGATTTTCTTCTGGTTGCAATTCATGATGAAACGAGCTGCTTTATCAGCAGAATCGCTGTAAATAACACCGCCAAATTGCATTTCTCCCTTTTTGCTTTTCACCACTTTACGTTGATTAGCAACAATTCCAACCGCCCATCCATCGATACGTGCCAAACCGCAGATAATGCTTTGTCCGTATTTTTCCTTGTAAGGTTCAAAAGCTGAATCATCCACCAAACGTTCGATGATATCCATCATGTTGTAAGGTTTTTCTCGGCTATCAGGCAGAATTCCTAATATTTCTTTCGGGTCTTTTGCAGGTTGGCTGGGTAAAGCTCGATCAAAACCGGCTTTGTCGAAATCGCCAACTTTGTCCATGATGTTCCTGATTCTATCTAGGCAATCTTTGTCGTTTTCGCATTTGTAATCGGTAACACCACTGATTTCGCAATGGGTAGTAGATCCTCCTAGTGTTTCATTGTCGATATCTTCGCCAATTGCTGCCTTAACGAGATAAGAACCAGCAAGGAATATCGTTCCTGTTTCTTTTACGATCATGGCCTCATCGCTCATAATTGGGAGATATGCGCCACCAGCAACGCAGCTTCCCATAACAGCTGAAATCTGAAGAATTCCGAGCGATGACATGATTGCATTGTTTCTGAAGATTCTTCCAAAGTGCTCTTTATCTGGGAAAATTTCGTCTTGCATTGGAAGATAAACGCCTGCACTATCTACTAGATAAATGATAGGAAGTTTGTTTTCAATAGAAATCTCTTGAGCCCGAAGGTTTTTCTTAGCTGTAATCGGGAACCAAGCTCCAGCTTTTACAGTTGCGTCGTTTGCAACAACAATTACTTGTCGATTCTTAATATAACCTATCACAACAATAACACCGCCCGAAGGACAGCCGCCATGATCGACATACATACCTTCTCCAGCGAATGCGCCAATTTCCAACTGAGGTTTGTCTTTATCCAATAGATAAGCTATTCTTTCACGGGCAGTTAATTTGCCTTTGGCATGTTCCTTTTCGATTCTGGCCTTTCCACCGCCTTGAAATACCTTATCAAGTTTTTGATTCATTGCTGAAATCAACAACTTCATTTTATCCTCATTGCGATTGAATTCTATATTCTCAGACATATTGGTTTGCATTTGTTTTGGGAAACGATGGGCAAAGATAGCAGAAACCAATCCCACTTAGGAGGATAGAAGTAAGCAGGAAAACGAATGCTATCGTTGCAATTAATTTGAATCGTAAGTTTTCAGGAATTCAATATTGTAGGAATAAATCATAAGTCATTTTTGACCTAACCCAAAAGTAAAACAGAACCATCGGATTCTTAGCGACTCGCTGAAAGGGTAGAGGGATTGAACTGAAAATATGTGATTTCAGAAAAAGCCTGTGCAGAACTTGATTTGGGATTTTGCCGATTTTTTCGTTGGGGAAACTTCCCAATGCTAACCCCTTCCCAGATGTAATTTCGGTATTTACTGGATGCTCGTCAAGCAGGAAATAAAACCAGAGTTAGAAGTTATCAAGAAGACTATTGATAATGGATAACCGCTATACAATAGCCCAAAAGTAAAACAGAACCATCGGATTCTTAGCGACTCGCTGAAAGGGTAGAGGGATTAAACTGAAAATATGTGATTTCAGAAAAAGCCTGTGCAGAACTTGATTTGGGATTTTGCCGATTTTTTCGTTGGGGAAACTTCCCAATGCTAACCCCTTCCCAGATGTAATTTCGGTATTTACTGGATGCTCGTCAAGCCGATATTTACTCGGATATCAAAAGTTATTCATTTAGCAGTTAATAAATAACAAAGAATTCATCCTGCTATTTCTTATTTACTTCAATCAATCCGTCTGGCAAGTCCATTTCGATGCATTTGGTTTCACGATTTACGTTTTTTAACCAAGCATCTGCTATTGGGATGAGCACTTCATGCCCATCATTTTTTAATTGGAAAAGATCATTGGGGCTATTTTCTAGCACATCTTCGATTGTTCCAGCTATTTGATTTGTATTGATATCAAATACTGTAAATCCAATAATCTCGTGATAATAAAACTTGTTGCCAGTGAGTTTTGGCAGTTTATCGAGCGGAAGGTAAACATTGCAACCAATGAGCATTTTGTTGTGCTCTTCACTTTCAATGTCCTCAAATTTCACTTGAGCAGTTCCGTCGGTCATTAAACGAATCGACTGAATAAAAAACGGAACCAGTTTTCCGTGGATTTCCACAAATACTGATTCCGTTTTTTGATAATGTTTCGGATTGTCAGTGTCTAGTTGTATAGATATACGACCGTCAGTTCCGACCTTCCTAATAATCACACCAAGCTGAAAACATTGTTCTTGCAGCATGGTATCTAAAGTATTATTCTGCAGCCTTAGTTTCGTCTTCAGCAGCTGGAGCTTCTTCCGATGGAGCTTCAGCCTCAACTACTGGAGTTTCTTCTACTGGAGCAGCAACTTCTTCTGCAGGAGCTTCTGCCTCAGCAACTGGAGTTTCTTCTGCTGGAGCAGCAACTTCTTCTGCAGGAGCTTCCGCTTCAACAACTGGAGTTTCTTCAACTGGTGCAGCAACTTCTTCTGCTGGAGCTTCTGCTTCAACAACTGGAGTTTCTTCAACTGGTGCAGCAGGAACTTCTTCCTCAACTACTTCAGCAACTGGCTCTGGTTCAGGAGCATTTTTAGCAGCAATAGCAGCAGCACGAGCAGCATTCTTAGCTAATTCATCAGCCTTACGCTTCTTCTGAAGGTCAGACATTGAAGTTGTTAGCGAAGTACGCTTGTTTTCGATTTTGCTATTCTTCTCTTCGAGCCATTTAACGAGTTTAGCTTCCGCTTGTTCCTCCGTTAGGGCGCCCTTAATTACACCTTTATCTAGGTGAAGTTTCATGAGGACACCTTTGTAACTTAGGATCGCGCGAGCAGTTTCTGTCGGTTGAGCTCCGTTTTTAAGCCACTGTAGGGCAGTTTCGAACTGAAGTTCGATCGTTGCCGGATTCGTGTTCGGATTGTAGGTGCCTATTTTCTCAATAAACTTCCCGTCCCGAGGTGCACGACCATCGGCAATCACGATATGGTAGAAAGCCTTTCCTTTCTTACCATGTCGCTGTAATCTGATTTTTGCAGGCATTTGCTTGTGTAAATTGAATTGGGCGGCAAAGATACATTTTTTATGATTCAAAATGCTTCTTCTGAGATTTCTCTCAATGAATGCGCTATTTTTGCCAGCACAAATATAAAAATCATGAGCGAGAATTTGTCTGAACTTGAACGTCAACGCCGAGAGAGTCTTACAGAATTGCTGAATCTGGGCATTGATCCATATCCTGCAGATCTGTTTCCAGTGAATGCAACTGCAGCAGAAATCAACGAAAAGTTCGACAAGGAAAAGCAAAATTTTCAGGATGTTACCATCGCTGGTCGAATCATGACCCGCAGAATCATGGGGAATGCAACTTTTGCTGTTATCCAAGATTCAACCGAAAGATTACAGATTTACATCCGTCGTGATGATATTTGTCCAGGAGAGGACAAAACTCTTTACAATACAGTATTCAAGAAATTACTTGATCTAGGCGATATTATTGGTGTTTCTGGGTATATGTTTACCACCCAAACTGGCGAAAGTACTTTGCACGTAACTTCATTGAAAGTTCTTTGCAAATCGCTTCGCCCATTGCCAGTTGTGAAAGAAAAAGATGGAGAGATTTTCGATGCTTTCGGAGATCCTGAATTGCGTTATCGCCAGCGTTATGTTGATCTGATTGTAAATCACCAAATCAAGGATACATTTATCAAACGCACGAAACTCACAAATTCAATTCGTGAATATCTTAACACAAGAGGCTACTTAGAGGTCGAAACACCAATTCTTCAGCCTTTGTATGGCGGAGCTGCTGCACGTCCGTTTAAAACGCACCACAATACGCTCGACATGACACTTTACATGCGTATTGCAAACGAATTGTACCTCAAGCGACTCATTGTTGGGGGATTTGATGGAGTGTATGAGTTTGCTAAGGATTTCAGAAATGAAGGCATGAGCCGTTTCCACAATCCAGAATTTACCCAAGTAGAACTTTATGTTGCCTACAAGGATTACAATTGGATGATGGATCTCGTTGAAGAAATGGTTGAAAAGGTTGCTATTGATATTCATGGAACTACAGAAGTTCAAGTGGGTGAGAACCTAATCAACTTTAAGAGACCTTGGAAGAGAATGACGATGTATGAAGCCATTCATCACTTTACTGGTGTAGATATCAGCGAAATGGATGAGGCTACTATGGCTGCTGCAGCTAAGAAAATGAACATCAACATCGACGGTTCTATGGGACGTGGGAAAATTATCGATGAGATTTTTGGAGAAACTTGCGAACCACACTTGATTCAACCAACATTCATCACCGACTACCCTGTGGAAATGTCGCCGCTTGCGAAAAAACACCGCAGCAAACCAGGTTTGGTAGAACGTTTTGAAGGCATTTGCAATGGAAAAGAAATTTGCAATGCATTCTCTGAATTGAACGACCCAATCGATCAACGAAATCGATTCGAAGAACAACTCGAATTAGGAAAACGTGGTGATGAAGAGGCGATGGTGCTCGATGAAGATTTTATTCGTGCTATCGAATTTGGAATGCCTCCAACTGCAGGTTTAGGTATTGGTATAGACCGTCTTTCGATGATAATGACCAACTCCAATTCAATTCAAGATGTGTTGTTTTTCCCTCAAATGAGACCAGAAAAAACCGAGGATTAATTAATACTCCTCTAAATCAAAAAGCCTTTCTCAGCAACGGGAAAGGCTTTTTTTATAGAAGAATCTTAACCAAGTCTAACTGCCCTGAGATGATTACACAGCACTTGTAATCCTTTATCGTAGTTCAGATTATTGGTGACGATAATATCGGCTTCATCTCTATAAGGCCTCAAGTATTTTTGATAAGAAGGCATTACATGATTATTCCATTGATAGATAACGGTTTCATGATCATATCCTCTTTCATCTCGATCGCGTTTTAATCGGCGTTCCAACTTCACTTCTTCACGCGCATCGATGTAAACCTTTAAATCCAAAGCCTCTCTGATTTCCTCGTAGTGGAATACAAATAAACCTTCCATCACAATTACAGGCGCAGGCTTCACAACAATCTCGTTAGCTGCCCTTCCAGTGTTATTAAAGGTGTATTCCATTAAAGTGATTGTTTCGCCTTGCGCAAGACGCTGCATGTCGTTAAAAAACGCAATACGATCAATTGATGTTGGCAGATCAAAATTAATCTGACCATTTTCATCTTTCAACTGCAATTCCTTCGGTCGATAATAATTGTCTTGCGAAACAATACAAAGCTGCCCTGAAGGTAGTTGTTCGACTAAATTTCGGAGAAACGATGTTTTTCCTGATGCACTTCCGCCGGAAATACCGACAATGTAGGGTTTCACACTCATCAGGGTGCAAAATTAACCAAGAGTTTTAATTCCTTCCTATGGAAAATCAATAACACATCAGTTAAATGCAATTTTACTGAAACATCGCTGAACCTAGAATCTGCATATTGTCGACCGGATTAATACAAAACACAGGAATTTGTGCCTCATTGGCGATCACATTTTGCTCTTCAGGGCCACTGAAGTATTCAGTCCAATTGCTTTCCTCTTTCGTCATTAACAGAATGAGATCGGCATTTATCGAAACTGAATGGTGAATGATGTCTTTGTAAAAAGGTGTTTTTGCAGGAGCGTAACTAATCTCATAATTGCAGTCGTGCTCTTTGAGGTATTTCTCAGCAAAAACTTGATTGTTTTTAATCTTCTGAGAGATGAATTCATCTTCTTCCGACTCGATAAGCAAATGAAATTTACAATTGAAAATTTTGTTCAAATGGATTGCCCAAGCCAATTTCTGACGCGACTCAACAGTAAATGAGAAAGGTAAAACCACCTTTTTGTAACCAGTTTCAGGAACCGGTCGTTGTTGAACCACGAAAAATGGAACATCGCCAGCCGAATAAATTACACGAATAGCATTGCTTCCTACGATTCTTTGAATTCCGTGAACTCCATGCGTTCCCATTACCGCAACGGTTGCAGGAAGTTCCTTAGCAACTTCGCCAATGGCATCGAAAATATTTCCACGACGAACCATCGAAGTTGCTTCAATGCCAGATCGTTCGAAAATATCTTCAGCCAAATTCGAAAGTTTCGCTAACGCTTCTTCTTCCTCTATTTCAACTTTCGATTCGCTTTCGAAAATTCCTTTTGAAACAATATGCAACAATTGAATAGGCTTCTTAAATAGCTTTGCAAGTTCAATCGCATGGTTGATCGAATTCTGAGTAATTTCAGTAAAATCAATAGGAACAAGAATGGCCTTGGTTTCTTCCGGGCTTTTCATAGGTTTGGATTTTATTCTGGCGAAAAGTAATCTTTTCTATAGAATTTAATATTTACTGAATGAAAAATAATCTACAAGTTCCACCACTTAAGGGAAACAAAGAGTTAATTCGGGCTTGGACCATTTATGATTGGGCCAATTCTGTTTACCAACTCAGCATCACCTCAGCAATTTTACCTGCCTATTTCATAGCGGTTGCTGGCGGCGATTCAAACGGAATTGTTTCTTTTTTCGGATTTCAAGTGGTCGACACATCCTTGTATGCTTGGACCGTTTCAGCTTCATTTTTAATTGTTGCCTTATTTTCTCCATTGCTTAGTTCAATTGCCGATTTCACAGGAAAACGTAAGGCATTCATGCAATTCTTCACCTTTCTTGGAGCCCTTTCTTGTGCAGCATTGTATTTTTTCACACCAGGGAATCTCGAGTTCGGCATTATAGCATTTACACTCGCAGGAATAGGATATTCAGGCGGATTGGTTTTTTACAATGCCTGGTTGCCAGATATCGCTCCAGAAGGAATGGAAGATAGAATTTCAGCCCGCGGTTTTGCTTTGGGATACATTGGTGGTGTGGTATTGCTTCTGATCAATTTAGCGATGATATTAAAACCCGAATTCTTTGGTATCGAAGGAAAAGGGATGCCTGCAAGGATTAGTTTTCTTACAGTTGGTGCTTGGTGGATTTTTTTCTCATACTTCACTTTCAGAAAACTTCCTTCAACCTTAAACAAGAAAGCCAGTGTTAAAAACCCACTGATCAACGGATACCAAGAACTCCAAAAAACTTGGAATCTTTTTAAACAACAAAGAACCATGAAGCTATACTTGGGCGGTTTTTTCTTCACCATGATGGCTGTGTTAACAGTGATGTATATGGCAGCCAATTTTGGAAAAAAAGAACTTGGATTAAAGGATGAAGTACTCATACCAACCATATTAATCATTCAGCTAGTTGGTGTGATTGGTGCCATATTTTTCGCCCGTGTTTCTGAACGGATTGGAAATATCAATACACTGATAATCAATATTGTGATTTGGATTGGTATCTGCCTCGGCGCTTGGTTCGTGCATTCAGCTGGTCAGTTTATGGTTCTTGCAGCCGTGGTTGGACTCGTAATGGGCGCAGTGCAAGCCTTGGCAAGATCTTCTTGGTCTAAACTGTTGCCTACAAATCAAGACAACACATCCTATTTCAGTTTTTACGATGTAACTGAAAAATTGGCGGTTGTAACTGGGACGTTTATCTTCGGATTACTCGAAAGTATCACTGGATCGATGCGAGTTTCGGTTGTGATGCTCGGAATTGTATTTGCCATCGCCATCGTTTTCTTCTGGAAAATCAGAACCGAAAAACGATTGATGCCAGCAAAAAAAGTTGCCTAAAATGTGGCTTGAAGTCTTAGGTTTAGCAACCTGTTGGTTAAGTAATTTGGAACAGCATACTGCCTGTTGGTGACGTCTTTAATCCAGTTGTAGGATACTGTATTGTTCACGCCCAAAAGGTTAAACACTTCCAACGACAAACTCAAAGCATTTAGATTTTTCAGCCAGTTTTGCTTCTTGTATGGGCGATCTTTGGAGATAAAATGCTTGGTAAATCCAATATCCACTCTTCGATATGGCGGCATTCTCAAGGTATCTCGGTAACGGTTGAAATCGGGAGGACCTAAAGGCAATTTTGATCCATAAATCAAAGTAATCTGCATGCTTAAACTTTCGTTTCTTGGAAGATAATCTTGAAAAAACAAACTGAAGTTAAAGCGTTGGTCAGTTGGACGAGGAATAAATCCAGGCTCCATGCGCACTGAATCTGCTATCGGATCCAAATCAATACCCTTCGTGATCTTTTCGCCTGCTGCATTGAAGTAATCGTAATAGAAATCATTTCGAATATCTTCTCTGGTTTGCATGATGCTCATACTTGCCCAACTCTGAACACCTTTTACGAATTCGCCATTTACCTTCATATCAAGGCCCATCGCATAACCATCGCTCAGATTATCGGCGTAGTAGCGAACTCTAACATTGTCGATTTCATAAGGAACCAAGTTTTTCAAAATCTTGTAATAAGCTTCCGAATAAAAACTGAAATCTCTTCCCCAAGATTTAAATGTAAACTCAGCGCCAGTAATAAAATGCCAACTTTCTTGGGCCTTTAAGTCTTTATTCACCGTTCCGTTAAACCCGCGAAGTTCTCTGTAAAATGGTGGTTGTGCATAATGTCCAGCCGCAAGGCGGAAGGTAATATCACGTTTCCATTTCATCGGCCGCATCGAGAAAACAGCCCTCGGGCTCACCAATGTTTGACCGTTTAATGTCCAATGGTTCGCTCGAATACCACCTGTGATGGTGTAGCTGACGCTGTCTGACTTCCAACGATATTCATCTTGAACATAGGCGTGAAAACGATACGATTCTAAAGATGTGGAGCTCTTGATGTATGATTTGAGGAAAATCGAGTCATCTGGAAAAAGTGGAAGAGAAAAGCCTGCAGAATCAATCATTTGCCATTCTTTGAGCTGATCTTCAATTAATTCTTGTTGCCCACGAACGCCCCAACTGAGGAAGTGTTTTTCAGATTCATGAAACCCTTTGTGCTCAATATTGGCAACTCGATAATTGAGTTGATTTCGAATGAAGTTTAAATATGAACCAACACCTCGATTGAACGCCACATCTCCAAAATCTTCGCTTCCAAGGTCACGTTCAAGTTCATCGATGTAATAAAAGCCTTCAACATCCGATTTTTCAGATTCTGATGAATTGAATGCTGAACTGATCAACTTTAATGTTGTGCGCTTATTCGGGTGGTATTTAAATGTTAGTGCACCCATTCCAGTGGCAAATCGACTTTGCTCCTTACCATCAAAAAACACCCTTAATTGAAGTGCTTGATTGATCGTACCAAATTCTGTTTTCTGGTCTTCAGGAAATACACGGTAGTTGTTTACAGCATAATTGGAGAGCATTTCAACCTCAAACTTGTCGGTAATAGAGTAGGTGAGGAAGCCTTGAATATCTGTGAAAGCGGGACGATATTGGCCATTCACATCCAAACTATTGAGCAAATACTGCGTTGTTCGGTATCTCGCTCCAATCATTCCGGCCAATCGATAATCTTTGGTAGCACCTTCTAATTGGATGTTTCCACCAAGCACAGATGCCGAAACTGCACCACCGAAGTCTTTCGGACGCTTGTAACGAATGTCTAAAACCGACGACATCTTATCACCATACTTTGCTTCAAATCCACCAGCCGAAAATCTGAGGCTTTCCACCATATCGGGATTGGGAAAACTGAGACCTTCTTGTTGCCCAGCGCGAACCAAAAATGGACGATAGATCTCAACGTCGTTCACGTAAACGAGATTCTCATCGTAATTTCCACCACGAACTGAATATTGCGAACTTAATTCATTGTTCGAATAAACACCTGGTAAAGTCTTAATTGTCATTTCGATACCTCCGCCAGGACCAGTGATCGTTGTGATAATCCTTCGGTCGATTGGAACCATTCCAGTTTCTAAGGCCCGATTGTCGGTAATTATTGCAGTTCCAAGTTCCTGTATCTTCAATTCAAGATAGATACGAATGTTCTTGGTTTCGTCTTTCTTCAGGCGGATTGCAGTGGTGTCGGGAATGAATCCAGATAGTTGTGTAATGATTTTGATGTTCGTGTCGGAAGCAACTTTCAAGGTGAATTCACCATCCACATCGGAAGTGGTGTTGTTGCCCATTTTATTGAGCTGATATACAATCACCCCAGATAAAATATTGCCTTGTTGACCAGTTACTTTGCCATTGATAACACCTTGAGAATGGAGGTTTAACGTTGAACAAACCAACACAATCACAGAAGCGATAAGATTAAACAAACAACTGGCGGATCTAATTTTCATTTTCATCTACAACAGCTGCGAACTTATTTCCTTTTGAAATCTCCCTTTTTCCAAGCATCTACAAATTTTGCCCATGCAATTGGGTTCAACAAATTATTCATCGGTATTTGACCAGCATTGTAAAGCTTGGTATTGTATTGATTCATTGAATAACGGTAGTTCATGCTAGCATCCATCGGCGTGCGCATAGCCAAATCTGCCATTTTTTCTTGGGCTAGATTTTTTCTGGCACGTTCAAGATCATCATCTGGAACTGGTGCTTTTAAGAAATATTCATAAATCTGTTCTTTGGTAGGCCAAGGGTAAACAACCGTTGTTGGAAGCAAGAATGTGTCTTGATTTAAAACTTGGATGATAGAATATCTAGAATCATCCAGGTTGTTAGGAATCACATATTGCGCTTTGACGAAACCCAGTGCAGAAAATTCTATAGTATCGCCTTCCTGGGCAACAAACGAGAAGAATCCATAATAATCGCTGAGGGTTCCGCGGTATGAGCCTTTCTGTGTGATGGCAACGTATGGTACTGGTTGCAAACTGTCGCTGCTAACAACAACTCCAGAAAATTGGATGATTTTAGGTTCATTGTTTTGTGCATATCCAACCGATGTGGTACCCACCAACAACAATATAATTAAACCGAGAAGTGTTGTTTTCATTCGATTGCAAATTAACCCAAAATCAACATCCAAATACAAGCAGATAAACCATTAAATGCACCGAATAAAGTTGATAATTCGTTCATCTTTAATAAGTCAAAAAGACCTTTCCCAAACGGGAACCTTTCAAATCTATTGTTCGACATCCTTCGCTGCCTTGATTTTACGTTTGGCTTGTTAAAACTTTTATTACGTTCGTTGCGTGAAAGGAAAAACTACACTCAAAAAAATCGCTCGAATTGGTGCGGTATTATTGATCATTTTAATCTCGACTTGGATTTTCAGACATCCGCTCATGCGATTTGTGGGCAACAGATTAATCAATGAAGATGGATTGGTGACCTGCGAAGCAGTGTTCATGTTGAGCGGCAATCCTGAAGCTCGAGCCAAAGAAGTTCATCGTATTTATCGATCAGGCTATGCGAAACGATTCGTTTGCACAGGGGAAAATATCCCAGATTTGTTTGCTGCTTTCAACATAAAAATCGATGAAGCAGATTTGAGTAAAAAGAAACTTTTGGATGAGGGTGTGCCTGAAAAATTAATAGAAACAATCCACATAGGTACAAGCACCAGAGAAGAAAGTGATGCCATATTAGCCTACTGCAAAATCAAACAATTGAAACGTATCATTGTGGTAAGTGATCGATTTCACACCAATCGAATTGATTATGCCTTCAGAGATCAGTTTGAAGAAGCAGGAATCGAATTGGTGCTCCGTGGTGCTCCAGCTTTATCGTACTCTGAAAACCGTTGGTGGGAAAACGAAAGCGGCCTATTGATGGTAAATAACGAATACGTGAAGCTATTCTATTATTACCTCAAATATTGATTCTATTGGACCTTAGCAGCTCGGCCTCTTCTTTTGAATGTTTTCTCACCAGCACGAATCTCGAGTGGAAGTGAATTTTCGGCTGGTGGAACAGGGCAAGAATACGCTGTATTGTAAGCGCAGTAAGGATTGTAGGCCCTATTAAAATCAATCACAACCTTATTATCGGTTATGTCAGAAACTTTTAAGTCGATGTATCTGCCACCACCAAAACTTTCATCACCAGAAGTATAATCTCTAAATGGAACGAAAAGGAAGTTCTCGTAGGTCTTTTGAGTAATCGCTTTCGCACTTCGGTAAACGATCAAAGTACAAGGTTGAGAATAAACATTGAAAAATGCTTTTGCATACGGCTGATAATCCATTGTTTTTCCGGTAGTAGTTGGGAATGAAATAACAGGACCATTATCGATCTTCTCCAAATTCGCTGTGATTTTGAACACCGATCTGGGTTTGAAGAACTTTAATCGCCAGGTTCCAACCCGACCAAGCGGCGAACTATTGTCGATTCGGAATGTTTTCTTGTAGTTTTTCTTCCAGCTTTTGTATTCCTTTCTGAAGGATTGACCATCGGAAGTGATTGAAAACAAAGAGAATAACAAGGAAAGTATGAAAGTTGAAATTAGTTTCATGCTGGGTTGGCTCATCGAACTGTAAAACAAGCTAAAAAAAACAGAACTCGAAAGTCCATTTGATAAAAGCTTACGAAGTTTAAAACACAAAGTTTAAGGATGCAGAAATTCTCCATGCCCTTAGATTACGATTTATCGCATTGGCTGGTAAATAATAGTCGGCAGTAGTGTCTAACAAAAAGTACTTGTTTTTCCACCATTCAATTCCAAATGCAGGAGAGAGGAATGGAAAAACATTCGATTCAGTTTTGTTGTAAGCCAAGCTAAATCCCAATTGGTAACCTATATACGGATTGAAAAAATGTCGATTCCCTCTGCCAAACTTGCGGCTGTAAAAATCTTCACCATAGGTAAAATTGAAAATTTCATCGATCGAAGTTGAATCTAAAGGATTGCTATTTCTAGCCTTGTAAGCACCTAAGGCGAAGTAGTTCTTTCCTTTTGTGAATAGATATTTTAGGGCATAACCTTCATATTCTGCATATGAAACTCCATTCAGAGGCTGTTCAACAAATGCAACACTATATTGCAAACCTGGCATATGAACCCACGAAACTTTTCTATTGGTTGGCCCTGTGGGATCATTTCTAATTTCAATTTCAACTGTTATAACTTTAAAAGACGCTTTCAATTTGAGAATTTCTTTCTTGAAGTTGCTAATTTGATCTTCTGTTTCTCGGCGTTTCTCCCAATAAATGATGTATTGCTCTTTAGACACACTTGAATCTAATTTGGCCAACAAATCTGTGTACGACTGACGTTTATTTTCCAATCGCTCTAAATCGATATCAAGATTTTCGGCCGTTAAAGTTTGGCTTGAATTATTGATTTTTCGTGCGTTTACATAACCTAGAACTTTCACCATAGAGTCAATTTTCGAGATATCGACTTCTTTTATTTTAAATAGATAGGTGATTTGATCGCGCGTTTCCTTGAATGACAGTTGCTCGAATTGATTGGCGAGAATGAAATTATCCAACTTCTCCTTCGCCTTGGGGAATTCTAAAGAATAAACTGAATACTCAATTCTCTTAGTTACATCATTGTTCTGACCGAATAACGAGAGACTAATCAACGAAATGAATAAAACGATTAAGTGGCGCATAATAAGATTTGAGAATCTAAATGAAGAAATGTTGTGATTATTTTCCGATACAAAATTTCCCGAAGATAGTTCCAAGAACCTCTTCGTTGGTGACTTCCCCTGTGATTTCCGACAAAGCATCCAAAGCATCTCGAATGTCGGCTGAAAGCAAATCGCCGGGCAATCTCAATTCCAATCCCCTGAGCACTTGATCAAGACAGAGCGACGACTGGTTCAGAGCGTGATAATGTCTCGCATTGGTTACAACAACTTCTTTCCCATCGGGCTTTCCATAGTGAGCGTATTGCACCAAGTGATTGGTCAGATCGTTCAGTCCTGTTTTGTTTAACGCACTCAATACCAATGTGTTTTTTGGTAGATTTTCTGGAATCGAATCCAGTTTATCAGCTTTGTTCATTACCGGAATAACCAAAGTATGGGCGTTCGCTTCGTCCTGAATTTGCTTAAACTGATGGTTTACTTCTCCCTTTTCAAAGCTTTCGTAATCAAAAAGATACAAGACTATTGAAGCTTCACGAATACTCTTAAAACTCCTTTCGATTCCAATATTCTCTACTATATCATCGGTTTTTCTCAATCCAGCTGTATCGATAAATCTGAATGCCATTCCATCCAACACCAAAACATCTTCAATTGTATCTCTTGTGGTTCCAGCAATATCGCTCACTATGGCGCGCTCTTCATTGAGAAGGGCATTTAGCAAGGTCGATTTCCCTGCATTGGGCTTACCAGCAATCGTAACAGGAATGCCGTTTTTGAGCACATTGCCCATCGCATAACTGTCTTTCAAACGATTTACAACTCCGCGAATATGCTTCACCAAAATTTCCAATAAACCACGGTCTGCAAACTCAACATCCTCCGTACTAAAGTCCAATTCTAATTCGATCAAGGCCAGGAAATTGAGCAGTTCTGTTCTCAGTTTTCTGATTTCATCGCCAAATCCTCCACGAAGCTGTTGCATCGCAAGCGCATGAGCAGTTTGGTTTCCGGCAGAAATCAAGTCTGCCACAGCCTCCGCCTGACTTAAATCTAATTTACCATTCATAAATGCCCGCAAGGTAAACTCGCCGGCTTTGGCTGGTTCTGATCCATTCCGATAAAGCAATTGAAGCAATTCCTGCTGGACGTAAACCGATCCATGACAAGAAATTTCCAATGTGTCTTCACCAGTATAGGAGTGAGGGCCTCGAAATATGCTCACCAAAACTTCATCGATTTTTCGACCATTGTCCAGCATTTTTCCGAACAGAATTGTGTACCCTTCAGCCGTTTCAAGCTTTTTCCCACCGTAAGGTTGAAACACTTTACCTAAAACTTCAAATGCTGTTGGTCCGCTAATTCGAATCACTGCAATTGCAGCCATCCCGGGATTTGTAGCCAAAGCTGCAATGGTTGTATTCTGATTCATTGTTTATTGAATTAGTGGTGGCCCACCTTTCTTCAGTTTGAATTCTGATGCCACATCAACAAAAGAAGGTACTGAATTAAAATGCCATTTCGCGACGATTGTTGAACCATCAAGTAAAATCAGTCCGGGGTTAGACCGAATCATGGATCTTAAAACTTGTTGTTCGGCCTGCATGAAAGGATAAGCAGCCTGCACCTCATGTCTGAAATCTTCAATCTCCGAAGGATTATTTGAAGCTATTCCATAAATCGGGATGCCCTGTTTTTCTACTTCAGTTGCTAATAGATTGCACTTTGGGAAAGCATTAGAATGGCACGATTTAATGTCTTCGATGATCAATAAAAACTGATGACCTTCGTATTCCAACATTTTCTTGGTTGCACTGCTACCATCCATTTCGAAACAGTTAAAGGTTCGATTTCCTTCATCTGTAACGACTTGAATGTCTACACCAACCGGATAATTCCCAAAATCAACTATAGGCAAGAAACTGTATGAATAGATCGGAATTACTGCAGCAACTAGAATAAAGGTTGTTAATGTTACTTTTTGTTTGATCGGTGAAAACAGAGGTTTTATTTTGCTTCTTTTCATCATCATGTAAATGCAAAGAAGCAATAGAAGGAATTGAAAAATAACATTATTCCATGAGTTGTCTTCAATATGATTGGAAAGGAAGATGACTGATATTAAATTCAATAGCACAAACAATGTAACCAATAACAGTGTCATCCTCACTTTCTCACCTAGCAGCAACATTGCTCCAAGTGCAGTAGAAACAAAACTGAAAAACCCAGCTTGCAAAACCGATGTGGAAACTAGAGATTTTAAATCTAGGCTTGTGGAAAAAACTTCCAACTTGTATGCATAACCAATAACATCGTTGGCATCGAAAAACCCTGTTATGATTAGATAACTTCCAACCAGCAGTCTGCTTATCAATACCAAGTATTTCATAACCAGTTCTAATTCTCCTCTGTAAGTTTGATCAACGCAAAAACCGAATAGTTCATCATGTCCATGTAATTGGCATCAATTCCTTCAGATACAAGTGTTTGTCCTTGGTTGTCTTCAATTTGTCGAATGCGCATCAATCTCATCAAAACCATATCTGTAAACGAACTCACGCGCATATTTCTCCAAGCTTCACCATAGTCGTGATTCTTCATCATCATTAGGTCCTTCACTTCGGCAACAGTAGAATCATAAAGTTTTTCAGTTCTTTCGGCTTCGAGCTCAATTGGATCATTGTCGGTCAATTTCAATTGAATCAAACCCAGAATCGAATAATTCACAATCCCAATGAATTCAGGCTCAATTCCTTCGTCAACTTTATGATTACCAGAAGTTTCAATTCCTCGAATACGTGTTGCTTTAATGTAAATCTGATCAGTAATCGAACTGCTTCTCAATATTCGCCATGACGTACCATAGTCGTTGTTCTTCTTGAGAAAAATATCTTTGCATCTCGCAATTACGCGATCAAATTGTTCCGAAGTTTGTTGCATGAAGCCAAATGAATTGGGTGCGAAATTAACATCCCTGTCGAATATACCATCAATTTGTGTTCAAGGAAAAATCGTTTCCTTCGAAAAAGCCAAGATAATGGGTATTGTCAATGTGAATAATGATTCTTTTCACAAGGACAGTCGCGCAAGTTCGATTGATGCCGCAATTAGTTTAGCAGAAAAACATGTTACAGGTGGTGCTTCCTTTTTGGATTTAGGCGCATCAACCTCTAAACCGGGCTCCTCCATTTCAGACCCTACTGAAGAATGGGAGCGGTTATCACCAGTATTAAAAGCTATTAGATCACGATTTCCAAAAACTCACCTTTCGGTGGATACCTATCATTCTGAGGTAGCTCGCAAATCCGTTTTAGAGGGAGCTGATTTGATCAACGATATTTCTGCAGGAGCACTCGACAAAAACATGTTTAGAACAGTTTCCGATTTGAAGGTTCCTTATGTGATGATGCACATGCAAGGCACACCAGCCGAAATGCAGAAAAATCCTCACTACAAAAACGTAACCCAGGAAGTAATATCTGAACTAGTGACCAAACTCCAACAGTTGTTTCAACTTGGCGTTTCTGATGTGATTGTAGATCCCGGTTTTGGTTTTGGGAAATCGCTTGAACACAACTATACTTTACTTCATCACCTTGATGAATTCAAACATATTCGAGTTCCCTTGCTTGTTGGAGTTTCAAGAAAAAGTATGGTCACTAGACTTTTAAATATTGATGCATCAGAAGCATTGAATGCAACAACTGCTTTACACATGCTTGCTTTACAGAAGGGGGCAAACATTCTGAGAGTGCATGATTGTAGAGAAGCGTTTGAGGCTATTGAGGTTTACGAAAAATATAACTCTTGTGGATAGGCAATGTTGTAATTCGCTGATATCAATATAATTACATCGTATTCAACATTTGTTCGGATAACTTTTGAGCCGATCACAATTTTGTCCTTGTTCCTTGTAGCCTTTCCTCCGAAATTACCACTGGGAAGGGGAATAGCTTGGGATTTATCCCACAAAAAAAGCATGACTATTCCAAATTAAGTTTCTAACAGTTACCCTCAACAATTAAGCTATTTAGGAAAATGATTCTATCAACCAGCTTAGGTTCCTGAGTAAG
This sequence comes from Chitinophaga pinensis, assembly GCA_945883545.1. Lineage (GTDB taxonomy): Bacteria > Bacteroidota > Bacteroidia > M30B66 > M30B66 > CAMCXT01. Next base: position 4,995 of record CAMCXT010000010.1, on the reverse strand, counting down.
AATCGATTCTTAATTTCTGAAGAACCTGATTTTACTACAGAAGCAGTTAAATTCGGTTGAACTAATTGGATGGATGAAATTTCATCAACAACAGTTCGGATAACTTTTCAATGCACCCAAATTTTATCCTTGTTCATTATTTCAATTCCTCCGAAATTACCACTGGGAAGGGGATAGGTGTGGGAATTTCCCACAAAAAAATCATGAATTTTCCAAATCAAGTTTCGAACAATTCCCCTCGCCAATTATACTATTTAGGAAAATGATTCTATCATCGAGCTCGGCGTTCAGTTGATAATCATTACTTAATTTTCGATGAACTTGATTTTACTGGAGTTGCAGTAAAGTTCTATTGAACTATTTGGATGGATGAAATTCCATCAACAAGCAATCGGATAACTTTTCACTGCAACACGAGTTTCCACTTGTCCATCATTTCCTTTCCTCCGAAATTGCCACTGGGAAGGGGATAGGTGTGGGAATTTCCCACAAAAAAAATCATGAATTTTCCAAATCAAGTTTCGAACACTACTCAACTCCAAGTAATCTATTTTGGCCCATGATTTAACTTATGGACTTGATGCTTGAGTTGATCAGCTTTTCGTGAATCCTGAAGCTCCTAATTTTACTAAGAATCTGATAAGACTTGGTGTTATATTTTGGATCAATGAAATTTCATCAACAAGCAATCATACTAATAAGTAATTCATCATTTATTGTTTAAAACAGACAACATTTATCTATTCAATTTCGTCACAAACCTAAAACCGCGCTCAGAGGAAGTTAAACTGGTCGAATCGTAAAGTTCTTCAACTTGAATGTTCAGATAATAACCTGTATCCTTCCAGCTACCTCCTTTGGTAACACCCTTTTCCAAAACATATTCTTCAACATTCCCAGCCATATCATACAAGCCATAACCATTTGCAGGGTAAGACTTAACCGGAGATACAATCCAATGATCCATATCGTTTGCACCAAACCAGCCAGAGGCCGTGAGTATTTTTCTATGTTCTATTTTTCCATCTAATTTTTGCACTGGGATGTTCTCATATCCAATCCCATCTTGCGGTATTACCCTAAACTTCGCCATCCATTTTCCATCTTTATCCTGCATCGAATTTCCTTTCCAAGGAAATCTTGAAAGATCCAATCCACCTTTAGCTGCATAAGTCCACTCTGCAATTGTTGGCAATTTAAATTCTACTCGCTTAAACTTTCGCTTGTTTTCACTCAAGTATTTTTGAGTTAGCCACTTACAATAACTTTCAGCCTGCTCATAACTTATTCCTAAAACTGGACAATTTCGATATGCTGGATGTCGAAAATAGTAGTCTACCATAGGCTCGGAGTAAGAATATCTATCTCGCCAAACAAGCGTATCCGGAAGCAATTGCTTGTAATAAGTAGTATCCTTGGATTGTATATCTTTTATAAACGCTTGATATTCTCCGTTGGTTACTTCATGGTTAAAAATGTAAAAGCTATCAACTGTTATCACCCTCGATCTTGTGATGTTTGGAAAAGGTACGTCCGAATCGCTTTGACCATAGTGAAAGCTTCCCGCAGGTATTAACTCTAAAGACTTTTCGAGTTCTTTTATTTTGAACTTCTCTTGGGCACTTAAACTACTTGAAAACAGCTGAAAAACAAGAAACAACAAGGTCAATCTTTTCATCAATATTCCGATTTAGAAAATATTACAAACACGTTTATAGCAACTCAATTTCGTCATTAAAAATAGCCCGCAGGAAGAAACAATCTCATTTTAAATCCTGCGGACTAAGTCAATTTAGAAATTCAATCGAATTGCCCCAAATACATTTCTGCCAGGAGCATTGATTCCACTAGCAAAATGACGGTATTGAGTATCTAAGATATTATCTATACCAGCCTGCAAAACCAACTCATCGAACAATTTGTAAGTGAAACGTAAATTCAAGTTAAACCAAGCCGGCATCCCTTCGGAGATGGCATAACGTTCATTGTCTTCGCCATTTAAGTTGTAATCCTTCAAGCGCTTCCAACCATTGTAATTCACAAAGAAATCGGCCGAACTTCTGCCAATCTTATAGCTCAATTGAGTTCTTGCCATCAATGGCGGAATATGATCCATGGGATAGTCAGTCGTATCCGTTTTAATTCGTCCGTATGTGTAACTCAAACTCGAACGCCAACTTAAATGATCTGTAACTTGAACCATATAGTTGGATGAAAAACCAAATAAATGCGCTTCCCCTTTGTTCTGGTTAGCCAAAACGCGACTCAATACTCCATCATACAATATAGAATCTTGTCCATTGAACTGAAATGCATCTGTAACAATAGCATCGAAGAATGTAGTAGTATAGACAACATTCTCCCAATACGCCTTTTTTCCAAAGCTTTTGGTAATCCCCAATTCGAAATTCACTGTTTTTTCCGGTTGGATATTTGCATTGGGAACAATCAAATCGCCAGGCGCTGAATCAAACACTTTGCTTAAATCATCCACGTTCGGAACACGAAATCCTGTGGATGTCATCAATGAAATTTTCAAATCATCCGTTGGTGTACTGATTATTCCTAAACTACCAGAATATACTGGATTTTTCTGCTCAACAGTCGAGTAGGGGAGTTTGAAAAAACTAGTATCCACGAATTGTGAATTCAAACTACTATAACCTACACGAAAACCATCGTTCAAAGTCAAGATTTCACTCATTTTCCAGGTATGCGACAAGTAGGCTGAAACATTCCACATTGAATTGTTCCCATCCGGATATCGAGTATCAGCGGCCGACTCTTCATTCGTTTCAATATTCAAAACAGAAGCAGTAGACGTTAATATATTATACTGAGCATCAAGACCAACGCGTAATACATGATCCTTGCTTACTCGCTTCATGTTCAAAAACGCACCAATAACATCCACATTTTCAATTCGTGAAGTTCTTATTGGATTGCCGAAATTTCGCTGAATCCTACTTTCTTCAATCATCTGATAATTTGCTCCGGCACGAAGAAACTGGAAAAATCCATTACCATTTTTCTCGAAATCATAAGCTGCCATGAGCCTTTCTTGAGGACCATAATTCCATTCCGCAAAACGCAAACCACCATTGCTACTAGGATCTGTTAGTCGATCATAACGAGGCACATCGCTAGTATTAGAATACTGGATATTCAACAAATGTTTCATGTTTTTATTTGGTCGAAAGGCCACTTTCTGAACAATATCGTACTGTGTGTAGGCACTTCCAACTTGTAAAAATCGATTGTCGTTTTTAACCAAAGAATCTTTTCCATCTATTCTTGAAACATATAATGGTCTCTCCCCATAGGCTTTTTGATAAAACGGATTCTGGTTTTTACCACCCATCAAATCGCCAAAATTCGAAAAGTTGATAGAAGTAAAACTTGCCCATTTCTGGCTTCCTAAATGAAAATCAGCATGATATGTCTGCTCTTCATTCACTCCGCTATACCTTGCAAATGCGTTCGACTTGAACACTTTCGGTCCCAAGGAATCAGCAAAAATGGGCGACTTGGTGAAAAAATGAACCACTCCACCCAAAGCATCACTTCCATAAACGGTTGAGCTCGGACCAAACAAAACTTCAACTCTTTCAAGTGAATTATTGTCCATCGTTATCGCATTTTGTAAATGCCCCGAACGGTAGATCAAATTGTTCATTCGAACTCCGTCAACAACAAGTAAGATACGACTAGCCTCGAAACCTCGGAGTATAGGACTTCCTCCTCCCATTTGACTTTTCTGCACAAACACATTGCCCATATTCGACAAAACTTCGGCAGTTGATTGGGCTTGTAATTGCTGCAAATCTTCCGTTTTCAATATCTGAACTTGTTGATTTACAGTGCGTAGTACTTCCGGATCTTTATTAACCGAAACCACCACTTTCAATAGATTGATTGTTTTCAGGGTATCTTTTGCATTCTGCTGGGGAGTAGTTTGTGCCGAAGCTCTAGTCCAAATCAATGCAATACACATGAAACAAAAAAGAAATCTTTGAATCATAGTTGCTTAACAATTAGTTGTTTAAATTGATAAACTTAAAATCAACTAAATCTCAGGTGGATAGTCTTCGGGGAATAAAATAGGAGACGCACAATTGAGTAAATACTGAAAATCCGAACTCACTGTGCAATCAACAATTAACATTTGAAAATCCAGTGTGGGCTGTAAATAAAGCATTCGTGATAAGGCAAAGAGGTATGTTTCTCCATTTTTTCTCGATGGATGGTTATCCTCCAAAACCGTGAGTCGATCCAAAATCCGATCCTCTTCCTTATCTGGAAATGCTATCAATTCGATCGTGTCACCAATTAGCGTTTCTGCTTTAATGTCATACATTTCTCCATGCCATCGTATTTCATCATGTTCAACTAAACAAGATTCATATTCCTGTACCGACATTTTAATAGTAACCAAATGAAGTGGATCGGATTCTATTCTCTCAAGCATCTCCCACCGATGTAAACCTTGTTGAATCTTCAATGATGTCCACAATCCGCCCATCTGCAAAAGCAGCAATACAAACAAAAAAAGCCAGTTGATCCTCCTGAACATTCAATTTTCTTCTTCCCAAATGTACGATACTAAGCATTTATTCTTTCGCTATCATTCTACACTATCTTTGTCGAGATGCAATTAATTCCGCTATTTATTACTGTTGGCTGGCTCGACCTAATCGATATTCTGATCGTTGCGGTTTTACTTTATCAACTGTATAACCTGGTTCGAGGAACTGCTGCCATCAATATTTTCTTCGGAATTTTATTGTTCTACCTGATCTGGCTGTTTGTAAAAACACTCAACATGCAGCTTCTGGCTACGATTCTAGGTCAGTTTATTGGTGTTGGTGCCATTGCTTTGATCATCGTTTTTCAGCAAGAAATTCGTCGATTTCTTCTCATGGTTGGATCAAGAGGATTGTTTAATCGTGAGAATTATCGGGGATTATCAGGCTTCAGATCCTCTAAATACAGCAG
>CAMCXT010000009.1 GCA_945883545.1 Chitinophaga pinensis | reverse complement strand
CGATCTTTGTCTAGCTGGGGAACCGATTTCATTAAGTGCTCAATAACACGCGCTGCGAGGTCGTCGGGACGTGTAAAACGAAACATTCCGCGAGGTGCTTTTCCTACTGCAGAACGAAAGCCGGTGATGATGTATGGGGTGGTCATATTATTCGAGTATAACGTACAACGTAATTCGTATTACGTTTTTGTTTATTGATGATTTGGAGAATTTCGATTAGAACGATCTATTGTTTTTCGTATGGAATGTTGAAGGTTGATATTCATTCGAATGATCGTATCCAAGTGTTCTAAGATTTGAAAACGTTCTGTATCAGACAGGTAATTTCTTCGATACGAAAGTTCAGTTTGAAATTGAAGTTCAGATGCCGAACCATTCGAAACTCCGAGAAAGTGATAAAACTCCTTTTGAGAATTCCTCCCTGCTCCTTCGGCGATGTTCGAACCAATAGAGACAGCACATCGGCGCATCTGATTGCAAAGCCCAAATCTCTCCTGGGCAGGAAATTTGGCTGTTACTTCATAAATGAAATCGGCTAGATCCAGCGATTTTTGCCAAGTTCTAAGTTTCGTTGCGTCATTCATTTTACTCTTTTTTAATTCAAAAATATGCTTTAAACCACTGTTTACCTGACCATTCGAAGGTTAACAACTTAACACTTCTTAATTCCAAGTTCGCGATTAGTCGTACGTATTACGTTGTACGATATACGAAATACGTACAACATCAATTCCTCAACACCTTCCCAGTCGTTAAAATGCTCTGAATTCGTTCGAGGGTTTTCTTTTCGGCGCAGAGGCTGAGGAAGGCTTCTCTTTCGAGGTCGAGCAGGTATTGTTCGGAAACTTCGGTTGGAGCACTGAGGTCGCCACCGCAGAGCACATAACCGAGTTTTTCGGAGATTTTCTTGTCGTGCTCGGAGATGTAATGCCCGCTGAACATCGTGTTGGCACCAGCGTAAACCATTCCCAATCCTGAGCGACCGAGCACTTTGATGTCGCGGCGCATCACAGGTTTGGTGTAGCCCGCATCAGCCAATTCGATCACCGATTTCTTGGCTTCAGCGATGCGGCGGTTCGCGTTCGGAACGATCTGGTCGCGGCCAGCAACAAGGATTCCGAGGTTGAAGGCATCTTTCGCAGAAGTGGCCACTTTCGCCTGACCAATCGTAAGGAATCGATCGCGGAGCGTGTTCACTTGGATGTCGCCTTCTCGCATGGCATCGGAAGCGCGTAGGACAAATTCTTTCGTTCCACCGCCAGCGGGGATGAGTCCAACGCCGAATTCTACGAGTCCGATGTATGTTTCTGCAGCTGCAACTACTTTGTCGGCGTGAAGGTTCATTTCGCAGCCGCCGCCGAGGGTAAGTCCTTGCGGTGCTGTAACAACTGGAACCGATGAGAAACGGATGCGCATCACGGTATTTTGGAAGGCGCGGATGGAGAAGTCGATTTCGTCGTATTCCTGTTCCACTGCCATCATGAATACCATCGCGAGGTTGGCACCAGCCGAGAAATTAGGAGCATCGGAGCCGATCACCAAACCACGGAAATCTTTCTCGGCAATTTCGATCGCTTTCTGAACGCCTTGCAGCACTTCAGTTCCGATAGAATTCATCTTGGTATGGAACTCAAGATTGAGCACACCATCGCCAATGTCGGTGAGTGTGGTGCCACTGTTTTTCCAAACTGTGTTGGTTGGACGAATATGGTCTAGGATGATAAACTGCTCGTATCCGGGAATCGATTTGTAGGATTTGGACGGGATGTCGTAATAAAGTTTGCGGCCGTTTTCGATCTTGTAAAACTGAGTATGACCAGCTGCAAGCATGTCTTTAACCCAAGAGTTCACTGTAATGCCAGCCGCTTCCATGGCTGAAAGACAATCTTGAAGTCCCATGGCATCCCACGATTCGAACGGACCAAGTTCCCATCCGAAACCAGCTTTCATGGCTTCATCGATACGATAAAGTTCATCAGCAATTTCTGGGATTCGGTTCGATACGTAGCTGAATAATTGGAAGAAGTTTTTCCGGTAGAAATCGCCAGCCTTATCCTTTCCGTTGATAAGTACTTTGTAGCGCTCGCGGAGATTTTCGATGGTTTTTGTTTGCTCAAGGGTGGCAAATTTCACCTTCTGCTGAGGCTTGTATTCTAAGGTTTGAAGGTCGAGCGCAAGGATTTCGGATTTGCCCGAATCGTTCTTCACTTTCTTGTAAAAGCCCTGTCCAGATTTATCGCCCAGCCAGCGGTTTTCGTTCATTTTGAGGATGTACTCAGGCAGTTCGAAATAGGCTTTGGCTTCATCGTTCGGACAGTTGGCTTTGAGTCCGTTGGCGACATTTACTAATGTGTCTAATCCAACCACATCGGTTGTGCGGAAAGTAGCTGATTTTGGTCGGCCTAAAACTGGACCTGTGAGCTTGTCCACCTCTTCAACGGTGAGTCCCATTTCGCGCACTGTGTGAAAAAGTGCGAGAATGCTGAACACCCCTACTCGATTGGCAATGAATGCAGGAGTGTCTTTGCAGAGAACGGTAGTTTTTCCAAGGAAAAGGTCTCCGTAGTTCATCAAGAAATCGACTACTTCAGGGGCGGTTTCTGCGGTTGGGATGATCTCTAGTAGTTTGAGGTATCGTGGAGGATTGAAGAAGTGCGTTCCGCAGAAGTGTTTACGAAAATCGTCTGATCTACCTGCAGCCATGAGGCTGATCGGAATACCGGAGGTGTTGGAAGTGATGAGCGTTCCGGGTTTACGGAATTGCTCCACTTTTTCGAAGAGCGGCTGTTTGATGTCGAGTCGTTCCACTACAACTTCGATCACCCAATCCGCGGTAGCGATATCCTTCAAATTGTCGTCGAAATTCCCAGTTTTGATGCGTTTTGCAACCGATTGATCGAAGACGGGAGATGGATTCGATTTAAGTGCGAATGCCAAAGCCTCGTTCACGATCTTGTTGCGGAACGCCGGTTGACTGGCCAATGCAGGATCGGCACCTTCAGGAAGTTTGGGGACGATATCGAGCAAGAGCACTTCAGCACCGATATTGGCGAAATGACAAGCAATTCGGGAGCCCATGACTCCAGAACCTAACACGGCAACTTTGCGGATACTTCTTTTCATACGGTTATATTTTTTTCTGATTCGCTGGCGAGCATCACTTCGTTGATGACTTCGAAGAATACGGCAAGTTTTTCAGGGGCAATTTTCTGTCTTACAAGGTGGTTAAAGTTGAGAACAGCTTGACGTGCAGCTTCACGTTTTTCTTTCCCAAGTGGTGTTAAAAAGATGCGTACCAAGCGTTTGTCGCGGGGATCTGCTTGGCGATAAATTATCCCAGCATCCTCTAGATTCTTTAATGTGCGTGTGAGCGATCTTGATTCAAGTCCAATCAACGGGGCAATCTTGGTGGCTGGTGTGCCCTTTTCTGCATCAATATTAAGAAGTACGAAACCTACAGAAGTAGAAGAACCGTGCTTTGACGCAACAGTGTTATACATCCTGTAGATGCCGTGCCATGCGGTTTTGATGTTAAAGCAAACGGTTTCTTCGGCTTTCATGTGAAGCAAACATAAACGAAAATATGTTATGCATGCATACCTTTTTTGTTAAAGAAAGTTAAAAGGTTGGTGGGTCTCGTATCATGTTCATGTAACCTGGGACTTAAGTCCCAGGCTGCAAAAGTCCCCGGCTGCGAGGTCGGTGGTTGCGAAAAACCCAAGTTGCAGATAAATAAACCCACTCGCAGCCTAGGACTTCAGTCCTAGGTAATTATAATAAAGAATCAATAATATGACTTCCGAAACACCCAACAACCGTGTGATGCAGAAAAAATCCGCCACGATTTTGAAAGAGCAATCGAATCCAAAGCAGTTCGAAACTGTTTTTCATTTAATGGGTATGGTCCTTCAAGTTCCGACACAACGATGTACTGAGCATCCTTCACAGTAGGAAACTGATAGATGGATTCGCGCAAGGAAAGATGAGGCAAAAACGGACTTTGTGCTGAAACAATAGCACTGGTAGGAATTGCAGCTAATTGTTTGTGCACTGCATTCACATCATAATCTCGGATGTAATGTGCTGATTGGTAAAATCGGATGGTGGATTTGTTGGTGAAGATTGCCGAGCGATCCATCATTTTCACAGTGCTCACAATGCAACCAATTAAAATTACAGAAGCAAACAGATACTGTGATTTAACACTTTTCAATTTCGACAATACAACGAAAATTCCGATAGCCATAACAGGCGCGAATTCAACACAGTATTGCGCATACACACCCCAGAGATGAAAATTGTCGTGAAACAATTTCTGGAAAAAGATGGGAAGTAGCATGAACAAAAAAGCAGGCCGAAGTATCAAAATCGGTAAGCCTGACAAGAAAAGAAGCAGAAAAAGCTCCGACTTTACACCTTCTCCGAGTGGCTCATGGGTGTGGTTGCTGAACATTGTTTCAAAAGCCGCAAAAGGATGCGCCAACATATATCTAATAGCTGATACGAAATCTGTTCCTAAAGCCGAATAATGAAAATGAACGTAATCTTTCCCGTTCGAAAATGCTGGCATCACAACCATCGTAATAGCCAAGAAATAAAAGGCTGAAAATGCAGAAATGAGTATCAATGGAACTCGTTTTGACATGTCGCTTCGATATTCCCAAAGCATTCCCAATGCCACAAAGAACATCCAAAGCGACATGTTTTCTTTCCCGACACAAATAAAAAGTGCCAACAAAATTGCTTTGTATATTTTGTGTTGATGAACTGTAATGAAAAACCACGGCAATACACTAGCAGCAACTACATTGCTATGGTAATCGAATGAAACAGCCGAAAAAACACCAAAAAACAATAGAAAAAAAGCGGCTCCACATTTCGACAATAATTCATTTTGGGTAATTAATTTCAAATATTTAAAAACCCCGAAAGCGCCAAGTAGCAATGAAATAATTTGCACGATGAGCAAAGTATAGGTGCCAAATAAATATGAAAGTGGCGCCCACAGCATTAAATACAAATCAAAGTGATCTGCCAATAAATTCGTTGGATCAATTAAAAACGTTGTGCTATCGTTCCACTGAAAATTTCGATAATCATAAAGTGCATTTGTATAAGCTCCTAAATCAAGCGCATAGGTTCGGAAAATTGCATGGTTGACCAAAGAAATAATACAGTAAACAACTCCGAAAAACAACAACAGTGGAAATATTTTCGATGCTTCCGAATTCTTGAATTTCAATTGTTTAATCATTTGAATCATCCCTCTAACTCTGCAAATGAAATTCCTGATTCACGCACATCTTTCCAAAAATTGGGATACGATTTCGAAACCACTTCAGGATTTCGAATCGCCAATTTATAAACTAGCGTAACCAAAGCTGAAAACGCCATCGCCATTCGGTGATCGTTGTAAGTTTCAACAATGAATGTCTTGCTGAAATCGGGCGATAAACCTGAACATTCCAACTGATCATCTTTGTGCAATATCAAATCAAATTTGATCTTTCTCAATTCTTGTTGCATCGCATTTAATCGGTCGGTTTCTTTGATTCTCAGCGTTCTTAAACCTACAATTTTCGCCTTGATTTTTAATGCTACACAAACTACCACTAATGTTTGAACCAAATCGGGAAAATTACTCGCATCCAAATCGATATGTTCAGTATTTACAGGCACTTTCGACAAATGAATTCCCGCTTCTTCTTGTACAGAATGAACACCGAGATTTTCGAAAATACTTGCACAAATCGCATCACCCTGCAAACTCTTTAATTTCAATCCTCGCAAAAATACACTTCCTCGATTTGCTAAAGCCAACATCGAATACCAATACGATGCGGCCGACCAATCGCGCTCAACAGGAAAAACACCAGCATTCCAATTTGCTTGTCCAACATGAATATTATTCCCAGAATAATCAATCGTAACACCTGATTTTCGGAGAATATCGATCGTCATTTTAAGGTAAGTTGATGAAACCAATTCTCCTTGAAGTTCTATATCCAATGGACTTTTCAGTAACGGTGCAACCAATAAAATGGCAGTTATAAATTGACTTGAAACTCCAGCATCAATTGTAATTTTTCCTCCATTTAATTTCTTGCCTGTAATTCTCACTGGTGCAAAACCTTCCTTTTCGAGGCAGTTAATTTCTGCGCCCAAAGAACGTAAAGCCTCAATAAGCAAGTGTTGCGGACGTTCTTTTAATCTTTCGCTACCTGTTAAAATGCCTGTGTAATTTTCAGATGCTGCAAAAAATGCCAGTGCAAAACGAAAGGTGGTTCCACCATCTCCAGCATCAGCAAATTCGGGCTTATTCGATAATAGATGATGTAATTTCTGAGAATCATCTGCATCGGAAATTATTTCAGGAACAATTGCTCCATTCGAAACTTGCTGAAGCACCAACAATCGGTTGCAAATGCTCTTCGATGCAGGCAAATGCGGTTCCGCAAATATGTTGCGCGTTGATGATACCAATTCCAGCGTTTCAGGCATGCAGATAATGCAGTATAGCAGCACGAATATATGCTTCATCCGGCTCAATTCCGATCAGCGGCATACCAATCGATTCGAGGAGTGAAAATGTTATTTGCTGCTTATTTTTCTTGTCGTTTCGCATCAAAGAGATGATTTTATCCACAGAATTTTCCTCGATAATCACCTTGGGAAATTGCGTTGAAATGTATTGTTGAATTTCTCGGCATTCGCCGGATGATAAACCGGTACCAATTCGCATCGCCAATTCAGCCTCAATGAAAATGCCTGCTGCAACCGCAAATCCATGAGGAATTTCCAGATTTTGCTGAAGGTTCCACGATTCTAAGGCGTGGGCAGTTGTATGGCCGAGGTTTAAAATTTGCCGGCGGTTTTGATCGTGAAAATCGGAATTCACCACCGACTCTTTAAAACGCGCATTGGCTTCTATCAAAGCATCAGGCGGACTTTGAAGCGTGTCGTATTGCTGAAACGCTTCCCAGGCTTGCCCTGAAGTTAGTAAGGCATGTTTCATCATTTCTGCCCAGCCCGATTGAATTTCAACCTTCGATAAAGTTTCCAAGAATTTCGGGAAAATAAACACCGATAGAGGCTGCGCAAAAACGCCTGCGATGTTTCTGAATAAGTTCACATTCACAGCAGTTTTTCCACCAATGGCAGCATCAACCATTCCCATTAACGTTGTTGGAATATTGATGTATTGAATTCCTCTCTTGAAAGTTGAAGCAGCAAATCCACCCAAATCGGTTATAACTCCACCGCCAAGGTTTAAAAGCACTGAATTTCTGACTAAGTTGAGCCTAAGCAGTTCTTCATATACTTTCGAAACTTGATCGAGATTTTTGTTGGCTTCTCCTTCTGGAATTACCAGAACTGGTGCATTATTCAGGTGAGAAAAATCCTTCAACAATACAGGCAAACAATGCTCAACTGTATGACTATCGCACAAAATAGCGATTTCATTCTGCATTGTAGCATCACGAAATTTTGCAAAAGATTCAGCTCCGAAATGGATATTTGAATGCGGCTCCAACATGTCGCTAAGGTCTGTAATTTCTGTATATCCAACACCAATTAGGATGGAAATGACGGATGAAAATAAATAATGTGCTCATCAACAAAACACGCCTTTGGCTGTCTTATGGATTAAGAAACTTCTCCAACGAATAAGGAGATTTGCATAATTTTACGGCGGTCAACCACAGTACATGATATCATTCGACAATACAGAAATAGCCTTCAAATACCGAAATACCAACGAATTGAAGAAAGCTTGGTGGCTCTTCAAGATGATTGGCAACAATCAATTCGTGAAATTAAGCAAACCGTTTTCGGGGCTTGCCGCCAGCCTGGCTCCTACCCGATTCATCATTAAGCAAACGATTTATGCACATTTCTGCGGGGGCGAAACTATCCGCGAGTGCGAAAAAACAATTGCAGCTTTAGCCAATTTCAACGTTGGAACAATCCTCGATTATTCGGTTGAAGGCAAAGAGTCGGAAGAAGATTTCGATCGTACATTGGAGGAAATCATGGATACCCAAGACCGTGCAGTGTTGGATGACCAAGTTCCATTTTGTGTGTTCAAGCTTACCGGATTGGCACGCTTCGGACTGTTGGAAAAAGTGAGCGCAGGTGAAACACTTACAGACTCAGAAAAGCATGAATTTGAAAAGGTAAAACAACGCGTTGAAAAACTCTGCAAAAAGGCCGTTGAGACCGATAGAAAACTCATGCTTGACGCCGAAGACAGTTGGATTCAACAAGTGATGGACGATCTGATTCTCGATATGATGCGCAAGTACAACACCGAGAAACCTATCGTTTACAACACCTTCCAAATGTATCGACACGACCGTTTAGCGCTTTTGAAAGAGTGGCACGAAATAGCGGTGAATGAAGGCTTTTATATCGGCGTTAAAATCGTGCGCGGTGCCTACATGGAAAAGGAAAGGAAACGTGCCAAAGAATTAGGCTATTTAGATCCAATTCAGCCTGATAAAGCTTCCTCCGACCGCGACTACAATGCGGCTTTGGAATTCATTACCAGCAATATAGATCGCTTCGGACTTTGCGCGGGTACACACAACGAGCAAAGTTCAATGTTGCTCACCAAGTTGATGCAAGAGAAAAACATCCCCTCAAATACTTCACAGATTTATTTTTCACAATTGTTGGGAATGAGCGACCACATCAGCTTTAACCTTGCACATGCGGGCTACAATGTGGCTAAATATGTACCGTATGGTCCTGTGAAAGAAGTACTTCCATACCTTATCCGCAGGGCGGAAGAAAACACTTCGGTAGCTGGTCAAACAAGCCGAGAACTGTCATTATTGACCCGTGAAGTGAAGCGCAGAAAAGCCTGATAACATTTGGTGCTTTCAGATTTTTCAGGAATTCATTAAGTTTGAATCCTCGTAGAAAATATGAAGTACGCCATTCTTTTTATTGCCCTATTTGCTGCTGTATTTCTTATACATCCGCCGCAAAGCGTTCGTGATGCGGATGATGAATGTACACAAGTATCCGATGCCGTGATGTTAGAGGTTCCTTCTTGCTTTTCAAATGGGATGATCAAACTCGGGCAAACGCCTGATGAAGTGCTTGCTGCCATGGAAATTCACCCAGAGGAAGAAGTAAACGGCTCGAAGCTATTTTGGAAATGGAAACAGCACAATGAAATTGCAGGAACAGATACTTTAATCACTTGTACTTTCGATAAATCAAGGCTCATCGAGCTTGAAGCAATTACAGTAACTGATCAATCGAAATCAACAAAGAAAGAATTACTTGATGTTGTTTCATCTGATTTAGGTTGCTTGCAAGAAGTGGCAAACGTCTTGTTGGAAGGCAAAAACCTTTCGTACATAGAAGAAGAATTGGCGGTTCAACAAGAATTTCGCATTTTAAAATCGGACAATGGGTACACCGGAATTCGATACAACTTGAAATACAACAACAACGAAATAAACTCCTAAGCTACCGGAATGAAATTAAAATTTTCAATCAGTTTGTTTTTAATGTTCGGATTTGGCTTGATGCTTCAGGCTCAAACCCCAACGAAAGATGAAATCCTTGTACACATTAACAATGGAGAAGGAGCTATTGCTATTGAAAAAGCTGAAGCCCTTGTAAAATATGACTCCGACGCTGCAGAAAATTACTACATCCGTGGCAGAGCATTTTTGGCAATGAAAAATGCCGCAGCTGCTTTGAAAGATTTCAATAAAGCGGATTCGTTAAAAATGGAAACTGCAGAATTGTATTTCAGAAAAGCGAGCACATTGTCGCTGCTTGGAAAATACAAAGATGCGGTGGTGTTTTTCGATAAATCAATTAAGCTAGACGATCGAAATGCTTTAACGATTTACAACCGAGGGCTGGCTTATGTGGATCTTGGTAACGACGATATGGCCATGAAAGATTTCAATACTGCAATTGAACTCAATCCAACACTTGCAGAAGCTTATCTGAGCAGAGCAGAATTAAGTTTCGAAGCCGAGAATTTCAAATACACAATAAAAGATTGCAACAAAGTGATCGAATTGAATCCCAATTTCGCAGATGCCTATTACTTTAGAGGTGTTGCAAGAGGTGGCACTGAAAACGACAAAGAAGCGATCGAAGATTTCAATAAATGCATTCAGTTAAACCCTAATCACGACCAAGCTTTAAGTTATCGAGGTTCGGCCAAGTACCTTTCTGGAAATAAAAAAGGAGCTTGCTCCGACTGGAAAAAGGCCACAGAATTGGGGAACGATGATGCTGAAAACAGTTACAATTCATACTGCATAGAATGATGAAAATGAAACTCTATATTTTATCTTTTTTCCTAGGATCTATAGGAACTTCAACCCTTTTGGGGCAATCGGACCAATACAGCACACTTTACAACAAAGGGGTTGAAAAAATTGGCAAAAAGGAATACCGTGAAGCAATTGTTTTATTCGACAATGCCATCCAATTAAAACCAGATTACAAAGAAGCAATTATGGCTCGCGGTCAATCATTTTTAATGCTTGAGGAACGCGATAAAGCTTGTGCCGACTTTGCAACGAGCGCTAAATTAGGCTGGGCTCCTGCAAAAGAATACGTTCAAAAGTATTGTGCACTAGATGCGCCGGGGAGAAAATTAAAAACGAAAAAGGCAACCGACGTAAGTGGGCAAACTAAATAAGTGGTGCTTGATCACCTTGTTGATCATTTCTACCGGATTAATGGCTCAAAAAACAGCAGCCGATTTTTACAACAATGGTACTTCGCGTGGCCTGAAAGAAGAATATCTTTCGGCTGTTACGGATTTTTCTGAAGCATTGGCAATCCAGCCAGAATTCGAAGATGCTCGTTACAACAGAGGCATTTGCTACATAAAACTAAAGAGATATAAAGAAGCAGTTGCCGACTTTAATATCATCCTTAAAAAAACACCTGAAAGTGCTCGCACCCTGAATCAAAGAGGATATGCGAAGCATTTATTGGGCGATTATATTGGTGCTTCAGTTGATTTTAACGATGCAATTGCACTCAATCCGAAGGAGGTAAGTTTTTACGGCAACCGCGGACAGAACAGTTATTTGATGAATAATTATGCTGAAGCTATTGCAGATTACGATGTTGCGATTGCGATGGAGCCTTCAAATGGAAAATTCCTCTTCAAGAGAGGTGTAATCTTATATCTATCGGGCAGCCGAGAAGCTGGCTGCATCGATCTACAGAAATCAGGAGAACTTGGTCACCTTGAAGCTTTTGATCTCTTAAAATTTTATTGTCGCTAAACACGACAAGAATATAAAATGACACTGTTGGCGTATCCTTTATTGATCATCATTTATGCACTTTCATGGCTTCCGATGTGGATGCTTTATGGTGTAGCTGATTTCGCCTATTTCATCTTGTATACAGTATTGAAATATCGGGTAAAAATCACTCGAAAAAATCTCCGAAACGCTTTTCCAGAAAAGTCGGAGAGCGAACTAGTAGCCATTGAAAAACGTTTTTATCGACACCTCGGAGATGTACTGGTTGAAACTATCAAATCATTCACCGTTTCGGCTGCTTCATTGAAGAAGAGAATGAAAGTGCTTAACCCAGAATTACTTGAACAGTACCATATTCAAAATCGGTCTGTGATTGCTACAACGGGCCACTATGGAAATTGGGAATGGGCTGCAATGACACTCTCGCTGCATTGCGATAAAAAATTCAAAGCGCTAGGTCTCTATTTGCCTTTAAAAAACAAAGTATTCAACCGTGCTATGATTCGCTCAAGATGCCGGTTTGGAGTTGAATTGGTTTCTGTTACCGAGATCAGCGAGGTGATGGAAAATACCAAAAATGAGTGTTGTATTTGGGGATTAATTGTTGACCAAAGTCCGGGCAGACCTGAAAAAGCTGTATGGTTAGATTTCCTCAATCAAGAAACCCCTGTGGCTGCTGGAACCGAAAAATACGCGCGACAATACAATATGGTTGTGGTGTACGGAAAAATCACAAAAGTGAAACGGGGTTGGTACACCTTAGAATATTTGCCGGTGATCGAACACCCAGAATCAAGTCCTGTAGGAGAAATTACTGCTAGACATACCTCCGAATTAGAAAAAGTGATCAAGGCAGAACCTTCGTATTGGCTTTGGACACACAAACGCTGGAAACACAAAAGACCTGAAGGCATTTCAATGGTTGAAAATTTTGGAAAATGAGTTTACATCTTCCAAATGAGCCATTGGCCGAAAGAATGCGCCCTTCCACTTTGGAAGATTACGCCGGGCAACAGCATTTGTTGGGCGAAGGATCTGTATTACGCAAAATCTTAGACCAGAAAATCCCACTTCCATCCATCATTTTTTGGGGTCCACCGGGCGTTGGGAAAACCACTCTCGCGCGTTTGATTGCTGAAGTTTCGCAAACTCAAATTTATACGCTCAGCGCCATTGCTTCGGGGGTGAAAGATGTTCGTGATGTGATTGATTCTGCAGCACGACAAGGAGGTTTGATGAAAAAACCAGTGTTGTTCATCGATGAGATCCACCGGTTTTCAAAGTCACAGCAGGATTCTTTATTAGGTGCTGTGGAAAAAGGGATCGTTACCTTGATCGGCGCAACAACCGAAAATCCTTCGTTTGAGGTGATTCCAGCGTTACTGTCGAGATGCCAAGTGTACACCTTAAAATCGCTCGATAAAGCTGAGCTGATTGCCTTGTTGCACCGAGCCTTGAAGGAAGATCGCTATCTAAAAATGCGACCTGTTGAAATCGTTGAATCGGACGCTTTACTGCGTTATTCGGGCGGCGATGCGCGAAAGTTACTCAACTTGTTCGAGCTTGTCATCAACACCTTTCCTGCGGGCGAAACTGCAATAATTACGAACGAGCACACGACTTTGGCACTGCAATCGAACTTGGCATTTTACGACAAGAATGGTGAGCAGCATTATGAAATTGTATCGGCATTTATCAAAAGCATGCGAGGATCGGATCCCAATGCAGCTTTATATTACTTAGCGAGGATGATGGAAGGTGGAGAAGATCCAAAGTTCATCGCGCGCAGAATGTTGATTTTGGCGGCAGAAGACATCGGAAACGCAAATCCAACGGCCATGATTTTAGCCAACAATACCTTTCAATCGGTGGCGGTAATCGGGTACCCGGAATGTGACTTACTGCTGGCTCAAACGGTGGTGTATTTGGCGTGTTCACCGAAGAGCAATGCATCGTACATGGCGATTCGCGCTGCGCAGGATTTTGTGAGGAAAACGGGCGACTTACCGATTCCATTGCATCTGCGAAATGCTCCCACGAAGCTGATGAAAGAGCTAGGTTACGGTGAAGAATATTTATATGCCCATTCGTATTCGGGCAATTTCATTGATCAAGAATTTATGCCTGAAGCAGCAGCCGGAACGAAGTTCTACGATCCTGGATCCAATCCAAGAGAAAACGAAATGCGCGAAAAATTGCGCAAACAGTGGCAAGAGAAATACGGCTACTGAGATTGCTCAGTTTTGTTGTGAATTAGATTTTCACCAATCCGCGGAAGGCTCTAGCCGCATAATACGACTGCACACCGTTGTGATAGATAAACACCTGACCGTATCGGTAATCGCCGAAGATGGCGCCACCAAGTTTGCGGATGTTGTTGGGAGTTTTTAGCCAGCTTGATGTTTTTTGGTCGAACGGACCGAATTGCTGAAGAAATCGGTATTGCTCTTCATCGAGGATTTCTATACCCATTTCTGCAGCTGCATCTATTGCATTGTTTGCTGGTTTGTTTTCTTTTCGAGCATCGAGGGCCTCACGATCATAGCAAAAGCTTCTTCTGCCAGCGGGCGTTTCGGCTGAACAATCGAAGAAGATGTATTCACCAGTTTTAGGATCAAAATCAAGCACATCGGGTTCTCCTCCAGTTTCTTCCATTTTAAAAAGCGACCACAATTTTGCCTCCTGAGAAATCAAACGTGCCTCTACATCTATCCAAAGAATATCCTTGCTTCGATTTTTGTTTTTCTCAAAGCGTTTTTGAAGGATCTCCAAAAGACTGTTTCGTTGATCTGTAGAAAGCTTGATTGAAGTCATGGCGTTGGTTTCGAGCGCCCAAAGGTCGAAGAAATCTTCCACAAATCAAGTTGGTCTATTCGGACGACAAATGAAAATTAGTCGAATCAACAAGAGTGCATGTCTCAATCAACTTATTCACAATCAAATATGAGTACTTATCTCTAGATCTCAACAAAATCAAGACCTACAGATTGATAAAGATACTAACCATGGGTAGTTTTCAACAATCGACTGCTCATAAAGTTTGGTTTTGATAAAACTATTTGTAGATTGCTAAAGAGTAAGCCCATAACATGTTGACAACCAATATCTCAATCCTTGCAAAACACTTGCAAACATTGAGAAATTGAAAAATCTGCCTATGATCAAACCACTACACAATTTCATTCAGCCGATTTCCCAAGACTATCCTGAAAAATCTTCAGCGATTTAATAAATTTTCTAGTTTTTGATCGAATGCTTATAAAAATGAGATAGATCAAACGCTACACAAACGACTGATTACCATACAAATGAATTCAACCCGAGGACTGCTTTTAGCGGTCGTCCTGCTTTGCTTTTGCCTTCAACTTGATGCTCAAGAAGAGGAAACTTCGAACAAGAAACACTTCGAAATCGTGGGCTTATTGTCTCAGGATGACGAGCTGAAAGTTCAGGAAGCAATCGATCATTATGGTTTGTTGGATGCATACCGATTGGATGCGCAACGGAGAACAGTTGCATTGGATGGACTAAAGGCTTCCGTGGTTTTGTACAGTAAACAAGAATTGCAAAAACCGATTGGAAATCAAAAGCGCGCTGCTTTGAAAGCTGCCCCAAATGGAAATTCGATTCGCTTTGCCATCACCCCGAAGGGGAAATTAAAAGTGATTGCTGAACAATGAGAAAACTGTTGCACATATTACTGTTGTTTATCATCTGGATTCCAGGTGTGGCGCAGGTTTACAATATGGGCAACTTGGGCACAATCACAAATGCATGTGGAGGATTGTTCTACGACAGCCAGGGGCCAGGAACCAATTACCAAAACAACGAATTCTCGACCATTACCTTTTGCGCTCCAGCAGGACAGGCAATCACCTTTACATTCACCGACTTTAGACTAGAAGCGGGTTTCGATTATCTAGATGTTTTCAATGGGCCAACCACTGCATCTCCACTTTTAGGTTCCTACACGGGAAATCTTGGCCCTGGAGTGATTTCTTCTACCATTGGTGGCTGTTTAACCTTTCAATTTTCTTCCGATGGAACTACGCGTCGACGTGGCTGGGAAGCGGCTATTTCTTGTGGAGATCTTCCTCCACCAACAAACAACGGCGATACTTGTCCAAATGCAACAGCCTTCTGCACAGGAACAACCTATACATTCAACAACAACATCAATGTACCCAGTTTGGGCGCTATCGATTGTTTGAATTCAACACCAAATCCAGTATGGTATTATTATGAAATTGAAAACCCAGGCGATTTAAACATCGATATTGCCCAGTTTGATGTTTTCGATTTCCCTATTGATGTTGACTTTTTGCTTTGGGGCCCGTTTTCATCTTTGCCAGATGGATGCACGCAAATTCAAAACAGCACTGCGCCAGTTGCCGATTGCAGCTTCTCAGCATCTGCATTTGAACAGGCGAATGCAGTTGGCGCACTTGCAGGTGAAGTGTACATTTTGTTACTCACCAATTTTGACAACGAATTAGGGTACATTACCTTCAATAGTGAATCAAGCTCAACAGCTACAACAAATTGCGACATTCTTTGCAGCATTACTGCACTTTCGGCGACTCCAAGCGTATGCGATCCAATAACGAATACCTATCAGGTTTCGGGTGAACTAACAGTTACCAATCCGCCAGAAAGCGGCATCCTAACCTTTACCAGTTCTTGCGGCGGAACTACAACACTAAGCGCACCCTTCCCAAGTCAAATTAGCTACTCTATCTCGGGAATCAATGCAACAGGAGGAAACTGTAATGTTGTGGCAACGTTTTCAGCCGATCCATCTTGTACTATTTCTGAGAGTTACACAGCACCAGCGGCATGTGCAAGTGTGTCGTTAAATTGTCCAGATTATGCAGATGCTTCCAGCAGTCCAGCTACTGCCTGCTCAAACCAGACGTATTACCTCGAAGTTGCAAATACGGCTTGTTCAGGTCAGATTTACTTCAATGTGGCTGGGAATTACGGATCCGCTTTTGGAAATGAAATTTCTTGGACCGTTACAAGTAATCTTAGTGGTATTATATTGGCCTCAGGGATTGGAAATACTTCTGGGTCAAACTTTAGTATCGGTTATGGACCTTTCGATCCACTTATTCACGGAACCATCTTCACGTTAAATGTAAACGACGGTCCTTTTGGAGATGGATTCGATGGAGTGAATGGTCAAATTTATGTTACCCAAGGAAGTGATGTAATTGGTGGTCCTATTTCAGGGGAAATTGGATTTGGAGCCTCCACCATCTTTGGTGCAAACGTGAGCATTTCTCCAGCCACCATTACCGTAACAACGCCTGCTGGAAATGTGTTACAAACGGTTCAAAACTGCAATGATTTTAGGGTTCCAATCAGCATTGAAAATCCAAATTTCTGCAATACCATCAATGCGACACTTCCATGGACAGTTACTTGTAACAGCACTGGCGCAACCTTGGCCTCTGGCAGCAACACATTAACCGTTTATCCAACCCTTCCTAGTTCTTCAAACGATGTGGTGAGCATCCTATACAACACCTCAACCTGCGATTGGGAAGTTACGGGCAATAACGATTGCGATGCAGGTGATATCGGCACAATTTTCAGCATCAGTCCGAATCCAGCCACCTTGACAAACACTGCTTGCTCAGGCGGAAATCAAACATTCGACATAACTTATCTCGGCATTGTCGGCGGACCAAATTGTTGTTCAACAGGCGGTCCGTTAGAGCCAATTACAACCAATACAAATTATTCAGGACTCAATATCGAGGTTGCCTCTTCTCCTTTTGGTGGGATAAACAATTCTGCCTACCTCAACATCCCTCCAAATGTGGTAGGTGGCGATGCTACTTCCTTTTCACTGAATTTTAGCTTGAATGGATTTTGCTACAATGCACAAGGGTTAGGTTCAGATTATTGGGTAACTGTTTTTGTTGATGGAGCAATTGTAAGCGATGTGAATACCACTTTGACGAATTACAACATCAATTTCGATCTAAGCGATTTTCCTAATGGTTTCAATGCATCTAGCAATATTGAAATTTACATTTATCCGAATGTCTTTGGTGCTGGGGGGATAAACTCCACCTTTGCTCCATTGGTTCCGTGTGGAAGCTTAGGACTTGGGCAATGGAATTTTGCAAGTATTACTACTGCATTACAAGTTAATTACTCCGAACAAGCACCTTCTCCAGCAACTTGCCTCTACCCTACCAATGCGGCATTTGCTTGTTGTTCTCCAACCAACGTAAGCAATGCTTCATCAACCATTTGCACTGGTGAAAGCACTACTGCGATCGCGACTTGGCAAAGTGCGGTTGCTGCATCAAACCCAACCTGTGTGGTGTATTCGAGTGTTTTGCCTGTTGCGGGAATTACAGCACCCAACAATTCGCTCCCTTCGGGGATAAATAATACCGCTGCTCCGATCGTACAATCGGTTAGCGCCTATGCTTACTGCGATTCCGACGGAAGCAGCACGATCAATACTGGCGATACATACACGCTAATCAGCACATACAGTCTAACCGTAACTCCTATTCCATCTGCTCCGAACCTCACGCCAACGCTTCCTTGCGCAGACGAAGTGATCAACTTCACGGCATCAGGAGGTTCTTGGTATAGCTTCACTGTGAATGGTGTGGAATTGCAAGCGCCTTCAGCCGACAACACCTATACTTCTTCGATTCTTACGGCAGGCGACCAAGTATGTGTGCAGTCGTATCCAACGCCAACATTCGTTTTCGACGGTCAAATTTCTGTGGCCGAATGGGGAGTTCCGTTGGCAACTTCTGCTGGCGGACCAGCAAGCAGTTTTGGCGCATTGAACAATCTCGATGCTCTGTATTTGAAAAACTTGTCGGGCAGTTTGTATGGCGCATTGGCAGGGCAAACCGAGAACGGGAGCAACAATCGTTTTCTGCTGTTTATCGATTGTATTCCAGGTGGATTTAATTCTTTGTCTAGCTGGACAAACCGAACAAATGCACCTTATTTCTCTGTGAAAAATCTGAACAACGGGATCAGTTTCGATCCAGGTTTTAACCCAGACTATATTTTGGCGATGAACCAAGCATTTGGCTTGGGCTTTTTCGATTTGTACAACATGCAAACGAACGTCAATTTGTTTTTGGGGCAAACCGGAACTTCCGCACCATTAGGCTACCAAAGCAATGGAGGTTCGGGCAATTTCACGCAAGGATTTGAATTTGGAATTCCGTTGGCTAACCTTGGGAATCCATCTGGTACGATAAAGGCATTTGTCATGCTGGTAAATGATCCCGGATCAATTAATCCAACCTTTGTGAGCAATCAATTCCTCACGCCAGCGGGACCAGCAGATAACAGCTATGGTAACGCGGCCATCTTCTTTGGAAGCGCGCCGCCCAATCCAATATCCTATTCACTAAGTGCCGATTGCAGCAGCGAAACTTGTGTAACTGTAACAGCTCCCGTAACGCCAAACTTCAATGCCATTAACGATTTCTGTTTCGGTACCACTGCGCCCTTGTTGCCTTCAACTTCATTGAATGGAATCTCTGGATCTTGGAGTCCAGCAGTTGTAAGCAACACAGTTTCCGGCGATTATACTTTCACGCCCAATGCGGGCATTTGTGCCAATTCTATTACAATTAGCATAAATATCACACCGTTGACAATTCCGAGTTTCAGTGCGATTCCTCCATTTTGCGAAGGCACTACAGCACCTTTACTGCCAACAACTTCGCTTAACGGTATTTTGGGCAGTTGGACGCCTTCACTGATTAGCAATAGTTCATCAGGAACCTACAATTTCACCCCAAATACAGGGCAATGCGCCGATTCTGGCAACATCAACACTATAGTTACTTCAGCACCTAACACAACATTGATTTACCATGACTAACAATTTCTTGACATACAGTTATCTTATCGGAAACGCAGAGCGACAGTTTATGCGATGTCTTTATTGGTTTAATGAAACAAGGAAAACATTCTCTTCATTTAACTTGAAGTTCTTTGCAGATCGAAATCTGAAGAAAATTTCATGGTTAGGAGTTGTGGAAGTTATAGGTGTTATCACTTCATCAAATTTTTATTTTTGATGAAAATAATATTCACCACAACATCTGTTTCGGGACAAACCGTGATCGCCTACCAAGGATTTGAAGGCCTTGTAACCGACACGTGGAATTACATCCCTCCAACCCAAAATGCCAATACGCCGCAGGTTCTAGTTGGAGCTGGAAATTATGGCGCTGGTTATGCAAAAGTTGGAAACAACAGTATGCGTTTCGGCGGAGGATCAACTACTTGTGGTGCTGCAGGGAGCCCCAATTGCATAAATGGGCAAAGTACAGGGGGAAACTGTAACGACAACCTGAACGGAAAAATTGTTGAATTTCAACCTGTTGAGATTTCCTGCTACAACAATGTTCGCGTGTCTGTGGCTTATAGAACGCATTCCACATGCAGTGGAGGTCCGGGATTTGACGTTTCAGACCGAATTTTTTTCGAAGTCAGTGAGAATGGTGGTCCATTTTCAACAGCAGCAACAATCAATGGTTTTGGCGATTGTGTTTGGAATTATTCAAATACCAGTGTAAGCTGCACAGGACCAGCAATTCAGAACCCATTTGTTTACAATGTTCCTCCCGGAAGAAACACCTTGGCGTTTAGAATACGACTCGATGTAAATCGCTCCGATGAAGTACTTTATGTGGATGATGTAAAACTCACAGGAGATTCAAGTGGTGATTTTTCATACCCAGCCTTGGTTTGTAATACAGCATTAATTGCTGCCCCAAGCCTCGACATCGATTTGGTAAGTGGAGGAACTTTTTCTGCCACAACTAGTGGATTAAGCATCAATGCCAGCAGTGGAAACATCACTCCTCCAACTTCTGATGAAGGATTTTATACAGTAGAATACATCCGTTTTACCGAAGTATGCGCTTCAGCTGTGGTCACCATTGGTGGCAGCATAATAACAACACCCATTTACCACGATTAATCAACCCAGATATGAGACAACTTAGACTTTTACTCATTTTAATCCTCGGCTTTGCCTGGAGCCAGGATTTGTTTGCGCAGGACAATCCGTCGCCTTTTCAAACCATTTGTGAGGGCACAATTCGTCCGTATCGGGTGGATAAGGATGAAAATGGCGGCGCTGGTACAACAAATGCGCAGTATGCTTGGGCTATCACTCCAGGAACTTTTCTTGGAACGATTACTACCAACCAAGGACCAGTTGTGGCTTGGTCGCCTGCTGGAAGTACCAACCGAATCATTATCAACTGGGGCGCAACTCCTCCAGGTAACTACGTGCTCACAGTAATTGAGACCATAAACGGATGCGATGGAGATCCAATAGAACTTGACATTACCATTACTCCTAGAGCCGTTCCTACCTTCAATGAGTTTGGCCCTTACTGCCAGAATGCTGTTCCTGCCACACTTCCACTAACATCGATCGAAGGTATCGATGGAACTTGGAGCCCAACTTCCATCAACACCAGCGCACCTGGATTAACCACTTACACTTTCACGCCAGCGGCGGACGAATGTGCTGAAGTATACACCACCACCATCACGATAACACCTCTTCCAACAGTGTCGATTGCTGGAATTGCTTCGATTTGTCCTGGTGGAACAACCACACTCACGGCAAGTGGAGCAACTTCTTATACTTGGAGCCCAAGTGCAGGGTTGTCGGCAACTGTTGGAAGCACTGTTGATGCAACTCCAGCATCAACCGCAACCTACACAGTTACAGGAACCGATGGGGCTGGATGTTCAGCAACCGACGATATCACGATCACTGTGAATCCACTGCCAACGATCACTACGAGCGGAGATGTGGCGATTTGTGATGATGGATCAACTGTATTGCAAGCATTTGGTGGAACAAGTTATACTTGGAGTCCAGCAACAAACTTATCGGCGACTTCGGGACAAAGTGTAACGGCAAGCCCAACGAGCACGATCACTTACACCGTTACCGGAACAGATATCAATGGCTGCCAAAACACAGCAAATCTTGATGTTACAGTAAATCCAACTCCAACCTTTACGACTCTAGGTCCTGCAACTTGCTCGGCCGATTTGTTGACTTACGGCCTAACGGTGAGTGTTTCAGCCGGAGATGTAACCAGTACAGCAGGAACCGTAGTCAACACAGGGGGTAACAACTGGTCGATTTCATTGGTTCCTGCAGGAACCGATATTACCTTAACTGTTACTTCAGGCACTTGCGACGAAACATCGTCGATCCTCGCCCCAGATTGCAGCTGCCCGACTATCGCAGCAGCTGTGAGCTTAGGCAACGAAGATTTCTGTACTGGCAGCACCATCCCAACTTTGGGTGTGCAAGCTGTTGCGGGAATCGCATTCGACTGGTATAGCATTGCTTCAGGCGGAACTGCTTTGGCAACCGACTTAAACACTTACACACCAACAGCAGCTGGTATTTATTACGTTCAGGCACGTGATCTTGCTACTGGCTGCTTGAGTTCAACTAGAACACAAATCACCTTGATTGAAAATGCACTTCCAACTGTTGATGCAACACTCGACTTTGCGATTTGTGAAGGCGATGTAGCATCACTTTCTGCTTCAGGCGCAGTTAGTTATGCTTGGTTAGGAACTGGATTGGTTTCGAATACTGGCTCTGATGTAACTGCCAACTTAGCTGATGGTGTATTCACATTCACCGTAACAGGAACTGATGGCAATGGATGCACAGATACTGAAGATGTTCAGGTAACTGTAAATCAAGTTCCAACCATTGCGGTTGTGAGTGCTCCAGTTTGTTCGGCTGATCTAACAACTTGGAGTATGGAAATTTCAGTTTCGGCAGAAATTCCAACAAGCTCAGCTGGAACAGTTGCAAATGCAGGTGGAAACAACTTCACAATTACCGGAGTACCAACAGGCACCAATATTACGATCTC
Organism: Chitinophaga pinensis; assembly: GCA_945883545.1. Taxonomy (GTDB): domain Bacteria; phylum Bacteroidota; class Bacteroidia; order M30B66; family M30B66; genus CAMCXT01. The sequence continues at coordinate 52,540 of CAMCXT010000009.1, read as the reverse complement.
GCTTACGGTAGCAGGATGCCCTACGACATTAGATGTTACTGCACCTGTTTGTAACTGTCCAACGGTGAATGTACCTGTTGGAACAGATGCTGCTTATTGCGCAGGCTTCACGCCTGTTCCAGCATTAACTGCAACGGTTGAGGCTGGCCAAACTTTAAATTGGTATGATGCACCAACTGGAGGCAACTTGGTTGGAACTGGATCTCCATTCAATCCTCCTACACCGGGCATCTACTATGCCGAAGCGTTCGACAACCTTACTACTTGTGTGAGTTTATCGCGTGATGCGGTTACCTTGACCGAAAACCCACTTCCAAATGTTACGGCTAGTGCGAATATCTCGATTTGTGAAGGCGAAAGCACAGAACTAACAGCTGGAGTAGCTACAACATTAACTTGGGATAATGCAGGAACGCTTTCTTCAGGTTCAGGTTCGCCAGTTACTGCTACACCAACAACTACAACTACCTACACTGTAACTGGAACGGATACAAATGGCTGCCAAGACACGGCAACTGTTACCGTAACGGTAAATCCTCGTCCTACTACAACAACCATTTTCCACGACTAAGGAATCAAAACCATGCACCTGCATCTCAGAAAATATCTGCTGTTGCTGAGCCTATTCGGGGCGCTGTTGCCATTGGCAGCACAAACCGATACGCTCTGTCAGGCCGATCCAGTGGGGAATTACCACGTGGTCGGGTTGGCAAACAGCACCTATTTCTGGGAAACACAAGGTGATGGAACGATCCTCAATGGTCAAGGAAATGATTCGGTACAGATTAGTTGGGCGAACGGACCGGGCAACTACCAGCTCACGGTTACTGAAACCAGTGCGCAAGGTTGTGCAGGCTTGCCGTTTACTTTGAATATTTTGGTGATCAATCCAACTATTTCGATTAATGCGCCGCCAATCTGTTCGGCCGATTTGCAAACCTATAGTTTCAGTGTAACTGTAAATGCTGAAAACTTAATTGCATCAGCTGGAACTGTGTCAAACACTTCCGGAAATACCTGGTTGATTGATGGTGTGCTAACGGGAACGAATGTTTTGCTCACAGGCTCAACCGGAAGCTGCTCGGTAAACCTCACGGTGAATGCACCAAATTGTAATTGTCCGCCGATTGAACCACCAACCGCCACGAGCTTGGCTTACTGTTTCGGTGAGCCGGTTCCAGGATTAACTGCTTCGGTTGCTTCGGGATTGGAGATTGATTGGTATGCAGCTCCATTTGGTGGAACAGCAGTTTTGAGTGGATCGAATACTTTTTCACCTGGCACACCAGGAACTTGGTGGATAGAATCACGAGAACCTTCCACTGGATGTGTGAGTAGCCAGCGTACGGAAGTGAGTGTGATTGAAAATGCGCTCCCAGTTGTTACAGCTTCCCCGGGCGATGCAATTTGTTTAGGTGAATCGATTTTGCTTACTGTTAATGGCGCTGATACATATACTTGGAGTCCGCCCGTAGGGCTTTCCGCGGTGAGCGGCGATAATGTAAGTGCAAGTCCACTTGCCACAACTACATACACGGTGATCGGTACCGATGCAAATGGTTGCAGCAGCAGTTCGACGGTTAATTTAACCGTGAATGAACCTTCCAGTGTTTCAATAGCGGCTTCGATTTGTGCTGGAGAATCGTACGATTTCTTTGGTCAAGCCTTAAATGTAGCAGGAGATTACCAAGCAACATTGAGTTCGGCTGCTGGCTGCGACAGTTTGATAAACCTAACATTGACCATCATTCCGCAGCTCGAAACGGCCACTTCCGCCTCTATTTGTGCAGGTTCAAGCTATTTGTTCGAAGGAAACAATTACACTTTGGCGGGTACTTATCGAGACACCTTGCAGAGCATCAATGGATGTGACAGCATTTTGGTATTGAATCTTAGTGTTTTAGATGAAATCAATGTGAGTCTATCTGCCAATATTTGTGAAGGGAGCAGTTACACTTTGCCGGATGGAAGCAACGTAAATATTGCCGGGGAATATCCAATTGTTCTTACTGCTGCAAATGGCTGCGATTCGGTGGTGACGGTTACTTTATCGGTTGATCCAGCCATCAACATTACTTTGAGTGCGGATGTAGAAATTTGCTCAGGCAGCAGTACAAACTTGGAAGTTTCGGGTGCCGATTTTTACCTTTGGGTTCCGGCTGCAGGCTTGTCGGACAGCACAGGAGCATCGGTAGTGGCGAATCCGACGGTTACAACAAGCTATGTAGTTTATGCCAACAGCGGCTTGTGCAGCGATATTGATACAGTTACCGTTACCGTGCTTCCAACGCCATCGTTGGGAATTGAAACATCAGCGTCGATTATTTGTGTAGGAGATTCGGTTACATTGCTTGCGACTGGCGCCGATAGCTATGTTTGGAGCACTGACACGGGCATTAACTTAAGCTGTGATACTTGTTCAACAATCGAAGCGAGTTTACTTGGAAGTACAAACTTTACAGTAACTGGATCACTTGGAAATTGCAGCAATTCTTTTAATAGTACTATTGTGGTTGTTCCAGTTGTTGTGGCTTCCATTACTGGGGATAGAACACTTTGTTTAGGCGATACCGTTCAAATAACCGCTTCGGGCGGATCGATTTACAATTGGAGCACAGGCGATTCTACTGCTGTGGTGGATTTTTCAGTGTCAGAAAATACTGTTGTTACCGTGGAAGTTAGCAATGGCATTTGCAGTGATACAACGACCGCTGAGTTACTTGTGTATCCATTGCCAACAGTGGATGCTGGTTTAGATACCACCATTCAATTTGGTGCATCGGCACAGATTGAAGCCAGCAGTAATGCCACAGGAACTTGGTATCCGGGAATCCACTTAAGTTGCGACGATTGTTTGGATCCTATTGCAGATCCACCAAGCACAGAAACGTATTGCTTAACTGTAGTGAATGAATACGGCTGTGCAGCATCAGACTGCATCATTATTACAGTGGATACCTTGTGCGCCGATGTATTCATCCCGAATGTTTTTGCTCCAGATGCAGGAGGCCATAATGAAAACAACTGCTTCAAATTGTATGGTACCGATTGTATAGTTTCTATGGCATTAACTGTTTACAACCGCTGGGGAGAAAAGGTATTTGAATCGTCGAGACCAGGAGATTGTTGGGACGGGAATTTCAACGGGAAACCTCTGAATACAGGCGTTTACGTTTATTACCTCGAAGCAGAATTGATAACTGGGGAATCGCTTAGCAAACAAGGCAACTTAACTTTAATGCGTTAGTTATGAAGAGAATAATTACGCTTTTAATTTGGATGATTTGCGCCAGGATACTGGTTGCGCAGGATGTCCATTTTTCGCAATTCAATGCATCGGCTTTAATTCAAAATCCTGCATTGGCAGGAGCTTCAACACCATTAGAAGCTACAATAAACTACCGTAGTCAGTGGAAAAGCATAACCATCCCCTATAAAACATCCGCGGCATCGTTTCACATGCGATTGATCAAAAAGAAGAACCAGAAGAATTACTTCGGTATGGGTTTAAATTTCTTCAACGACCACAGCGGCGATGGGCAATTGGTAACTAACATGGTAAATTATTCATTGGCCTTTCATGTTCAATTGCACAAATTCCATCATTTGGGTTTGGGACTGCAAGCAGGCTATGGGCAAAGAAGGATCGATACCCAAGATTTTCAATGGGGAAGTCAATACGAATCAACTGGATTTAATCCCGGAATTTCATCGGGCGAAAACTATGGCAGTCCTGCCTTTGGTTATTTAGATATTTCTGGAGGTTTGGTTTGGACGTTCGAAAACAAATCGATTCGCATGAAAGTTCGGGGCAATTCATACTCAAAAGGAAATGCAGGTATTTCACTTTATCATTTCAACCGACCGAATTATTCATTTAATGGAACGGGCGAAAAGTTGATGATGAAATATGTGGTACACGGAAACTTCCTCCAAAGTTTAGGTTCGTCGAGTGTGGCGCTCAACCCAGGCTTTATGGCATATAAACAAGGTCCCAATACAGAGTTTTTAATTGGATCATTGATACGTTACGATTTTCTTTCAGGATCAAAATATTCGAATAATTTGGAAAATTTAGGCGCTTCTATCGGCGCCTATTGGCGGATGGGCGATGCATTGGTGGTGAGTTCGTTGTTCGAATTTGGTGTTTGGAATTTCGGCATCAGTTACGACGCAAACATGTCGAATTTGAGACAAGCAAGCAGTGGCCGTGGTGGCTTCGAAATTTCGATTGGGTACAATCTGGGATTGACTCATTATTCACGTTCGGTAAGGATGATTTAATTTAAGCTCCTTCAAGGCCTTTCCTTCTGTCGACAAAATCATTTTGTCGCTTCGTGTAATCTTTTTGATGTAAGTCACTTTTCGAAACCGCAGCGCGCTCCAGTCTTCATCGATGGCAACTTGGCGCACCACTTCTAATCCGAATTTCCCGGTTTCGTGCCAACCAGTGTCGCGGTTGAATTCACACTTGTATTTTTTTGAGCTTACTTTCGGATAAGCCGCCCAAAGAATAGAATCACCAATTAAGTTCGGACCAATTTTGTTTATCGATTCATCGAGTTGTTGTTGGGTGATGGCGAAAAGCACTGCGAATTCAATTTCATCACCGGGCTCAACATTTGTCTTCACCTCAGCAATTGGTTTCATAGCATCTAAATGTGGCAAAAAACTTTCGGGAGGATTAATCACATAAAGTGCTTGCTGGTCTTTAAAATTTAGCTTCTTGAGGAGTGCATCCATGAAAACGAAAATAAAAAAAAGGGGATTTCTTTAGGATTTAATTAGAATCTCTTTGGATCTAGCTATTTATAAGAAATAGAGGAGCTAAATAAAATCCGAGTGGACTAAATTAAAAACATGTTCAATCAGTCCACCCGGTAATTCAATCAAATAAAATCATCTAGTCATCATTGAGAATTCACTCATTTCCAACCTCCGCCTAAAGCTCTGTATGTATTTACGAGAGTAATGTTATTACGCTTCTCTAATTCTATCAATTGAAATTGAGCTTCTAAGGCATTTTGTTGAGCAGCTAAAACTTCTAAATAATTTGCTTTTGCAGCCATGTACAAATCAGAATAAATCTCACCAGAAGACTGAACAATTTCTATTCGTTCCTTAGCTAGATTCTGCAGATCATTTAATTTATCTAATAAACTCAACTGATTTTTCACTTCAAAAAATGCTTGTAAAATAGTTTGATGGTAAATTGTGAGCGCTTCTATTTGCCGCGCGTTAGCTCGCTTAAATTCACCTTTAATTGCAGCGCGATTTACCAATGGTTGAAGAATACTTCCAATTGCTTGATAGGCAATAGAAGCGGGAGAGACAAATAAATACCGGGAATTAAAAGCTTGATAACCAAAAGAACCTGTGATGGTTAAATTTGGATAAAATGCTGCTTTAGCAGAACGAACGTCAAAGCCAGCAGCGCGTAAAGCGAATTGAGCAGCTAAAATATCAGGTCGGTTGAGAAGCAGTTGAGAAGGTACGCCTGCATTGATTTTGGCAATTTTAAATCCTAAATCTGATTGATTCTCTTGAAATACAAAATCAGACTTGCCCAGCATGAATCGAATTTCATTTTCTTTTTCGACTATTTCCTGTTTGAGTTCAATCTCCAAGGCTTTAAATTCAGACAAGCTTATTTTAAATTGTTGTACAGCAAGTTCAGTTGTTCTCCCCGCCAGCTTTAATTGCTCGGTAATTTCAAGCATTTCGGCTTGTTTACGAATATTCTCCACAACAATATTGAGGTATTGCTTTGCTGCAATTAATTCAAAATATTGGTTGCAGAAATCAGAAATAAGCTGGGTTTGTAGTTTTTTCTGCTCATACATTTGCTGCAATAATCCTGCTTGTGCGCTCCTACGAAGGTTTCTATTTTTCCCAAATACATCTACTTCCCAAGCAGCTTGAAGACCCACAAAAATATCTGGCAAATTCACTGGCACTAAATTACCTGGTGTAATATCAGTTGAGGCATTTCCTGCACCATCCATAGTGTACAAACCAAATCTTTTCATGTTACCAGCCAGATTAAATCCAGCAGTTGGCAAAAGATTTCCTTTCGCAACAGCCAAATCAGCTTGCGACATAAACACTTTCTGGTTAGATATTTTCAAATCGAAATTCGATTTCAATAAAGTGTCAATATGCAATTTTAGCAATGAATCTTGAATAAATTCTCTCCAATTTAATTGAGCAGAATTTAATGAATCATTTATGGGAAAACTGAATTGGGAAGGAAGTTGAATATCCTTCGTTTGAGCATAATCCTTAGGAGATTTGCAACTGGAATTGTAAAGAAGAATGCATGTTAATGCAAGGATGAATTTGATCATTCGCTTATTCATTTGATCCTCCTTTTCTATTAGAATTAACTTTTTGACCTAATTCTGAAAAAATATAAAACAAACCAGGAATAATAAAAATTCCAAAAGCCGTTCCTAAAAGCATTCCGCCGGTAGCTGTAGCTCCGATAGTCTTATTTCCAATTGCCCCAGCACCTGTGGCCAACAAAAGCGGAATAAGACCTGCAATAAATGCAAACGAGGTCATTAATATTGGTCGGAGACGAAGTGCAGCAGCTTCTCTAGCCGCATCCAATGCACTAGAACCATTTTTTACTTTCAAATTTGCATATTCGACAATGAGTATTGCATTTTTCCCCAATAAACCAATCAACATTACAAGCGAAATTTGAGCGTAAATGTTATTTTCTAATCCCAAGAAACTTAGGAATAAAAAAGCGCCAAAAATGCCAATAGGAAGTGATAAAATTACTGGCAATGGAAGCAAAAAACTTTCATATTGAGCTGAAAGTAAAAGGTACACAAAAATTAAACAAATAATAAAAATGAATATTCCTGTATTACCTGAATTCGCTTCATCTCGAGAAATTCCAGCCCAATCGATTTCATATCCTCTGGGTAATTTTTCTTTGGCTGTTTCTTGAACTATCTGCAATACATCACCAGAACTAATTCCGGCAACACCTTCTCCATTGATTTCAGCAGATGGATACATGTTGTATCTGGTGATTTGGTCAACTCCATAAATCTTTTCAATGCCAGCAAAAGCAGAAAAAGGCACCATTTCTCCATCGCTATTTTTCACTTTGAGCATTAATAGATCTTCAGGCTTGGCTCTATATTCAGGAAGAGCTTGTACCATCACTTTGTACATCTGACCGAACCGAATAAAATTACTTGCATATTCGCTTCCAAGTAAAGTTTGTAATTCGCCCATCGCATCGTTCACAGTAACGCCCTTTTGTGCGGCTTTGTCTAGATCAAATCGAATCAAAAATTGAGGATAACTCGCATCAAAAATGGTAAATGCACTAGCAATTTCAGGTCGATTTTTGAGGTCAATTAAAAATTGCTTGACAACATTTTCCATTTGTTTAAAATCTCCGTTCCCTGTTTTATCTAACAAACGCAATTCAAAACCACTGGCATTTCCATAACCAGGAACAGCGGGAGGCGGGAAAAACTCAATTTCTGCATCTTTTAAATGCTGTGTCTTGTTATTAAGCTGGTCAATTATATCTTCAACAGATTCGGATCTTTCAGACCATGGTTTGAGATTGATCAAACAGGTGCCATAAGTTGCACCAGTTCCATCTGAAAGGATATTTGTACCTGCTAAGCTTGACACACTTTCAACCATTGGCAAGGATGAAGCAGCTGTTTGAATGTTGTTTACAACTGCTTTGGTACGTTCTAGCGTGGCTCCAGCGGGTGTGGTAATGCTTGCGTAAAATGTTCCTTGGTCTTCATTAGGTATAAAACCTGAAGGTAGAATTCGCCCCAAAATTCCAGTTCCCATTACAAAGAATAATAACACTATAGCAACAACAACTCTGCGATGCACAAACAAAGAAAGGACTCTTCTATATCGGAATTCAAGCAATTCATACTTCGAATTAAACCAATTATAAAATCTTCCCAGCAATCCATGAGATGGATGAGATTGCCTCATTAACAGTGCGCACAAAGCGGGAGTTAAGGTTAATGCAACAATACCTGAAATTACAATGGAGCTTGCCAAAGTGAGGGAAAACTGTCGATAGAATATTCCTGAAGGGCCGCTCATAAATGCTACTGGAATAAACACTGCCGACATCACCAATGTAATTGCGACAATAGCTCCTGAAATTTCTTTCATTGCTAGTTCAGTAGCACGCTTTGAATTCATTTTGTCGTTGTGAATCTTTGTATGAACAGCCTCAATTACAACAATTGCATTGTCTACAACAATACCAATAGCTAAAACAAGAGCAAAAAGTGTAATTAAATTTAGCGAAAACCCAAGGAAATTCATGAAAATTAATGCGCCAATTAGCGAGACAGGTACTGATAAAATTGAGATTAATGTAGCGCGCCAATCTTGAAGAAAAATCAAAACAACCAAGGCTACTAGAATAAAAGCTTCGATCAATGTTTTGATTACTTCATGTACAGAGGCATCCAAAAATTTAGAAATGTCGTAACTCACTTCATAACCCATACCTTTTAAGAAAGTTGTGGATTTAAGTTCATTCAGCCTTCCCTTTACTGCTTCGATAACTTCGCTTGCATTAGAACCTGGCAATTGCTTGAGTGCTATAGCAGCAGATGGCTTTCCGTTAAATTTAGCTTCAACATCATAATAAGTTGTACCAAATTCCACATCCGCAACATCTCCAATCCTTAACATTGCTCCTGAATTGTTTGATAGTATTGGAATCTGTTCGTATTGCTTTTCAGAATTAAATTTCCCAGTGTATTTAATGGTAAATTGTAAAGATTGAGCAGATTTGTCGCTACTTTCTCCGATTTTCCCTGGTGCTGCTTCAATATTATTTTCTTCGAGAGCCTCAATTATATCTTGGGAAGAAACTTGATAAGCTTGCATTTTATCAGGCTTTAACCAAATCCGCATTGCGTATTCTTTGGCTCCCAAAATATCAGCAAAACCAACACCTGGAATACGCTTTAATTCTGCTAATAAATTAATATCAGCAAAATTATAGAGGAATTTTTCATCAATAGATGTATCCGAACTAAATACATTGATGTACATCAACAACGCATTTTCTTCTTTGGCGATTTTTACACCATTTCGAATTACCTCAGATGGAAGTTCACCCATAACTGCATTAACGCGATTTTGAACGTTGATCGCAGCCACATCAGGATCTACACCAGTCTCAAACAGAACTTGAACAACACCAACTCCGTCATTTCCTGCATCAGAACTCATGTATTTCATACCGGGAACACCGTTAATTGCTCTTTCAAGTGGAACAATTGCGGCTTTGGTAACAGTTTCAGCATTTGCGCCTGTATATTCAACAGTTACATTGACTTCAGGAGGCGCAATGGAAGGGAACAAGGTCATGGGCAAGTTGAATAATGCCAAAACACCTAGCAAACAAATAAAAATAGAGATTACGACCGACAACACTGGCCGGTGAATAAAGCGAGATAACATGGGCTTTCTATTTACTTAATTAAGTTTTGATAGAAATGAAATCTCGTTGGTTCTAATTTTATCCCCTTCATTTAATCTTTGAAACCCTTCAAAAACAAACTTCTCATTGGGCTTCAAACCACTCCGAATGGCATATAAATTTGGCAAAGTAGATTCAATTTCAACTCGCCTCATTTCAACAGTAAAATCGGGTTTAACGACCATCACGTAAACCTTGCCTTGAACTTCAAAAGTGGATCTTTGAGGAATTAAAATTGCACCATTTAAAACCGACGGCAAACGAACTTTTCCAGAGCTTCCATGTCGTATTAATTTCTCTGCATTGTTAAAACGTGCTCTCAGACCAATTGTGCCTGTTTGGGAGTTTACTTCAGTTTCGACAGTTTCGACTTTCCCATTTTGATTGTAAAGTGCGTTATTCGCTAGAACTAACTTTAGATCGGGAATTTGATCAATATTTGACTGATGAACTAAATTCAAATAATCACTTTCAGACAAATTGAAATATGCAAAGATTTCGGAAGGGTCAGAAAGTTTTGTAAGCAAAGTTCCTTCTTCAATTAAGCTTCCAACTTTGTATGGAATCCTGTTCACTACACCGTTAAAAGGCGCACGAATTTCAGTAAATGAAACATTAAGTCGTGCTTGTGATTCTGATGATTTTGCTTCTGAAACATTGGCCTTCAAGGCATCAACCTTCGCCTCTAGCATGTCACGTTCGGGTTTACCAATGATCTTTTTTTGAAATAAAGATTCAGCATTCGATAGTTCAATTTCCGCGGAGCGCAGATCGGCAAGAGCACGCTTCACCTGTGCATTCGCTTTATCTAAATTCTGGTTATATTCATCTGAAGACAAACGAAATAGCACTTGTCCTTTTGTAACCTCTTGCCCTTCGTCAACCAAAATGGCTTCAACAAAACCTTTCACCCGGTTTCGAATTTCAACTGCATTAAATGCCATTAATTCTGCCACATACTCTCTGTATGCCACGGTATCAGTGAGATAACCATTGGTTACCTGAAATGTATCTTCTATTTCTTTTGATTGCACAGATGTGCATGAATGTGCGAACAGCATGATGAGCAACAAAGAGAGGCTCAACATACTGCCACGAAAAACAAATTTCTTCATGACAATTAAATTAAATGTTTAAAATTCCGCAAAGGCGGCAGGGCGCGCATATTTGAACGCCATTTGTCGAAAAAGAAATTATGCCTTTGGAGGCGGAGGCACTAATTCAGAGTGAAACTGGCTTGTATAAGTTTCTTTGTAGCCTGCATGTTTGATTGGTGATGTATCAACGTCTGCAAACTGAAAGGGATACAAATCAATAGGTGTGTAAAAGTCGATGCCTTTTTTGAATGAAAATTGACCTGAATCACCTTCGTCATTGTCGTCATATTCAACAAAGAAATTATCGCAATCAAGTACTTTCTCAATCACAACCTCCAAAACACTTTCCATATCATTATATGATAAGTCTTCGGTAGTATTGAATGGTAAACGATCAGGACTGTCTACACTACAGTTTAAAATAGTGAAGGCCAGCATGATAGTCCAAATACGAACAAGATGGTGATTTCTCCAAAATTTCATAGCGATGTAAAAGTAAAGAAAATTAATATACTCAAAAATATTAATATTGTTAAACTGTTAAGGCATACTTAAGTAAAAAAACGAAGTTGAATGAAAAATGTTCTATTGTATTTATTTGTAATTCCTATAAGCCTTTCAGCCCAAAAAATCGATACGCTGAAATTCTATTCTGAAGCATTTAATCAAGAAAGGAGTATTTACATTCAAACCCCAGCAAACTATAAATACGCCTCTGCTGATGTGAAATTCCCTGTGTTGTATATCTTAGAGGGTCAACACGATTGGTTTGTTGAGCCATGTATCCAGCTTGTGAATTCCTTACAAAAAACCAAGGAAGTTCCTCAGATGGTAATTGTTGTGGTTCCATTGGAAGATCGAAAGGCAGAATGTAATGTTGATTCTTTGAACGGCCCAGATTTACCACTTCATACCTTCATCACCAAAGAAGTTGCTAAAAAACTTAAAACATATCGCGCCGAAGGATATAATACACTGGTAGGACATTCATTTAGTGCGTCGTTTGCTCTATATTCCTTAATTCGATCTGTTGACTTCTACGATGCAGTTTTCGCCAATTCTCCCTTAGATGCCTTAGAATTGCTTATTAGTGAATTATCTAAGCAGCCTCAAAAAACACTTGATAAAATCTACTACTCCGTTGGAGGAGCCGACCAATCAAAGGATAGGTATCACCATACTGCTTACAGTAAATTGAGAAATGAATTTCCCGATTTCTTTAATAACATTCATGCATTTGAAGCAACTTTCTCCTCACCCAATGCGGTTCCAATTGTTTCTATGCCAAATTTCTTGAGTGAGTGTTTTACTCCTTTCCATAATAGATATTCGGAAATAGCTAAGGTAGATATGAACTATAAACTACTCAATCCACCACAGAAAATTGAAAATGAAATCAGTTTGATTTTACAAGCCTCCAAATTAGGCAACATGAATTATCCACCTGAAATTGCGGATTATAATGGCATCGCCTCTAGATATTTAAATTCAGAATTCTATGAACATGCTTTAGGGATTTATCTACAAGCCATGGAAGATTATCCAAATTACTATGAATTCCCCTCATATGCCGCTGAAATATCAATCAAGCTTAAACCAGATACTGCAAAATATTTAATTCAAAAAGCCATAGAGTTGCTCAATAAATTCGAATCAAATTTACCTGAGAAAAACGAATATATCGATCAATTAAATGCTCTACTCAAAAAACAGTAATTCATGCAGCAGCATGTTGATCATTGGCTTTTCAATAGATTCAAACGAAAATGACAGGGAAAATCAATGATTGAGATCGCCCAAAGCCACTCCTCAAAATTTTTGATTTTCCTGAAATAGATTTTCAAATCTTCCTTTGCTCAGATTCGACACATCACCATTTCCTTTAACAAGCATTTTCGTAATTCCATGCTGTTAAGCGCTGAAAAAACTTGATTCTCACTTTTTTAGAGCCTAAACCAAGCTCATGTGATGCTCAATTTCGGAGATTCCAAACCTTTCCAACCAGTTTATTGACTTGATTAGATGCATCTTACCTTCAAAAACAAGGAAAATAATTGAAATTTAATAAATTAGGGTACATTTGTGCGTCAGAAATGAAAAATGTGATTTTTAAAAAGAATGTAGTTTCTACCTTCTAATTATCAAGATTGTTTTTTGTCTTTGATTTTTAACACACAGTGTGTTAGAAAAATAAATAATTAATGAGGTTCCAGAGATGGAACAAAAAACAACACAAAATGAATAAAGGAACAGTAAAATTCTTCAACGATGCTAAAGGCTTCGGTTTTATCACGGGTGAAGATGGACAAGAAATTTTCGTACACGTTACAGGTCTTAAGCAAGACATTCGCGAAAATGATCAGGTAACCTACGATACCGAAAGCGGTAGAAAAGGCCTTAACGCAGTAAACGTAACTGTGATCAAGTAATATCTGAATTAGTAAAGAAGAAAGGCAAGCTCATTTGAGTTTGCCTTTTTTTTTGCCCTTTATTCAAGGTGTAAAATCATTGATTAATCATGAAAATTATTAATCAATTAATAGGTGCAAGCCCATGAAGCCATTATGAAAAAACAAATGATTAGCGTTTTCTCTTGGGCGTTTTTGGAATTAGCAGCAAATATTACCTGCCAAAAAATGTTACACCTTCCATTTAAGGCAGATTTAGCGATGAAGAAAACGAAGTGCTTGTATTAGCAGTGGGAGGGTTCGTGTTGAGTACTTAGTCTAAAGTTGAAAGTAATAAGTACAAAGTATCTTTCTAGTGAACCTGCAGCCGCGGACTTTAGTCCGTGGAAGTAGGTTTGTTTTTTTGGGGGCACATTGAAACGCATCTTTTGGTAAAAAAGCATCAACAAATTACCTATTACGGTATAAGAATTACAATGTACCACACATTTTAATCCAGGCCAAAATTGAGTATGGAAAATACTTTTTGTGTTTTACATACGCGACATCAGTATCCCCTTTTCAATATTCTGAAAAGGGGATACAAAATCTTTAGCGGCATTTCAATATTTTGAAAAAGGGGTACAACCATCGCAAACCATATTTAACCTCGGACTCAAGTTTGAGGCAGCACAGAACTATAACAAAATTCCGAGGGTACACGAATCTAAAATGGTCACTTCTACTCCTTTTAACCTCGGACTTAAGTCCGAGGCTGCATGGAACTATAATGAAATTCTGGAAACTGAATTGTGGACAAACAAGAATAAACACCTAAGCAATACCACCCAAAAACGAACTTTTCAACAGACGTTGGATTTAATTAACATCTGCCTACCTATTCTGATTGATACATAAGTAAATACACGTGTATATCGTGTTGATAATCAAACAAATTAAACATTTGCGTATTCCGAAAACATGCTGTAATTTTAAACTTCTTGATTGTACCTTATTCTGTACGTAACCAAAAGATAACTTGAAACACATGTACTTTTCTACATCTTCAGAAAATGCCTCTTCGCACGTCCCAACTTCCGGATGTAAGAAAAATCGAATTTCTGGTACATTAAGTACAGTATCCCATATTGATTTCGAATCGAATTCCCCAACAACCAATGCATCTATGAAAGATTCTACCCCTGTGATTGCGATGCTCACTTTTTTCAAAAAACCATTGTCAGCTTTGTTGCTGATTTTGTTGTTTTCTACTGCAGCCAAAGCGCAGTTCAACACCGGAACCATTACGCTAGATGGCAATGCAGCCGAAGCAGCGTACGTAACTTCCGGCGCTTACCACATGGCGTGGGACGACAACTACCTCTACGTTCGCTACTCCGGTGGCGCACAAGATGAGCCAGTGATCATGCACATCGATGTGGACCCACAAAACCCAGTAGATGGCGGTACAAATGCCAATGGTTCCCTCACCGGACAAACAAACTGGGGCATCACACCAACACTTCCGTTTAGATCAGATTTCCAAATCTACTGGGAATCAACCTACGCGGAATACCGCACCGACAATGGCGCTGGTGGATGGTCAGGAACAACCGCTATCGCTACTCCTGGAGATCGCTCTAACACAGGGGCTGCAAACAGGGAAATTCGTCTCGCATGGACTTGGATGGGCCTCGGTGGAAGACCAGCAGCATTCAACTGGACTGCCTACGCAAACTCCAGAGCTACTCCGGGATTCATGTTCAACCAAATGCCGGCAGAAAACCCAGGTGGTGCAATCGCTACGCCTACAATGAACTACTACTACACGGTTTCTTCTACCGCTAACAACGCCTCTATCACCAATCCGTTCAGCCAAAAAAGTTTTGAGTCGCGCTCAACCATGACACTCGGTACTGCCAACACCTTCTGGGACTTTACCATCAACGGCGGAACCCTCACCAACACTGCAAACCACACCATCAACAACCAATTGTATGTGGTTTCTGGTACGCTCACACAAACAGGCGCTAGAACGCTTACTTTCGGCTCAACAGCCACCAACACACCATCACTTCGTTGCGACGGAATCATCAATCCGAACAACGGCGCTGGAAATGACCTCATCTGTACCTTCGCAAATGGTACATCTACCATTCTCGGAACTGCGACCGATGCCAACTTCCGCCTCTTCGACATTAACGTAAGCACTGGCGCTACACTTCAAGCACCAAGCACTGGAACCGTAACACTTGGTTTGCAGTTCGGTACCATGACAGTAAACGGCACAGGGACCGTGAACTTCCGAAATGGTGCTGGGGCAGTAAACCTTACCATCGTTAACAATGGGACTAACAACTACAATTTTAGCAACACCGCAGGTACAGCCAACTTCAATACACTTACAACCTCAACTGGTGCAACCTTCCGCCCGATCACTTCAGGCACACACAACCTGAATTTCAAAGGAAATTTAGTAAACACAGTAGGTACCTATTCTACCAGTAACACTGGTATTCTTCACACTACCTTCAACGGTACCACAGCACAAAGCATTGCCACTTCTGCAACTTTCCAAAACCTTACCATTAACAATACTGCAGCAACGGTTTCTTACTTAGGTGGTACAGTAACAATCGCAAGCGGTCGCACATTATACATCGCGCCATTAGCGCGATTGGACATGGGTAACTTTGCAATGACGATCACTGGCGCAACTGTTTCTGTAGATGGTTTCTTCCGCCGCGGTGGAGCAATTAGCGCAGCAGCTATCACAGGCGGTTCTGCCGCGAACTTCTTGATCAACAATGGCGGTACGTATGAGCACAATTATACAAGTGTAGCAGGATCTATTCCTTTGGCAACTTGGGCTTCTGGATCGACGTGTTTGATTATTGGTTATACAACAAGTACAACCGCGCCTGCCACCGCGAACCTGACTCAATCTTACCATCACTTTACGTGGAATTGCCCAAGTCAAACCGCTGGAATTAACCTTTTGGGTGCTTTGAATACAGTCAACGGCAACTTCACAATCACCAGCACAGGATCAGGTTCACTTACCTACAATACAAATTCTCCGGCTACACCAACACTTAACATTGGCGGTAATTTCACTATGTCGGCTGGATCGTTCAACATGAACAATGGAACTTCAACACCTGTTTATAATGTTGGAGGGAATTTCGTTCAAACTGGAGGAGCAATTACGAAACCAGGTAATGGGCTAACTATCTTCCGATTCAACAATGCCTCTTCTACACAAACAATCACACAAAGTGGTGGAACACTTACTTCAAGTGGCACTGCTGTTATGAGATTTGAGGCAGGTACTGGAACTTCTGCCAATACAGTTCAGTTCAACACCAACTTTGCTATCGGAGGATCTAACTTCCTTTCGCAAGCAGGAACGAGCGTAAACTTCCAGACATTCTTACTTACTGGCACAGGAACATTCACATCCAATGCTACCAGCCGCTTAATCACTGCAAACACCAATGCCACGGGTGCACTTACTACCACTGGCGCAAACGGTTCGGTGCAATTAACTGGTACAAGAACCTTCACCGCTGGAACCAATTTCACACTCAATGGTTCGGCAGCACAGTTCTCAGGTTCGGCGATCAACACCAACGTAGGTAACCTCACCATCAACAATACTTCTGGCGCTAACCCGGCAGTTACCATTACCAATGCCATCACGGCGAGCAGCCTTACTTTAACTGCTGGTATCGCGCAGTTGGGCGCAAACAACCTTACTGTTACAGGCACTACAGCGGGCGCCATCACAGGCGGTTCTGCAACAGCATTTGTTCAAACCAACGGAACTGGTCAATTGCGCCGCTCGATTGCTACTGCTGGCTTGCCAATCACTTACAACTTCCCAGTAGGAACTGGCACCAATTACAGTCCGGCGAGCTATGCCTTCAGTGCCAACAGCACCGCAAGAGATTTACATGTGCGTGCAGTAGCATCAACGCATCCAAGCATGAACACCCCATCAACGCCGGCCGATTATACAGCCAACCGTTACTGGGCAAGTGACCTCAGCGTTACAACTGGTACATATAGTTATACTGCACAATACAATTTCGTTGCAGGAGATGCAAATGGAACTTTGGCATCAATCAAGCTGAGCCGTTACAATGGCGCTGCATGGACAGAGTACGCAGGAAGTTCCACTGCTGGAACTACCGTTTCGTCGGGTGCACTTACCGAAACAACAGGATCGTTGGCTGCCACTGCACAGTGGGTTGGCCGTAACGCACCAGCTGGTCCGGCTACCTACACTTGGAACGCTACAACAGGAACAGCTGATTGGACAACTCCAGGCAGCTGGACACCAGCGCGTAATACGCCAGATCCGGGCGATGTGCTTTTGTTCCCGAACGGCGGTAACTCAACTGCGACCAACGTTCCAACCGAAACGGTAGCGCAAATCACGATGAGTAACTCAACCCGCATCACGCTTCAGGCAGGAGCACCGGGCAATACGCTAACCATCGCTGGAGGCACAGGCACCGACTTAGATATCCCTTCTGGTTCATGGTTCACCATAGGTAACGGCGCTAACCAAATGTCGGTAGTGTTCTCTAATGCTGGTCAAGTTGTAAATGTAGGTGGTGTTCTTGCCACAGCAAATTCCAACGTAAACAACATCTTCAATGCAACAAATACCACCACCACAGTAGCTTCAACTGGAGCCATCAACAATGGCGGTATCGTTACCAATGCAACCACTGCCGAACTGGTAATCAATGGAGGTTACAACCACCTTCACACCACCACTGGCGGAACAGTGCCATTGGTAACTTGGGGAGCAACATCAACCATCAGTTTCTTAGGTTACACCACCAATACAACTGCACCGGTTAACCTTGATCAAACCTTCCAGAACTTCGTTTACAACTGTGCTTCACAAACCTCATTAATTAATCTTGCGCTCAACAGCAACACCGCTACAGTAAACGTAAACGGTAACTTCACAGTAACTTCAACAGGAACGGGAACTATCCGCTTCAACAATGCTTCTACTTACTTCCTTACCATTTTAGGTAACTATACGCAAACTGCAGGAAACGTAGAATTCACCGGAGCTGGCGCAGGTAACATTTTCCTCACAGGCAACCTTGCACTCAGTGGCGGTTCGCTCGACTTCAAGCAGGCAAATCTTGGTGGATCCGTGAACATCCAACTTCAAGGAAACCTTGCGCTCACTGGCGGCACACTTACAAAGACATCAAGCGATACTCCAGGAACAATTGTGAATTTTGTAAAGCCTACAGGTATACAAACATTCAATCAAACGGCAACTACCATTACAGGATCAAACAATATTGCATGGAACGTAGGTAATTCAACGACCAATACACTTCAATTAACAAGCAATATTAATCTTGGAACAACAGTCGGCAATTTCATTGTAACCAATGGAGCCACAATCGATTTCCAAACCAATACACTTTCAGGAGCAGGTGCGTTCTTAAGCTTCTCAGGGTCTACACTAATCTCTGCCAATACCAATGCAACCGGAGCTTTTACAACTTCTGGAGCAAATGGTTCTATTCTGCTCACTGGCACTCGCTCATTTACTGCTGGAACAAATTTCACATTGAATGGAGCAGCTGCTCAGGTTGCTGGAAATGGCGTTGGGGCAAATACTGTGGGAAGTCTTACCCTTAACAATGTTGCTGGTGCAAGCTTGAGCACAAACGTGAGCCTAAGTGGTGCCTTAAACTTAACATCAGGCCGCCTTACCCTGGGAAGCAACAACTTAACACTTGGCGCTGCATCTACCGTTTCAGGCACATTAAACGCGTCGAACATGGTAGTTGCCGACGGAACCGGTGAATTGCGCAAGACCTTCACAGCGGCAGGCTTGTTTACCTATCCAGTGGGCGACAACACAACAACAGCCGAGTACAGTCCGATCACGGTGAACTTCGCCAGCGGAACATTCTCTTCAGCATTCTTGGGGGTTCGTTTGGCAGATGCCATCCATCCATCAAATGGTTCTGTTACAGATAACTTGAGCCGCTACTGGGTGTTGAATCCATCTGGAATCTCTGCATTCAGTGCAACTTACACTGCTACATATTTAACTGCCGACATCGTAGGCACAGAAGCCAACCTGTTTGGTGGTTTGCGCAACGCTGGCAACACGGCTTGGTTGTGTCAGAACGCAGTAAACACAGGACCAAATACCATTTCAAATACGATTACGAATTTCGAAGGTGGCATCATCACTGGTGGCGAAAGCGCTGCGATGGGATGTGGAACACCGCCAGTGTCTATATGGTCGAATCCAATTACAGGAACAGATCCAGGTTTAACAAATCCATACACAACTGGCGATGTGGTAACAGCTAACCTTACTGTTTCAGGTATTGGAAGAAGTGGTGTTAATAGCAACGTTGGTAACGATCGTTACAATACCACCAACTGGCCTACAGGCGCATTAGATCCAGCGAAGTATTTCGAATTCACACTTACTCCTGCTGCCGGCTACGTAATTAACTTCAACAGTTTCATTTACACTGCACAAGTGTCAGGTGCAGGTACGCCAACCATCACCATGCGCTCTAGTGTAGACGGTTACACAGCGAACATCGGTGCACCAACAGTTACAGGAACAACAATTTCATTAAGTGGTGCAGCTTACCAAAGCATCAGTGCTCCAATCACTTTCCGTATTTATGCGAATGCATTGACAGCTACTACTACTACATATAGTATCAACAATTTCAGCTTCACAGGGAATGTGGTTTCTATTGGAACCATTACTACCAGTGCGGTTTCCGGATCTCCTTTCTGTGCAGGTGCGACAGGTGTAAGTGTACCATTCACTTATACGCCATCAGCAAACTTCCCGAACGGAACAGCCATTTTCACCGCACAACTTTCTAATGCCTCTGGATCATTTGCGGCACCAACAAACTTGCAATCGGTAACATCAAACGCATCAGGTTCACAGTCGATCAGTGCAACTATCCCTGCATTAACAACCACAGGCACTGGCTACAGAATCCGTGTGGTTTCATCGGCTCCAACAGTAAACGGTAGCGACAATGGCACGAACATCAGCATTAGCAATTCGAGTACTTCAATTGCTCCTGCAACCACCCAAAACATTGCTACAAGTTCAAACGGAACTACCCTAACGGTAACCGAAGGCGTAACGCCAACAAGCCGTCAGTGGAAATACGGAACTGCATCAGGCGGACCATACACAGTGAACTTGGGAACAACCACAACGCAAATTCCAAACTTTGCTGGAGCAGGTACATATTATATAGTATGCGAAAGCACTTACGGCGCACCATGTTCAAACACGGTTAGGTCGAATCAAGTGCAGATCAATGTTACTGCTCCAACACCTGAGATCAACGTTACAGGAAATGCGGCAAACATTGTCGACAATGATGTTACTCCAAGTGTTCTCGACCACACAGATTTTGCGAACGTAGCTTGGGGAGCAACCTTCACCAGAACGTTCACGATCCAAAACACTGGAACTGGCACCTTGAACATCACCTTACCAATCGTAATTGGTGGCGCACAAGCTGGTGATTATACTGTAACCACTCCTCCTTCTGCTGCAATTGCTTCTGGTGGTAGTTCTAACTTTATAGTTACCTTCACTCCAGCTGCGATTGGCTTGAGATCAGCGAACATCACCATCAACAACGACGATAGCGATGAAGCGATTTACAACTTCAACATTCAAGGTACTGGAACACCAAGTAACTTGTCGACCATTGCTTTCAACACCTCAACAACACCACAAAACATCGATTACAGCACAGTTGCCAATCAAACAACCAACTTGGTAGCGACTTCATTGGCTGTAATGGAATTCAGAATTCAAGATGGTGGTCCAACCAACACCGATGCGGACAACTTGGGAACAACCTTGAATGCCATCACATTGAACATCACCAACTGGCAGAATCTTCGCCGTTTGGCATTGTACAATGGCGTTACAGAAATTGCTGAAGCAGCAGTAACTGGTCCAACCGTAACCTTCACTGGTTTAACTGGAACAGAGGTAACAGCGCCAGACAATGGAAACCGAATCATTACGGTTCGAGTGAGCTTCCAAGCAACTGTTACCGACAATCAGCAGTTTTCATTCAGTTTTACACCGTCTGATGTTACGGCATTGTCGACCAATTCACAGTTCACCACATTCAGTACGGTGAATTCTGAAACAACTGCAGACCGCAACCGAATCGAAGTAACAGCAGACCGCATCAACTTCTCAACGCAACCAAACAACACCTCAGTGAGTGTGAACATGGCTGCATTTGCTATACAGTTTGCAGATGCATTGGGCAACCGCGATTTCGACAGCAACCGCACAGTAACACTTGCCACTTCGGGCGTAAACATTTCGCCAGCCACACCAAGTGCGAGCATCACTGCACCGCATACAGGTGTAGTCACTTTCTCAACGGTACAATACACGAGTGGTCCACAAACAGCGATCACGATAACAGCAAATACAACTGGCTTGGCTTCGAGCAACAGTTCGGTATCGAATCCATTCAATGTAAATGTGTTCACTTTCTTGGTTGGCGATTACCGTCCAGCATTCGATGGCGCCGACTTCTCATTCAACAATTCATGGGAGCAATTTGATGGAACCAACTGGAATGCAGTAGTGCCATCTCCACAATCGTTAGCTAACTTAGGCACACCGCCATCACGAATCATTATCGACAAGCAATTCATCGCTGGCGGTGGTAACTCACAATACCGTTACAACGACATCATCATTTTAAGTGGTGGTGATCTTACTTTCAACGACGATGATGTGACGCCAATTTCAGAAATCATCAATGCAGGAAGAAAGATCGAAGTGCTCGACGGTGGTCAGTTTGTACTTCAAGGTGATATGGACCTTCCTGCTACAGGTAACTTGATCGTAAGATCGGGTGGTGAAATGGTGATCAATCAGCCATCAATCGTGAACAACCACCCAATGTGGGAAGGTGTTGAGCTTTTCGAAGGTGGATCAACATTAACAATCAACGACTGGAACTGGACGGCTTCTTCAACAACTGCGGCACTTTTCAATATTGCTACTGCGATCACTAGCAATGCCAATGGATATAAGTTTGGTAACATCGTAATAGATGTGGCAACAACTGCAAACTGGCAACTTGTTGGTGGTCCTATTGGAATCATCAACTTGGCAGAAAACGATGTTGACATTAGCAACACTTCAGCTTTCTGGATTACAGGAGCAACCAATCAAACTGGAACGAATGGTTATGTGATCAATGGAAACTTGACTGTTTTTGATGGTAACTTCTCATTCGGAAGTAGCTATTCAAACTCAGCTTTCAACCACCAATTCACCATTAACGGAAACGTTGAGATTGGATCGAACGATGGCTTGAAATTGCACTATACAGGATTAAATACTCCAACAGCGCTTAATGGAAGCGTTACTGTATTGGGCGATTTCATTGTAGGCTCTACAGTAACTTCATTCACAAACGATGGTGGTACGGGAACACCTTCACGAATCGGCTTGAATTTACGTGGAGGTACATTGGCCGATCCAAACATTTTGGATGTTGCACCTGTGGCAGTAGCAGTGCCTATCACTATTGGAGATGGAACACTTCCAACCTTTGTGAAACTGCGCACACAAAATTTGTCCACCAATTCGGTTGGAAGTTATACTGCCGCAATTACAGTGAGCAACAACGCATTGTTAGACTTCGGCTTCAACACCTTAGGAACAACCGCATTGAACATCAACAAAACAACTACTGCTCCATTAGGAACGAATACCTTTGCTTCGAATCAAGGATCAACCTTGGTGATTACTTCTCCTGATGGTATACAACAAGCATCTGGAACTTTGGGTAACGTACAGTATTCTACATCCAATAAGACCTTCAACCAATTGGCTACCTTCTGGTACCAAGGCCGTGCGAACCAAGTAACTGGTGATGGTTTAGCAAATACTTCATCTGGTAAAGTGGTGATTGTTGAGCAAAATGCCTTAGCAACTACCTTAACATTAAGCAACCCAATAGGAATTACCAACGCTACAACAATCGACGCATTGGGAGGTAAATTGGAAATCCGCCAAGGAACCTTAATTTCTCCTGCTGCAGCGCCAGTAACCTCAACAGGTAGATTGGTAATGACAGGTGGAGAATACCGTATCGGTGAACTTACAACTTGTCCGCAGCTTACTGGTGCTTACACATTAACTGCAGGAACAATCAACCTCGATGGAGCGGGCAACCAGATCCTTCGCGGTGCGAGAGATTACGTAAACTTGGCATTCAGCAACAGTGGAACAAAAACGCTTTCGTCTGCCTTGCCAGCTGCTTCACTTAACGACTTAGTAACGATTCAAGATGCAGCGATCCTCGATGTAGTAAACAACAACTTCGATGGTACATCTGCATTGAACATGACTGGAACTAGCCGTTTCCGCATGAGTTCGCTCAACACTACACTTCCACAATTAACAGGTACTTACACCCTCACTGGTGGTACAGTTGAATTGTACGGTTCGGGTGCTGGTCAAACACATTCGCTCCGCGGAACTGTTACTTATAATAACGTAGAATTGAATTCAACTGCAGCATCGGTTGCGGCTACTCAAGCGAACGTTGTAGCAAATGCCGGCTTCGGTCTTCGTGGAACAATGACAGTTCAAAGTCCAACTTGCTTCCAATTGGGAAGTGCATTCACAATCGCTGATGCAGGAACAAGTTCATTTGTACTTGCAGCAGGATCGACCTTGAAATACGGTGGAACCATCGATGCTTCAGGTGCAACTGGAAACATCCAAACCGACACCAGAACATTCCCAACTACTGCATCTTATGGATTCGTTGGAAGCATTACACCACAAGCAGCAGGTACAGGCTTGCCAGCTTCGATAGTAAATATGTATCTCGACAAAGCCACTGCAACCGATCAGGTAACGATTGCTGCGAATAAGGCAGTATCGAACCAATTGGTTCTTGGAACAGGTATCCTCAACACAAGTGGAAATATCCTTTCGTTAACCAATACAGCCACCACGGCAGTAACAGGCGGCTCTGCAAACTCATTTGTGAGTGGAAGCCTAAACCGCAGTTTGCCTTCTTCCCTGGTTACAGGGTCAACTTATGATTTCCCAATCGGAAAAGTAGGCCCTGTAGCTTACCTACCTGCTAGCTTGGTGAACCCAACTACAGGTGCTGGCGCAGTTTCGGTAACAATGCAAGCCTTCAATGCAAGTTCGGGCGGAACAGCAGATCCAAACTCTGTTGGAACTTTAAGTGGAACAGAATACTGGTCGCTTTCGGCATCAGGTAACTTCAACGGTAGTCAGTTTACTTTAAGCCGCCCAACTGCAGTAGCACCATTAACTTCTATTGCAAGAAGCACCACAACTGCAACTGGCACATACGTATATATTGGTGGTACGCCATCTGGCAATCAAATCCAAAACTCAAACTTCAGTGCAGGCAATACACAATTCTTAGCCTTTGCACTTCCAGTAGCAGATCCAACCATCACAACAGTAATTCCTACTTCACCAACATTTGCTGGTCAGTTGGATAACACAGGATATGTTGGACAAACACTCACCATCACAGGAACTGGCTTCACTTCAACTGGAAGCATGTCGGTATCAATCGGTGGATTACCTGCTACAACATTCTCAGTAGTGAATAGCACAACCATCACAGCAGTAGTTGCACAAAATGCATCGGGCGCAACGGTTTTAGTAACCAACACGATCACTTCAGGTTCGGCAAGTGCGGCATTTAACTTCTTGGGTTGGATTTCGAACGCATCGACTGATTGGAACCTTAATCCAACTTGGTTGGGCGGACAAGTTCCACCAGCATCAGTTGCAGTAACCATTGCTCACGCAGTAACTGCAAACGGTGTGGTAGGAAACAATCCAAATACATTAACAATCCGTTCAGCTAGCTCACTCACTTTCGGTGCAGCTGGAACACTTACTGTGAACACAACATTAACCAACGGTGGTTCTATCGACATGACCTCAGGCGGTGTGCTCACGATGGCGAATGCTTCAACATTTGCGAATGGTGCAGCTACCTTCACAGGTGGAACTGGAACAGTAGTATTCGCTGGAACAGGAACAGTTACCTCATCTGCAGGTGTGCCATTTAACAATGTAACGATCAACGGTGCGGTGAATCCAAGTGCAGGTTCTTCGATTGCAGGAACACTCCGCGTGAACCAAAGCGGATCGATCATCACCAATGCCTTGACTTACGGTGCAGCTTCTACCCTATCTTACAACGGAACAAGTTCACAAACACCAAATGCTTTTGAATTCCCAGCAGCAAGTGGTCCGGTGAACTTCACCGCAAACAACACAGTGAACGTATTGCTTCCATTTAGCCGCACGGTGAGTGGAAATGTGAGAATCCTTTCAGGAAACCTTCAATCGACAGGTGCAGTAACCCTTACCATGAGTGGCGCAGTTGCAACACTTGAAGTAACGGGTAACCTTTTGGGAACTGACGCAGGTGTAGGCAACGACCTTACCTTGGCAGTTACAGGAAATGTAACTGTGAACGGATCGAACGTAACGACAGCCAAAGTATTCAATGCGAACGTGAGCACAGGCGCTACTTTAGCACTTGGTCGCAGCAACTTCGAAGTGCGCTACGGCAGCTTCAACGTATTGGGTACAGGCACTTTGCGCATCGATGCAAACGGAAACGTTGCTTCGGTGGATGGCAACAGTCGTATTCCGGTTTACGCAGCAACTGCAAACTTGGTATACAACAGTGGTGGCACTTACGGTCGTTTCGTAGAGTGGACATCAGCCACTGGCCCTGCTGGATATCCTGGAAATGTGATCATCCAAAACGGAACTACATTGAACATCGGAACTCCAGGTGCTGACTTAGGTGTGGTAAACACATTAAGCCTAGGTCAAACAGGAAGTGCAGGTTCATTGAATATGCAATCAACAGCACAAGGCATCACAGTAAACGGCGACTTGAATATTGGTAGCAACACAGGAACATCAACACTTACACTTTCTACCAATGGTTTAAGCCCTGCAATTCGTGTAGGTGGCAACTGGACGCGCACCGCGAACGGTGTGTTTGCAGGAACTGGCGCTAACGGCCGTGGAGTGTTCTTTATCGGAGCAACCAATGCAAGCATCACAGCACCAAGTGCTGAAACTTTCGAATTCATGTTGATGCAGAAATCGGTTGGTGCTACAGTAACCTTGAATCAACCTATCACTGTAAATCAAACCCTTGATTTCACAACTGGCTTCTTGATTCTTGGAGCGAACAATGTAACCACCACAAGCATCACTGGAGGTAACACTTCTTCATATGTAGTAACCAATGGTGCTGGTCAACTTTTCAGAAATGTGAACAACACTGCAAATGTTTTCCCTGTTGGACCAACAACTTCAACTTATGCTCCTGCGAGTTTAACACAGCAAGGAACAGCAGAACGCTTGGGTGTACGTGTGAGAACAGCTCCAGCCTTTACAGCTACCTTGAACAACAATGCTGAAATGGTAAACCTAGAATGGTTTATTGATGAGTCGGCTGGAACAGCTGGTTCGAACAGCTTGATCACCAATTTCACTTGGCCAGGATCTTCGAATGCAGGTTCATTGAACATTGCAGCGTCGCTTTACCATGGTAACTATGGAACAAACTGGCAAGTTCGTCCAACCTTGGCAACAACAGGATCTAACCCTTACACTTCACAGTCTACAGCAAACTACACAGGAACCTTATCAGCACAAAACTTTGTGGTAGGTAACCTTACAGGTATCCTTGGTTGCCAGTCGACCGCTATAAACGGTACTTGGAACAACGGTTCAACTTGGACAGATGGATTCGTTCCACCAGCAGGTTCTAACGTTTGTATCAACCACAACGTAACAGTGAACTTGATTGATCCAAATCCAAATACAGTAGTTGGATTAACCTTCGCAGGTTCAGGTTTACTAACCTTGGATGGTTCTAAAGTGCTCACCTTCTTAACTGGTGGTGCTTTGGCAAACAATACTGGTGGTGCATTGAACTTCGGTGCTGGTACAGTGGTAACCAATGGTGTGATGGGTATTTCAGGTGGAAATCCTGTAACCATCAACAACTTAACAATCAACGGAAATACAACAATCAGCACAACGCCAACGGTAACTGGTAATTTCCAAATCAATGCAGGTGGATCATTAACAGCGCCACTTACTTATGGTGATGCTTCGACGTTGATTTACAACACTGGTGCTGCATATGGTGTGTCTAACGAATGGACAGGCACTGGTGCTCCAGGCTTAGGTATTCCTCAAAATGTAACCATCCAAGGAACAACCTTGAACATGCCAGCAGCGAACCGTGGCTTGGGTGGAAATATGACCATCACATCAGGAAGCTTGGCACTCAATGGTACAACAGGCGACTTGTTTGTAGGAGGAAATTGGACACGTAACGTATCTGCAGGATTTACTTCAAACGGAAGAGCAGTATTCTTCAATGGTGCAGCCAACCAAACAGTATCTGTTACTGGTGGAGGCACAGAAAGTTTCTCTTACTTGTTGGTTAACAAATCAGCAGGAAATCTGATCCTCGATAGTGTTGAACCTACAAATGTTAACGTAACGGCAAGCGTTGGTAACGTGCTTGAAGTAAGTGCCGGCAATACGATCGATTTGAATGGCCGCACAATGGCTATCACAGGAACAGGTGGAAACATCAACCTTCCTTCAGGTGTGGCAAGTATCAACGGTGGAGTAGGTTCGGTATTCTCGATCCAAAACGGAACCAAAACCGTAACACCATCGGGCGGTGCTACATTGAACTTCGGTTCGAATGTTACAGTTGCCTTGAACAGCGGAATGAACTTCGGTGCAACAACTTCTACTATCAACGGAACATTGCAAATTGCCTTGGGCGGTTTCGTATCGACCAATGCACCGAGCTATGCTACTGGATCAACACTTCGTTACTTCACAGGTTCAGCTTACGGCAGAGGCTTAGAGTGGAGCACAAATGCTGGCCCGGGTTATCCGCACAACGTTTTAGTTGACCAAAACGGAACCGTAACCACAGTGAACTTGGCAGCAGGGTCTGCAACTTGCGAAATCGCTGGAAACCTCACCTTGAACAATGGTGGAAACGTGAGTATGGGCGCAATGGCAAATCCGTTGATCGTTCGTGGTAATCTTTCGGTAGGTGGCGCTGCAAGTGGAACCCTCACCCTATCAACAGCAGTTGGTGGAGATGTGAAAGTTGCTGGCAACCTTTCTAGAAATGGTGGTGGAACTTTAACACAAAACGGCCGCGAAGTCGAAATGAACGGTACAACTCCTCAAACTATTTCAGGAATTGCAACTTTCGATTTCTTGTCGATCAACAATACTGGCTCAACAGTTTTGATCACCACCAATTCTCAGATCAACAACCGTTTGAGTTTATTGAATGGTACATTTGAACTTAACGGTTTTGCCTGCACAATGGCAAACACTTCTAAAATTGCCCGTGAAGCTGGTATTATGACAGCTCCTCCAACTGTAAACATTGGAGATGTGTATGATGTTGAGTACCGTGCGAACCTTACTACAGATGTAGAATTCCTTGGAACTTCTGATGTAGTACGTGACCTTATCGTGACTACTGGAGCAACTGCTACATTGAGTACAAATCGCACCTTCAACCGCGACTTGGTGCTTGCAGGCGGCGACTTAAACCTCGGTGGATTTACCTTGGTGGCACGTGGACGTGTTGCCTCTCCATCATTCTCAGGTAGCATTACCGTTAGCGGTGGTGGAACACGCACAATCACTGGTACAGCTGGATCACGTTTCGATATAACAGGCTTGGGAACTAACGTACCGCTCCAATACACGAAAACAGTATCTAGCTTCGGTGGAACGCAACTCGTATTTGATACGGATGTATTGGTTCGTATCGGTGATGGAGCGATCGACTTTGGTGCTGGTAGTCCAACCACAATCAACGGAACACTTCAAGTACTTCTTGGAGGATCAGTTGGTCAAGTGTTGAACCCATGTTATTACGGTGTGAATTCAATCCTTCGTTTTGCAAACACTGTGGATTACCAAGTTGGAATCAACGATAAAACTTGGGCATCTGGTGCAATTGCTTCAGGCAATCCTGGTATTCCTTGGAATGTTGAAATCAACGACATCGGAACCGATCTTCAATTGCAAAGCACCCGTGCACTAAGAGGTAACCTTACCATCACAAGTGGTACATTTACCCTTACTCCTGCTTACACCGGATCATTCAACATCGGAGGAAACTGGACCCGCACTGGAGCCACTTCGGCATTCGTTCACAACAGCAAGAAAGTAATCTTCGATCGTCAAAACGCTGGGGACCAAACTATCACTGTTGGCGGAACTGTAACTGCAGAAACATTCTACGACTTGGAAGTTTCACCAGTAACTGGAAACTTGGCAATGGCTAGTGCTTCGAATGTTACTGTGTTGAACAACTTCAACTTCGTGAGTGGTAAATTCGACTTGAACAACAATCAACTTTTGGTTGGTACTTCATCGGTAAACGGAACTATCACCGGCGCTACAACAACAAACTATATCGTAACCAATGGTGGTAACATTCGCTTCTTCGCGAACACCAATGCAACAACTTACAACTTCCCAATTGGTGATGTTGCTCAGTTCACTCCATTCGATGTTGTACTCGACAATGGTGCACAGGCTGGAGCTTATCTGCAAGCTTCTATGACTCCACTTCCGCATCCAAATGCAGTGGGTACAAATGCCGCAACAAGCTACATCAACCGTTACTGGAGTGTGGTGCCTTCTGGCCTTGCAGCGAGTCCGGTGTATGATGTTACTTACAAATATGCCGATACCGATATTGTTGGAAACGACGCGACCTACCGTCCGGCGAAATACAGCACTGCAACAGCAACACCAGGTTGGGTAAGTTCTCCAGGTTCTGGTGCATTGGCAATCGATGGAACTGCAGCTAACCACGATTTGGCCTTGAACACCTTCACTTGGGATAACCTCACCACATTCTCCGATTTCTCGGCAGCCGGTGATGGAGCTCCACTTCCGATCGAGTTGTTATCGTTCGATGCTGAACCAGTAGGCAATACAGTATTGGTAAGTTGGACAACAGCTTCAGAAATCAACAACGACTTCTTCACTGTTGAACGTTCGGTTGATGCATCCATTTTCACACCTATCGGAACTGTGAATGGTGCAGGAAACTCAAGTTCAACCAGAAGTTACAGCTTTGTAGATGTACAACCAGTGATGGGCGTTTCTTATTACCGTTTGCGTCAAACCGACTTTAACGGCGACTTCGAAGTGTTCGATCCTGTTGCAGTGAACTTCGGTTCAGGCATGGTTCAAGGCGCAGCGCTCTTCCCTAACCCTGCGGTTGAATATGCACATGTGATGATCAATACCGCTTCCAGCGGAAAAGGTTGGGTTCGCGTAACAGATGTAACTGGCCGATTGATCTCTAACTTCCAAATTGTAATGGAAAAAGGCATGACACCATTTACGCTTCAAACCGACAACCTTGCTCCGGGTAAATACCTGGTAACAGTGGAAGCGGCTGATGGTAAAGTGTACAACTTACCATTGATGAAAAACTAATTAAAACGATCCTTTTTGAAAGAGCTTCCCGAAACGGAGGCTCTTTTTTTTTGTGGTTGAATTCAAATGAAATGTACTTTTGAGAAAAATCTTAACACTATGATGCAAGATCCTATCGACAGCATTTTAACCCAAGGCAGAGATGCAACAGAGGTTACACAGTTTATGACGAAAGTGTATGGTTGGATGACCATGGCATTGGCCATCACAGGCTTGGTTGCACTCTATACTGCGTCGTCTGAAACTTTACTTGAATTGGTATTTGCCAGCAAGATTACTTTTTGGGCATTGATCATCGGAACATTTTTACTTGTAGGTTGGCTAACAGTAGCGATTAAAACTATGTCGCCGACTACAGCAACTGCAATCTTTATTGTGTATTCTGCATTGAACGGATTGATCTTTTCGTCGATCTTCTTGATTTACACATCATCATCGATTGCATTAACCTTCTTTATCACTGCAGGTACTTTCGGCGTGATGAGCGTGTACGGTTATTTTACCAAGGCCGATTTATCGAAAATCGGATCGATCGCCATCATGGCATTGGTGGGGATTATCTTGGCTTCGATCGTGAACTTCTTCCTCGAAAGTGAAACCCTTTACTGGATCATCAGCTATGCTGGTGTGGCAATCTTCACTGCTTTGATCGCTTACGACACGCAGAAAATTAAAGACATTGCGATCTATGGCTTCGATGGTGAAGCAGCTGAAAAGAAAATGTCGATCGTTGGAGCATTAACGCTGTACTTAGATTTCATCAATTTGTTTCTTTTTCTCCTCCGTTTGTTCGGTGGCCGTAAAGACTAATCAACTTTCAAATTCTTTCAACCCGATTTCCGAAAGGTTATCGGGTTTTTTGTTCTTCTCGGGAAGGCTTTTCAATTAAATTTGTCGCAAATCAACAACCCAAAAAACTGATACATGAAAAAGTCGTTGCTCATCTGGATGTTTATGCTCACCGCTGGCTTGGTACTAAATGCCAATCCAACCGGCAAAAAACCTAAACTAGAGAAGGGTCTTTATGCAGAAATCACAACTTCCAAAGGCGTGATCTTCATCAAACTCGAACACGAAAAAACACCACTTACTGTGGCGAATTTTGTAGGATTGGCAGAAGGTAAAATCGAGAACAAAGCCAAAAATGGCAAACCGTTTTACGATAGTTTGTTGTTTCACCGAGTGATCAAAGACTTTATGATTCAAGGTGGAGATCCTGAAGGAACTGGTCGCGGCGGCCCAGGATACCGTTTCAAAGATGAAATTGTACCTGAATTGAAACACGACCGTGCAGGCATCCTTTCGATGGCGAACTCAGGACCTAAAACAAATGGTTCACAATTTTTCATCACCCACAAAGCAACACCATGGCTTGATGGCAAACACACCGTTTTTGGTTCGGTAATCACCGGCCAAGATGTGGTGGATGCCATTGCACAAAACGACTACATCTTAAAAGTGAAAATTATCCGCAAAGGCAAAGAAGCCAAGAAGTTCGACGCGGTTAAAATATTCAACGAACTCAATAAGTAGTACCCAACAAACCACAACAATGAAAATTACACGCATCCTCGCGGGCTTACTCTTCTCCGTTTCGGCGGTAGCCCAAACACCTGTACTTACCCTTAATCAGGTAGGCTCTGGCTTTACGCGCGTTACTACACTTGCCAATGCAGGAGACGACCGCCTCTTCGTTTGCGAAAAAGGTGGCATCATCAAATTCTTTCGCCCTTATGTTGGGCCTGCGAGTACCACCTTTATGGACATTAACTCGAAGGTCATCAATCCTACTGGCGACTCCGACGAGCGCGGCTTGTTAGGGCTCACTTTCGATCCAAATTTTGCTACTAACCGCCGTTTCTACGTGAACTACATCAACAATAGCGGAAATACGGTTGTGGCACGTTACACGGCTTCAGAAACAGATCCAAATGCAGGTGTTGTTGCCTCTGAAGAAATTATCCTAACCGTTACCCAGCCCTACTCAAACCACAATGGTGGATGCATTCTGTTCGGACCAGATGGTTACCTATATATCGGCATGGGCGACGGTGGTTCGGGCGGAGATCCACAAAATTATTCACAAAATCGCCAAAGCTTATTGGGTAAAATGCTTCGTATCGATGTAAGTGGAACTGGAACAGGCTATACCATTCCTGAAAGCAATCCATTTACCATTGCCAACGATCCAAACAATACTACACTCGATGAAATCTGGGCGCTTGGTGTGCGTAATCCTTGGAGATGGAGCTTCGATAGTGAATCGGGAGACATGTGGATCGCTGATGTAGGACAAAATCTTTACGAAGAAATCAACTTCCAACCTGCTACCAGCACTGGAGGCGAAAACTACGGCTGGAGATGTTACGAAGGTGCAAATAACTACAATACATCAGGTTGCCAAGCACAGTCAAATTATGCCTTTCCAATCTACAATTTTGCACATTCAACTGGCGCTTGTTCGGTTACTGGCGGCTACGTTTACCGTGGAAACCTGTACGAAGACATTTATGCACGTTACTTCTTCACAGACTATTGCGATGGCGTTATTCGCAGCACATTCGATGATGGACAAGGCGGCTGGACTACAGAATCGCATGGTGCCTTTACCTCATTCCAATACACTGCATTTGGCGAAGACGGTTACGGTGAGGTGTATATCGCCCGCCAAAGCGGCATCATTGCCCGTTTAACTATTGCCGCTTCAGATCCACGTGCGCCAATTAGTGTAGATGGTCCAATTGGAATTTGTGAAGGTGGTTCAGCTACGCTTCGCACAGGCTTGAATCCTGACCTCACTTATGTTTGGTACAAAGACAACACAGTTATAGCAGGCGCTAACCAAGCTACATTTGAAGCTACAGAGCCTGGTGTTTACAAAGTGATTACTACATCGGCTAATGGTTCAAAAGAATCTGTTGAACTCACAATCAACATTCTGCCTGCACCTGCAACTCCAAGTGCAACAATTAGCCAAGCCAATATCTGCGAAGATCAAGCATTTGCAATTGCATTGAATGGTACACCAGCAGGCGGAACTTTCGAAGGCACTGGTGTTGAAGATTCTAACTTCAATCCTTTCAATCTTGGCGCTGGAACTTATCCTGTGTCATATTTTGTTACTGGAGCAAATGGATGCGAATCAGCGCCATTTGGGTTCAACGTAGTGATCAATCCATTACCAACTGTTAGCCTTTCTGGACTTGATGCTGAGTACTGTCTTGATTCACCTTTGGCAACTCCAGTTGTTTCGCCTGCAGGTGGAACTTTGAATGGACCGGGTGCAAGCGGAACAACATTCAATCCCGCTTTAGCTGGTGCTGGGCAACACGTTGTAAGTTATACTTACGCTGATGGAAACGGTTGCGCAAATACTGCAAGCTTCACAGTAAACGTTGATGCGTGCCTTTCAGCAGAAAACATCGCAGGAAGCAACTACAGCATTTCGCCAAATCCTTTCAAGGAAACTTTCCAAATCACATTTAATGATGCCGCAGTAAAGAACATCACAGTGTTCAATGCAATTGGACAAGCAATCATCACTGAAGCGAATTTCAGTGGCAGCAAATACACTGCTAGCCTCGAAACTCAACCAGCAGGAATATATTTCCTTGTTGTAGAGCAGAATGGTAAAACAGGAAGTACGAAATTGATCAAACAATAATTTAACCCTTAAACAATTCGGGATTCTGCGTTTTTAATGAACCGGAATCCCGAATTTTTAAAACACCAATCCCCTAATGAAAAAAATTACAAGCTTTTTTGCCCTGTTTCTCGTGAGCGGAATGATCGCTCAAGCACAAATTGAAACTCCACAACCTAGTCCGATGGCTACTATCAGCCAAAAAGTTGGGTTAAACGAATTTACCGTTGCTTACAGCCGCCCTTCACTTAAAGGACGTAAAGCATTTGGTGATGTAGTTGCAATGGACAAACTTTGGCGTTTCGGTGCAAATATGGCAACTACTTTAAAAAGTACCGATGAATTTAGCATCCAAGGCAATAAAGTTCCAGCTGGAGAGTACTCTTTGTTTGCAATTCCTGGTGCAGCTGAATGGACGATCGTATTGAACAAAACAGCGAAAATGTCGGGAACAAGCAACTACAAAGAAACCGAAGACCAATTGCGTTTCAAGGTGAAACCAGAAGCAACACCTTACAAAACAGAAACATTCACCCTCCAGTTTTCGAACTTGAAAGACAATGCCGCAACCTTCGAAATTCTTTGGGAAAACACACGTGTTACATTCGATATAAATGTTGACTTTGATGCGAAAGTGATGAAGCAAATCGACGAAACCATGGCTGGACCTAGTGCTGGTTCATACTACCGTTCGGCGAGCTACTACTTCACCAACAAAAAAGACAACAAGAAAGCCCTCGAATGGGTGAACAAATCGTTGGAAAAAGGTGGCGACAAATATTGGATCCTTACTTTGAAAGCACAGATTCAGGCGGCAAATAACGATTTCAATGGCGCAATCGAAACAGCTAAAAAAGCAATCGAATTGGCAAAAACCGACGAAGACGATGCTTACGTAAAATCAAACACCGACCGTATTGCTGAGTGGACGCCAAAAGCAACACCAGTAAAAGGAAAGAAATAAGCCTAAACGCAAAACTTTCAAAATCCTCTGAGAACCAACTCAGGGGATTTTTTGTTTCTATTAGGTTAAGGATTCGCCATATTTCTTGAGCATTCCGTTTAACGTTTCAATCAATCCTTACTTTTGCTCAATAAGGAAATTCCCAATGAAAACAATCTTCAGCTTCTTACTTGCATTAGCGACAGTTAAAGCCTCAATTGCCCAAACAACCGAACTACCAAAACTGGTGATCGGCATTGTGGTTGACCAAATGCGCTACGATTACCTAGGAAAATATTGGAACGACTACGGCAACGATGGTTTCAAGAAATTGGTTCAGCAAGGGTACTCGTTCCAAAATGCAGCTTACAACTACGTTCCAACCTACACAGGTCCTGGCCATGCATCAATTTATACAGGTACAACACCAGCACGCCACGGTATCATTTCGAACGATTGGCACAACCGATTCAATGGAAAAGATGTGTATTGTGCGAGCGATTCCACAGTTCAAACAGTTGGTTCATCCACTGTAGCAGTGGGAAAAATGTCGCCACGAAACATGCTCAGCACAACAGTTGGTGATGAGCTGAAGATCGCCACCAACAAACGTTCTAAAGTGATCGGTGTAGCACTGAAAGACCGTGCTGCCATTCTTCCCGCAGGGCATATTGCCGATGGCGCATATTGGTTTGATGGCGAATCGGGCAATTTCGTCAGTAGCACCTTCTACATGAAACAGCTTCCTGAGTGGTTGGTGAAATTCAATGCTGAACAAAAAGCCCAGAAATACCTCGAAAGCACTTGGAATATGTTGCTTCCTGAAGACCGTTACGATGAAAGTTTGGCAGATCAAAACCCATACGAATCAAGCTTCAAAGGCAAAGATGCGCCGGTGTTTCCATACGATCTGAAAGTGCTCGCACCACTCAACGGGGGTATGAATATGATCCGAACCACACCATTCGGCAATAGCCTCACACTCGACATGGCGAAAGCTGCCATCACTGGCGAAAATCTCGGGAAAGACCAATTTACCGATTTGCTGTGTGTGAGCTTTTCATCTCCCGATTACATCGGACATAAATTCGGTACCGAAGCGCGTGAACTTCAGGATTGCTATTTACGTCTCGACCGCGATTTAGCCGAATTGATTCGCTTCGCCGAAGAAGCCGCAGGCAAAGGAGAAGTGATCTTTTTCCTCACCGCCGATCATGGTGGAGCAACCGTTCCTGCTTACTTGATGGATCTTAGAGCACAAGGCGGATACATGGATTATTCGCCCATGAAAGACTCCGTAAACAACTGGCTGAAAACAACTTACAAAGCTGAAAATTGGCTGCTCACCATCACCAACGAGCAATTGTACCTCAACGAAAACTCCATTCAGGCAGCGGGTAAAACAGTAGAAGAAATTGAGATTTTCTTGGCAAACAAACTGATGTATTACCCTGGAATTCAGCAAGTTTTAACTGGAACACAACTTCGAAGAGAAGAATTCACCCGCGACATTGGTGCGCTCATCCAACGGGGATATTTCCCACCTCGTTCTGGAAATGTAATGCTTGCACTCCAACCCAATTGGATGGAATACAGCCGCACAGGAACCACACACGGCTCGCCTTGGTGCTACGATACACGCGTGCCGATGCTTTGGTATGGCTGGAAAATCCAATCTGGCAGCACAACAACAAGTTTTTCGATCGACGATATTGCTCCAAGTTTGAGCATACTTCTCGATCTTCCTTTCCCGAATGCTACCACTGGAAAACCAGCCAGTATTCCTCTTAAAAACTAAACATGGCGCAATTGCACTATCGATTTTCATGGCAACGGGCAAACCGTCAAACCATCGACATTACCTTCACCATTCAAAACAACCAAGATGAATCGCTTTTGATTCAACTTCCAGCTTGGCGACCAGGTAGATATGAATTAGGGAATTTTGCAAAGAATTTACGGACGTTCAGTATTGAAAATACCGCTGGTGAAGCCATACCGTTTCGAAAAATCACCAAAGATTCGTGGCAAGTTGATGCAGGAAAACACCAAACCCTGACTGTTCATTATTCATATTACGCAGCCGATCTCAACGCTGGTGCTACTTGGTTAGACGACGAACAACTCTACGTAAACCCGGTAAACTGCTGCCTCTATTTGCCCAACCGCCGAAACGAACCTTGTACAGTTGAGTTGATGATCCCTGCCGATTATCAAATTGCTTGCGATCTTCCACGTGGTAAGCAAACCAATATTCTTGAAGCTGATTCGTTTGATCGGCTTGCTGATGCACCTTTCGTGGCTTCAGCCAAATTGCTCCACCACCAATTTGAAGAATCTGGACACCTGTTCCACCTGTGGTTCATGGGCCGTGTAAATCCACCGTGGGAAAAACTCGAAAACGACTTTAGGCCTTTCTGCAAAGCACAGATCGACGTGATGGGCCCCTTGCCTGGACGAGAATTTCATTTCATCTTCCAGATCCTTCCAGTGTTCTACTACCATGGCGTAGAGCACACCTACTCTACTGTTTGTGCACTTGGGCCTGATCATCTCGTGTTCACAGGAACCCATTACGACAACCTGTTGGGTGTGAGTTCGCACGAGCTCTTCCATGCGTGGAACGTAAAAACCATGCGTCCTGCCGAAATGCATCCTTACGATTACACCCGCGAAAATTACAGTCGGCTCGGGTGGATTTATGAAGGCATCACAACATATTATGGAGACCAGTTTTTAATCCGTTCGGGATCGTTCAACGAGATACAATATTTCGATACGCTTCACGAAAAACTACATCGGCATTTTGCATCTTATGGCCGTCTGAATCAAGCCGTTACCGATGCAAGTTTCGACACTTGGCTCGATGGTTACGTACCTGGAATACCACACCGAAAAACGTCGATCTACACCGAGGGCAGCCTCATCGCATTGATTCTCGACATGAAAATCCGGGAACACAGTCAGGATCGCCTGAGTTTGGATCAGTTCATTCGCAACTTGCTCGACAAACATGCGGCTTACACCAAAGCCGACATCATCCAAGAACTACTCGAACTAGGCGTTGCTGATGCGGCAGAATTTTATGCCCATTTCATAGAAAAACCAGGCAATCTTGAGCCTTTATTGCATTGGGCATTTGCACGTGTGGGACTTAAAATGGAACACCAGCAGCATTTAACTGCACCTGAACATTTGTTTGGTTTCCAGCTAGTGGAAGGTGGCTCTGGATATAGTTTAGGGCTCATTGCTCCTGATTCTCCCGCAGAGAAAGCTGGTTTGCGCATGGGCGACATTCTCGTAGCGGTGGAAGGTATTAAGACAGCCAAAAACCTAACTGCGCAAATCGGCAACAAAACCGAAATCACGATGCACATCTTCTCTGCTGAAAAGCTTCGAGAAGTGAAATTGCATGCTGGAAGTGAGCGGTATTTTGAATCCCGAAAAATCACCATCAACAGCGATGCTCCTGAAACAGTAGTAAAAGCTCGAAAAAGCTGGGTCGTTAATCTTTGATCCTTCTATTAACTTTACACACCCGATTTAACCTATGGAAATTTATCTCGACTCATCAAGCATAGCGGAAATTAATCAAGCCGCAGAATCGATGTTGTGCAGTGGTATCAATGCTCGATTGGCTTCGATACGCGATTTAGAAGAAGATTCTTCTCGATTAGCAAACCACATCAGCAGTTTGTTTCCATACACGCACTTGGAAGCTTTGGGTGAGTTGGCGCATGAAATCACACACGAAGCTCACCGGATGGTACATGATGGTTTAGATTCTGAACTAGTAGTGTTTCGTTTTCCAGCCACGTTCGAAGGTATCTTGGCGTGTAAAAAGCTCACAAGCTCTGGCATGCAAGTGCACCTTGAACTCATTGGAAATCTGCAGCAAGCATGGATGGCCATGGAAGCCGGTGCTGCATGGATCAGCATACCGATTGGTGGCCTCCAAGAACAAGGACTCGATCCAATGGCTATGGCAGCAGAGTGCATCAACATGGCCGAATTGCATGGATACACCACGAAAGTGATGTTGGTATCGTTGCAACACAATGAACATATCCGCCGCGCGATCGAAATAGGAGCGCACGCTGTTTCAGCACCTTGGAAATTGATTAAATCGGCAGCAGAAAACAGTTGGTCGAACAACGGAGCGCGTCAATTACTCGATCATTCAAGAATGATTACTCTTCGGGTGAAAGACGTACTTAGGAAAGCCAATCCAACCATTCGAACCAACCAAACTATCCTTGAGGCAGTTGTTGAAATGAGTCGTGGCGGAATGGGCGCAGTTGCTATTCTGGAAGCAGATGGTAAGATTGCTGGCGTATTCACGGATGGAGATCTTCGTCGACAACTCGAAACCCATGGGAAAGATGTTTTGTCGATTCAGCTTTCAACACTTCCACTAAAACGCCCAATTACAATTAGCGCTGACGCTTTTCTCCTTGAAGCATCTAAAATCTTCAAGGAAAGAAGAATCGACAATATTC
Organism: Chitinophaga pinensis; assembly: GCA_945883545.1. Classification (GTDB taxonomy): domain Bacteria; phylum Bacteroidota; class Bacteroidia; order M30B66; family M30B66; genus CAMCXT01. The sequence goes on along the minus strand of CAMCXT010000009.1, from coordinate 12,831 downwards.
TCGTAACCGAAAACGATCAATTGGTGGGGATGCTAGATATCCAAGACCTCAACTAAGCAATATATTTTCATGAAAAAGGGAACGCTGATATAAATCGGCGTTCCCTTTTTTTTCGTTAATCAATGAGATTTATTACTTCGCAGCAGGCTTGTATCGTTTTGCGTATTCAGTAAATTCTTCCTTGCTCAATTCAACATTTCCTTTACCATCACCAAAATTGATGAAGGCCCATTTGGCAGTTGTTTGAACTGCAGGATCTAGTGTTTTAAGTGTAACATTTTCATCCTTTACACCAGCCTTGTCCATTTCGGCAATTTTCTCTTTTACACGTGTTGCTACCGACTTTGATTCTTGTCGTGCTTTTTCGGTAGCCTCTGCCTTCGCCTTGGCATCAGCTTCAGCTTTGGCTTTATCTTCATTCGCTTTTGCGATCGATTCTAAACGGGCCTTTTCGGTAGCATCGGCTTTGGCTTTCGCATCGGCATCTGCTTTGGCTTTATCGGCTGCGGCTTTGGCAATAGCTTCTTGACGAATCTTTTCTTCAGATTCACGCTTTGCCTTGTCGGCAGCTTCTTTCGCTAAACGATCAGCTTCAGCTTTGGCAATAGTTTCTTGACGGGCTTTTTCTGCTGCTTCGGCTTTGGCTTTGGCATCAGCTTCGGCTTTGGCTTTATCGGCAGCTGCTTTTGCTACTGATTCTTGGCGGGCCTTTTCTACTGCTTCGGCTTTTGCTTTTGCATCAGCTTCGGCTTTTACCTTGGCTGCTGCTTCAGCTTCTTTTCTGGCCTTTTCATCGTAAGCTTTACGTTCTGCTTCTTTAGCTTCAGCTTCCATTCTCAGCACCTTAGCCTGCTCGGCTGCTGCTTTATCAATTCTAGCTTGCTCTTCAGCAGCCTTTCTTGCTTTTTCTGCTTCAGCTTTTGCTTTTGCATCTGCTTCAGCTTTAGCCTTCGCAGCAGCTTCTGCAGCGGCTTTTTCCGCTTCTAGTTTCTTTTGGAGTGCTGCCTCTTCAGCTTCCTTCTTCGCTTTATCGGCAGCGGCTTTTTCAGCTATGGCTTTCGCTTCTGCTTCTGCTTTGGCTTTGGCTTCCGCCTCTGCCTTGGCCTTCTCTGCAGCAGCTTTTGCTATGGCTTCTTGGCGCGCTTTTTCTTCAGCTTCACGGCGTGCTTTCTCTTCAGCGTCGGCCTTCGCCTTTTCGGCTGCTGCTTTTGCTACGGCTTCCTGGCGGGCTTTTTCTTCAGCCTCACGACGCGCTTTCTCTTCAGCTTCTTTTGCTAAACGTTCTGCTTCTGCTTTGGCACGGGCCTCAGCGGCCGCCTTGGCTTCTGCTTCAGTTTTGGCTTTCAATTCTGCATCAGCTTTGGCCTTTTCTGCTGCAGCCTTAGCTAGGGCTTCTTGACGGGCCTTTTCGTCTGCTTCACGCTTTGCTTTATCTGCTGCTTCTTTTGCTAAACGATCAGCTTCAGCTTTAGCAATAGCTTCTTGACGGACTTTCTCTTCTACTTCTCGTTTTGACTTATCTGCAGCTTCTTTCGCTAAGCGCTCGGCTTCAGCTTTGGCAGCAGCTTCTTTGCGCAATCTCTCGTCTTCATCCTTGCGGGCTTTTTCGGATGCTTCTTTGGCTAAGCGATCAGCTTCAGCTTTGGCAAGTGCTTCCTGACGTGCTTTCTCTTCGGCTTCCCTCTTCGCTTTATCAGCAGCTTCTTTCTCTGCTTGTGCTTTTGTGAGCGCTTCTTGTCGGGCCTTTTCTTCAGCTTCTCGTTTTGCCTTATCGGCAGCTTCTTTCGCTAGGCGATCTGCTTCTGATTTGGCAAGAGTTTCTTGTCGTGCTTTCTCTTCAGCTTCGCGTTTTGCCTTGTCGGCAGCTTCTTTCGCTAGGCGGTCGGCTTCTGCTTTAGCAGCCGCTTCTTTGCGCAATCGCTCGTCTTCATCTTTTCGTGCTTTTTCGGATGCTTCTTTTGCTAAGCGGTCAGCTTCGGCCTTAGCAAGAGATTCCTGACGGGCTTTATCATCAGCTTCTTTCTTCGCTTTGTCGGCAGCATCTTTCTCTGCTTGTGCTTTTGCGAGTGCTTCTTGACGTGCTTTCTCTTCGGCTTCACGACGCGCTTTCTCTTCAGCATCAGCCTTGGATTTCTCCGCTGCAGCTTTGGCAACCGCTTCTTGTCTTGCCTTTTCTTCAGCTTCACGGCGGGCTTTTTCTGCTGCATCAGCCTTGGCTTTTTCTGCTGCGGCTTTAGCAACTGCTTCCTGTCGTGCTTTTTCTTCTGCCTCCATTCTCGCTTTTTCAGCGGCTTCTTTCGCTAAACGATCAGCCTCAGCTTTTGCAAGAGCTTCTTGACGGGATTTCTCATCAGCTTCTTTTTTCGCTTTATCAGCAGCTACTTTCTCAGCTTCGGCTTTTGCGATTGCTTCTTGGCGTGCTTTCTCTTCAGCATCACGACGTGCTTTCTCTTCAGCATCAGCCTTGGCTTTTTCGGCAGCAGCCTTGGCTAATGCTTCTTGACGAGCCTTTTCATCTGCTTCACGTTTGGCTTTATCTGCAGCTTCTTTCGCTAGGCGATCTGCTTCGGCTTTTGCGAGCGCTTCTTGTCGTGCCTTTTCTTCGGCTTCTCGTTTGGCTTTCTCGGCTGCCTCTTGTGCAATACGATCCGCTTCTGCCTTAGCGAGAGCTTCTAACCTTGCCTTTTCTACAGCTTCAGCCTTGGCGCGTTCTGCAGCATCACGCTCTGCTTGCGCTTTAGCAAATGCTTCCTGGCGAGCCTTTTCTTCTGCATCGCGCTTAGCTTTATCTGCTGCTTCTTTGGCTAATCGTTCGGCTTCTGCTTTAGCAATTGCTTCTTGGCGAGCCTTTTCTTCGGCATCGCGCTTGGCTTTATCGGCTGCTTCTTTAGCTAAACGTTCGGCTTCTGCTTTCGCTTGTGCTTCTGCTCTGGCTTTATCTTCAGCCTCTTTTTGAGCTTTGTCGGCAGCTTCTTGAGCTAAACGATCTGCTTCTGCTTTGGCTTTTGCTTCTGCACGAGCTTTCGCTTCTGCATCTTTCTTTGCTTGTTCGGCTGCCAAACGGGCATCACGCTCCGCTTTTTCTTGGGCCAATTTTGCTTCTAAAGCTGCACGGTCTTGTTCTGTTTTCTGAGCCAATGCAGCCTCACGTTCTAAACGGGCTTTTTCTTCAGCAGCTTTACGTGCGTCTAATTCGGCTTGGGCTTTTGCGGCAGCAAGTAAGTCTGCTTCAGCTTTGGCTTTAGCTATTTCTGCTCGCTCGGCTTCAATTTGTGCTTGTCGAGCTGCTTCTTTGGCTGCTTCTTCAGCTTTTCGCGCTGAATCAGCTTTAGCTAACTCATCTGCATCCTTTCTAGCAGCAGCTCTTTGTTCCGCTTCTACTGCAGCAACATATTCCTTTTTTTGACGGTTCGTAGCCTTTTGAAAATTCTCAGAATAATCGAAAGATTCAATTTCTTGGTCGAAGCTAATTTTATACTTGAATTCAAAGTTGATATCAGAAGTTTTCTTGTGAAGATTGATAACACCCAATTCGTTGAGCTGGGCAACTTCAGTTCCAACAAGATCGGCAGGACAATACGTACTGATTTCAATTTTGGTTGGTGCATGTCCCGGCTGTTCTAAGAATGCTTCACATTGCTTATTCACTCCAACTCTCATTTGGAAAATTCCAGTGGCAATGTCAAAACGCACATACTCGTTTTTACCAGCACAATTCAGTCGGATAACTGCATCTGGGCTTAGAGACCCATCTGCTCCTCGAAGTTCGCCATTGAAAATAAGAAAATCTTTTCGTTCGGGCTGCGCATAAACCGCATTAACTAATGGAAGAAAAAATATAATGAATAGGAATAATCTGGTCGGGTTCATTGCAAACTATACGCTTATGGGCAGTTTTTAGGAATTTCAAGCAAATCTAACAAAACAGGCCTTAATAACCACAAAATTGGAGGATGAAAGCATGATAAAATTTGAACAATTTATTCAACGGTTTAAGCATTGTATCGAACACGCTATGTGGCGAGTATGATAAACCATCAATCGGGTTCAATCCTCTAAACGTTTTTTGATATTTAAGTCATCGGATAGCAGCAACCAGCATTTGGTCGTGCTGGTAATTTGCCGTCCTGAGTTCTTTAGCGATCAGGTGTTCAATTAATCCAGAAATCGCATCTACTGCGCGCATTTTTGCAAATGGACGAACATACACCATACTGATTTCCCGAACGGGCATCGGATCGGCAAAGAAGATTACCTTTTCTTTTCTTGAAGGGGGAAGCGACTGATAAAATAGTTCTGGAATTAAAGTCAAGCCTCCAAATTCATCCACTAAATTGAGCAATGTTTCAAATGAACTTGCTTCAAGTTTTAAATTTTTAGGGGTATGCTGCTTCTTTTTCAAGGAACAAAGGTTGATGAATTGCTCCCTTAAACAATGCCCTTCCTCGAGCAGCCAAATTTGTTGGTCTCGAACATCCTCAGGCAACAAATATTTTTTATTCAAACCTGAATCTCCATAAACCATCAAAGCTTCATAATACAAAACACGCTTTTCTATAGGTTCTCCGGCGATCGGAGTAGCTAAAATACCGGCATCAATCGTACCTTCCTTGAGTGAACGAAGAATGTTATCTGTTGTTCTTTCAGTAATATCAAATTCAAGATCCGGATAAGCCTTCATAAGACCCCGCAAAACTCTTGGCAGTAATGAATTTGCAATGGTTGGAATGATTCCAATTCGAATTTTACCTGCAATTTTACCTTTCATATCGCTAACACGCTCAGTGAGCACACGCAAATGCATCAGCACTTTTTGAGCATCTTCAACAATGATTTTCCCTGCATCGGTTGTTACTGGTGGATTGCTCTTGCGGTCGAAAATCAGCAAGCCGAGTTCCTCTTCAAGTTTTTTCACCATTGCACTGAGTGTTGCTTGTGTAACAAAACAAGCATCTGCAGCGCGGGTGAAATTCTTCAAACGGTCAACTGCAACAATGTATTCAAGCTGTTGGATATTCATATTATTCGATAGACGTTGTCAATAACAAAATTAAGAAAAATCAATTTCCTCTATTCGATTTGTGCATTTACATTTGCACAATCACATATCGAAAGTTGCACATCGATAATTCAAAAACAGGAATACCCAATCGGCTCAAAAACCTAAAGTAAATAGGGTCGGATTTTATAATAAATAGTAGCACACAACCAACAAAAACGGAGCACGCAACCATCACTGCGACTCCGTTTTTTTTATGCGTTTTTTTACTTCACTTGAAGTTTATCTAAAGCAATTTTGCTTACAGTTTCTCCTATTGCCAAAGAAGATGTGGCAGCTGGGGATGGTGCATTTAGCACATTGATTACAAAGTCTTTTTCCATGATTTTGAAATCATCCAACAAGCCACCAATCCTATCGCATGCTTGCGCTCTCACGCCTGCACCAGCGGGAACAAGGTCTTCTTCACGAATTTCAGGCACCAATTTTTGCAGGGCTTTTGTGAAAGCAGATTTGAAAAACGATCGGTAATACTCACCGATTCCAGTTTTATAATATTTCACTGCCACTTTACGGAAACCTGGCCAGCTTAATGATCCCCAGAGATCTTTTAAACTTACTTGGCTCATCTTGTAACCTTCACGCTTGAAGGCGAAAACTGCATTTGGACCCGCTTCAACGCCACCACTGATCATTCTTGTAAAATGTACCCCAAGGAAAGGGAAATTTGGATCTGGCACTGGATAAATTAATCCTTTTACCAAATGGCGCCGGTCTTCACGCAATTCATAGTATTCTCCACGGAAAGGGATGATTCGTACATCGAGTTTTTCCTCCGTGAGTGAAGCGATTCGATCGGAAAACAAACCAGCACAATTGATCACAAGTTTCGTTGGAAAGATTTTTCCTTCGGCTTCTACTTCAGCTCCGCGAGATGCTTTCCGAATGTCAGTGACCTTATGGTTTGTGAATACTTCTCCGCCTTTTTCACGAATGATTCTGCACATGACTCTAGAAACCTCGCCATAATCGATGATCCCAGTATGGGGAACATGCAGGCCTTGAATACCTGTACAATGCGGCTCATACTCGCGAATCTCGGCGGCAGTAATTTTTCTGATTCCACCAAGTCCATTTTCAACACCACGTTGATACAAATTCTCCAACAGTGGAAGTTCCGCTTCAGAGGTGGCAACAATCACCTTACCGCATAAGTCGAATGGAATTGCATTTTCACGAGCAAACTTCAACATCAACTCATAACCCCTGATACAGTTAAGCGCTTTGAGGCTTCCTGGCTTGTAGTAAATTCCAGAATGGATTACGCCTGAATTGTTCCCTGTTTGGTGCAGTGCGACTTCATTTTCCTTTTCCAAGACAAGAACTTTCAACGAAGAATTTGCTTCGATCAGATTTAGTGCAGTAGCCAATCCCACGATTCCACCGCCAACAATGATACAGTCGTATTGCTTTTCCATGAATGGCAAAAATACAATCTGAATTGGCTTGATTGCATCTAAAATGAATTGCTTGAAAATAAAAAAACCGGCCTATAGAGCCGGTTCACATAAACGTAAAACATTTCAGGGATACTGATACCTGGCCATGCACCAAGTTAAAAGTGCTTCCTGCTCAGGCTCTATAAGCCGTTGAATCGCTTTCATGAGTTCTTTGCGAAAGAGGGCCGCATCAAAACTCACATTCTCGAGAATCATTTTGCTGTATTCTAACATAGATGTTGCCATGAGAACAGAATTTAAGGGTTCGTTTGGCTGTTTCATGAACATTAAAACGACATCCCAAGAAATTGTTGTAACAACAATCACTTTTAACGTTCATTCACAATTCAGGAAAAACCAAAGTACAATTCAGCTCAATAACAACAGTGTTTTAGTTAGATCTTTAAGTTAAGCAGGCATATTCATCACCACATCTTTGTAAAATCTAAATCTTACTTTTTGCGGAATCAATCGGGGATGGATTCGTGTGTTCAATACTTCCTTCACCCTGATACGGAGTTCTTTTCGAGAGGTTGCATGAATCACAAAAGATTCTCCAATTGCCTTTGCCGACAAGTCGTTTTCATTGCGCTCCTTCACCATAAACACCAATCGATTGTGTGTTGGTTGATCTGCCCACCTGTAAATCAATAACCAGTGCATCGATGCTCCAATGATCACAAAAATGTGAAATACTTCATGCGAACCAACTAATCCGGGAACGATTTCTCCGATATGTAAAAAATCGATCATCGCTCCTAAACTGTAAGCGATTCCGCCATAAATGGCGTAAGAAATATTCTTAAAGCCATACATCATCCAGGCTTTTACCATAGAACTTAATGCAGACAAGCCCATTGCAAAAAACACACTTAGGATGAACCATTCAGGCATTTGATCGATCAGTATAACAGTAAGTAAAAGACCTGCAATTGCAACGGTCCAAAGAAAAATCAGCATACCCCATCTCCAAGTTCCTCTAAATAGAATTACGTGAATGGGCGTTGCTGTGCCAGCGATCATGGTGAAAATCGCAGCATAGTCGAGACGTCGAAAGACTTGCCGGCCTAATCCTGGCTCAAGTGCGTGGTAAATTCCACTCATCAAAAACACGAAGACGATGCCAGCCATAAAAATGAACAATGACGCAACGCGCAATTTGTTTCCCCATCCTTTTCGAATGAGTAGGTAGCCTGTAGCAATCGTTACAATACCCGCCAACAGGTGGGTCCAGCTTGAAATTGGTTGGTAAAATCCTAACATAACGTTGCCTTTTGCCTGATTAACGCAAATGGATAACCTTTGTTGGATGAATTCGGGTGAAAAACCTACAACAGCGCAATGTCGGTTGGCATAGCATTATAACTTCATGCAACCACCAGTAAAATCGGGCTATAGAGCAATAAATTCGAGCAGTTATTCTTCTATGATTCTCAAAAAGCAGCAGCGAGGCGACCTTTCTTACATCAAGACAATAATCGGCTTAACGAAAATCAACGGATATATTCAGCACGCTTTTCTGAAACAGCCGAATTTTCGAGGTATTCGTCGTAAGTCAATTGTCGATCGATAAATCCTTTAGGGAACAACTCAATCACACGCGTAGCTGTAGATTGCATAAATGCATGGTCATGCGATGTGAGCAATACTGGCCCTTTGAATTCCGAAACAGAATTATTAAACGCCGTGATACTCTCCAAATCGAGGTGGTTGGTAGGCTCGTCGAGGATGAGTAAATTTCCTGAATGTAGCATCATGCGAGAAATCATGCAACGCATTTTTTCTCCTCCAGAAAGCACCGAACTTTTCTTCAGAGTTTCTTCACCCGAAAACAACATTTTGCCGAGGAAACCTCGGATGTACGTCTCATCTTGATCTGTAGAATACTGACGAAGCCAATCAATTAAATTGAGGTCATTCTTGAAGTATTCGTTATTATCCACTGGAAGATAAACCGGTTTAATGGTGATTCCCCAAGTGTATGTTCCAGAGTCCGCTTCTTTTCGCCCATTGAGGATTTCAAACAGAGCTGTGATAGCGTTGTGATCTTTGGCGATGACCGCAATTTTATCGTCGCGGTGCATGTTGAAAGTTAGATTCTTGAAAAGTTGAATTCCATTTGAGCTCGCACTCAGATTCTCCACATGAAGAATTTGATCGCCCGGTTCACGCTCAGGCTTGTAGATGATGGCTGGATACTTCCGGTTGGATGCTTGCAGATCCTCTACATTGAGTTTCTCGAGTAATTTCTTCCGGCTGGTTGCTTGACGAGATTTTGAGGCATTGGCGCTAAATCGGGCAATGAATTCTTGAAGTTGTTTTCGCTTGTCTTCAACTTTAGAATTGCGATCGGCCATTTGACGGGCGATCAACTGAGAAGATTCGTACCAGAATGAATAATTTCCAGTGTATTGGCGCATTTTACTGTAGTCGATGTCGACAATGTGCGTACAAACGGCATCCAAAAAGTGACGGTCGTGGGAAACAACAATCACCGTATTGGTAAAATCGGCAAGGTAATTTTCGAGCCAAGCGATGGTATTTACATCGAGGTCGTTGGTAGGCTCATCAAGCAAAAGTATTTCAGGATTGCCATAAAGCGCTTGCGCGAGGAGCACTCGAACCTTTTGATTTCCACTTAGATCCGACACCAAACGGTTGTGCCATTCCTCGCTGATTCCTAAACCGCTGAGTAAATTGGCTGCATCACTTTCGGCATTCCATCCTTCCATTTCGGCAAAATCGGCTTCCAATTCGGCAGCGCGGTTTCCATCAGCTTCTGTGAAATCTACTTTTGAGTAAATCGCTTCTTTCTCCAGCATGATTTCCCACAGTTTCTTGTGGCCCATCATCACAGTATGTAATACTGGGAAAGCATCGAATTCGTAGTGATTCTGCTTTAACACAGCCATCCGTTCGCCTGGTGTGATCGCGATCTCGCCAGACGTTTGGTCGATTTCGCCAGATAGAATTTTTAAAAACGTAGATTTTCCAGCACCATTGGCACCAATAATTCCATAACAGTTACCTGGAATGAATTTAAGATTTACGTCTTCGAAAAGCGTACGTTTTCCGTAACGGAGCGAAAGATTTGAAACTGAGATCATGTCGATAAAAAAGCGCGCAAATGTAGGGAAAAATAGGCTTCTAAATACCATGATTTATCGACTCAATTACAACCATGATTTTACATTCTATTCAACTAAATTCTTCTAACTTCGACAGCTGATTATTCAAAAAAAATCGACAATATCCAACAAAAGGTTTCGCAGCTGTGTGGAAAAAATTTATTGATACGCTAAATCAGTTTAGTAACTGGATGATCAAAAAGGAAAATGACCTTTTACTTGAGAAAGTAAATAGAATGTTTTCTACCCTATTACTGGTAAACCTTTTTCTGGCTTCCATTTTTGTAGTTCTTGCATTTTTTTTCAATTACTATGCTGTTGCTTGGGTAACATTAACGGTTCACCCTATTTATGCCATTGGAATTTACTTGTCCAAAAAAGGCCATGTTGGATTAGCCAAAATTTTAATGCTTACGCATGGATACTTGATGATTTTTGCGCAGGTGGTCATCAATTCAAATAATTCTCATGTTTCGATTTATTTTCTCCCTGCGATTATTTGCACCCTGCTTATTCTACAAGGGAGACAAAGATTTATTGGCCGGTTTATTTCATTTTTAGGTGCATGCTTAATGCTCATTTCTGAAGTGGTTGAGTTTCCAGGGATTGGAATAGAAATCACCCAAGATGAAATATTTATTGATCTTGTAACTAACGTGATTGGCTCTGTAAGCACCACTGTTTTAGCAATGTACTTCTTGTTGAAGTTTAACGATGAAGTTCAACAGAAGCTCAAAATTCAAACTGAAGAATATGAACGCCTGAATCAACATTTGAATTCATCTAACAACACCAAAACACGTTTATTTTCAATCATTAGCCACGATTTAAGAAACCCACTCATTTCTATTAAAAGCTCAGTTTCAGTGATTCGTGAACCGGATTTTCCTGAAGCAGAAAAAACCATCCTTTTGGGAGAGCTTGAAAAACGAGTGGATTACGCCATGAACCTCATGAACAACCAGCTCATTTGGTCTCGTAGTCAACTCAATGGCATCCAGTTTCAACCTGAGATCCTCGAACTTTCCGAACTCACAAAACAAGTGCTTCATCAAATGGAAGGTATGGCGAGCCTCAAAAAAGTGAGCCTTCAAATGAATTTCTCCCATGTTCCTGTGCTGGTGAACGTAGATAAAAACATGGTAGAAATTGTACTTCGAAATCTCATTTCAAACGCAATAAAATTTACAGAACCGGGAGGTTTTGTTCGAATTCACGGAACAATTTTGAAGGGGAAATTCATTACTACCGTGGCCGATTCTGGCGTTGGAATAGAACCTGAAGCCCTTGAAAAAATTAGAAATCAGATTTTCTATACCACCTCGGGAACAAACAAAGAAAAGGGCTCTGGCCTCGGACTAATGCTCTCTCGAGATTTTTTGCAGCGCCACAATTCTGATCTAATCATCGATTCTTCTCCTGGAGCAGGAACAAGAATTTCGTTTAAACTAGAAGTCGTAGATCATTAATACACCCACACCCGATCTTCAGAGATTTTCCACAGCGATCGTGGATAACTTCATTTCGAGGATATGCTTCTTCAAGCTATCTTTACCTTTCAAAATTCATATTCGCCCATGAAAAAACTTCTCCTCGTATTGGGGCTTCCTGCCCTATTGTTTCTGCAATCTTGCTCTCAAAAAGATGAAATTGCTGAATCAACTCTACAAACCGGTCAGAAATCGGCATTGGTAAAGAAAAAAGTTTCGATTGATGCCCCTGAAGGTAACGCTATCGCTAAACAACAACTCGATCAATATGTGGTTGGGAAATTGGAAGCTGAACGTGATTTCCGTTGGACAAACGAAGACCTCAAAACACTTTGGTCGGCCTTACAATACGGTGATCAATCGCTCGCCATCGGTTATAAAATTGCCGGAATTACTGACCTTACGCCTACATTGCACGAAATCAACATCCAAAAAGGTGAGTGGAAACAAGTGCACGATGAGCTGATTTCGTTGATCAAAAACGAATACTTCAAATCAACCGGTACTGCACTCAAGTGGGAAGAAATATTGGTGGAAGATGACCAGATTTTGCCGATCATCACTATTAAAATGACCGATAAAAACGTACTTACTGCTTTGGCAAACCTCGAAAATGTTCGTTATCTCGAACCGCTCGATTTTTGGCCTGACCAAATCGAAAGATCATCTTCAGGATGTGATGGGTCATCAACAACTGTTAACGCTGCCGATTTCACCACCATCACTCCGGGTGCAAAATTACCTTGGAATTTCAATAATATTGGAGTGCCAACAGCTTGGAATACAGCACAAGGACAAGGTATCACCATCGGTGTGATTGATGCAGGAATCAGCTCTGCCCAGTCGTTGTTGGGTTCACAATTTACTAATGGATTGTCTTCAGGTAGAACCATCACTACAGATTACACTTTGGGCTCATCGGCTTACACTTCATGTACACATGGTACTTCGATGTCTGGTTTGGCTGTAGGGCCAAGAAATAACCTCAACAATACAACAGGGATTGCATACAAATCGAACCTGCACTTTATCCGTGCTTGCAACGACGTTGTGCTCGATGGATCGTCAGAAAGAACAGGTGTTAAGAATGCTTTGGTGAGAATGGGTAACCGCACAGATGTTCGTATTGTGAGCATGAGCATCGGAACTCCATTTTATAGTTCGGTGCTTTACGATGGTGTAGTTTACGCAAACAACAAAGGCAAAATGCTTTTCGCTGCAGCTGGTACTTCATTTTCATGGACCAGCTGGTATGGTGTAATTTATCCTGCTGCACACGGCGAATGTATAGCTGTTACTGGAGTTAACGAAAGCAGTTCAACATGCAATGTTTGTCATGATGGATCTCAGGTTGATTTCACAGTTCCAATGGAAAGAAATTCTAACTCAGACCGCAATACCCTTTCACTTGCTGGCAGCGGTAATAACCCAAGTTATGTTGGGGGAAGTTCAAGTGCTACCGCAATGACAGCTGGTGTTGCTGCTTTGGTTTGGTCGGCTCGTCCAACTTTAACCAGATCGCAAGTGTACACAGCAATCAGAAATACTTCACAATATTATCCATCATACAGCAGCAGCCGAGGGTACGGAAATATCAATGCAGCAGCAGCTGTTTCGGCAGCCTTAACTTATTGATTGACTTAGAATGAAAACGCCCCGATTGAGTAAGTCGGGGCGTTTTTTTATGCCTTTTCGGTTTCTTCTTCAGCGCGTTT